>NZ_JALBGX010000001.1:0-329465 GCF_023006465.1 Rhizobium sp. PRIMUS64 | reverse complement strand
CAGCGTATCGGCATGCTCGACCATGGGGAGGCGGCGCTTCGTCATAAAGGAAGTGAATCATGATTCACAAAAAACAGGAATCCCTTCTGCCACCAGATCTGCTCCAGTTACCTTAGGCGGTACCGAGCGCAGTGGCTGCGCGACTTGACGTCCCCTCAATCACCTCCAATCCCTGCCGCCTGACCCGGACCGCGGGAACCTGCTGACCTCGCCCCTGCTTAAATGTCCGCAGGAAAGCAACGGCTTGCATCCTTTAGCGGAACCCCGCGTTATCTCCGCACCAGATCGGAGAACATCCTCATGCCAGATGTGCTTCACCTCAAGAAATTCCCCATTGCGGCGACAATCATGGCCGCAGCGATCGGCGCATTTGTCTTGATGCAGGCGACGGAGCGCAGGTCGGCTGCCCCATCTGCGGATGTCGGTCACGCGGGTGACGATCATGGCCGCAGCGCTAGCACGCCCGAGGCTATTCCCTTCAGCGGCCTTCGCGACGTGTTCTGGCGCGTCTTCCACGAGGTCCTCGCCGACCGGGTCACGCTGATTGCCGCGGGCGTGACCTTCTATCTGCTGCTGGCGCTGTTCCCAGCCATGGCGGCTTTGGTATCACTCTACGGGCTGGTTGCAGATCCGACCACCATATCCGAACATCTTCGCGAATTGGCTGGCCTTCTGCCATCAGGCGCGTTCGATCTTCTTGCCGACCAGATCAAGGAACTCGTCGATCGTCGCGACGCTACGCTCGGCATCACCTTTTTTGTCGGTCTCGGCATCGCCCTCTGGAGCACGCATAGCGGCACGCTGGCGATCTTCGACGCTATGAACGTCGCCTATGAGGAAGAGGAGAAGCGGGGGCTTGTCCGGTTGAACCTGATCGGCCTTTGCTTCACCTTGTGCGCAATGCTTTTGACAATTGTCATGGTGGCGCTCGTCGGGGTCATGCCTGTTGTCCTCTCCTATCTCTGGCTCGATCAATTCAAGGAGCACATGGCCCTTCTCATGCGATGGCCGCTGCTTCTGCTGGTCGTCGCTGTGGCCGTTACATCAGTCTATCGCTTCGGCCCCAGCCGGGAGCCTGCCAAACTCCGGTGGATGACGTGGGGCGCGGCTCTGACCACGGTCGCCTGGACCGCCATGTCTCTCGGCTTCTCCTACTATCTGGATCATTTCGCCAATTACAACGCGACATACGGCACACTCGGCGCACTGATCGGCTTCCTCATCTGGATCTGGCTTTCGGTCGTCATTCTCATCATCGGAGGCGAGCTGAACGCCGAACTGGAGCATCAGACCGCGAAGGACACGACGACGGGAGCGCCGCTGCCGATGGGATCGCGCGGGGCCTATGTCGCCGACACTCTGGGCAAGACCATAAGCTGACCGCGATGATTGCTCCCCTCATATGGTTTTGATGTATTCTGCCATTTCTGCAGTCCCGACACAGGAGACGTTGATGACCGCCCCGCATCCTTCCAAAACCCATATCGGCAATCATGCGCTGCATCCCGAGACGCAGATGCTGAACTACGGCTACGATCCCGAACTCTCGGAAGGGGCGGTCAAGCCACCGGTGTTTCTCACCTCCACCTTCGTTTTCAATACAGCCGAGGATGGCCGCGACTTCTTTGATTACGTGTCGGGCCGCCGCGAGCCGCCCGAGGGGAAGGGGGCCGGCCTCGTCTACTCGCGCTTCAACCATCCAAACAGCGAGATCGTCGAAGACAGGCTGGCCGTCTATGAACGGACGGAAAGCGGCGTGCTGTTTTCATCCGGCATGGCGGCGATAGCCACGACTCTGCTCGCCTTCGTCCGGCCGGGGGATGCGATCCTGCATTCGCAGCCGCTCTACGGGGGAACCGAAACATTGCTGGCCAAGACCTTTCTGAACTTCAGCGTCGCCGCCATTGGATTTGCCGACGGCGTCAGCGAAGGATCGGTGCAAAAGGCGGCGGAAGAGGCGATGGCCAAGGGCCGCGTCTCCGTCATCCTGATCGAGACGCCTGCCAATCCGACCAACAGTCTGGTCGATGTCGCGATGATCCGACGCGTGGCCGACATGATTGGTGCAAGACAGGGCCATATGCCGATCATTGTCTGCGACAACACCCTGCTCGGACCGGTCTTCCAGCGGCCGATCGAGCACGGCGCCGATATCTCGCTCTATTCGCTGACCAAATATGTCGGTGGTCATTCGGACCTGATCGCCGGCGCCGTTCTTGGTCGCAAGGCGGTGATCAAGCAGATCAAGGCCCTGCGCGGCGCGATCGGCACGCAGCTCGATCCACATTCCTGCTGGATGCTCGGCCGTTCGCTGGAAACGCTGCAGCTTCGCATGGAGCGGGCCAACAGCAATGCGCGGGCCGTTGCAGACTTTCTGCGAGATCACCCGAAGGTCGAGAAGGTTCACTACCTGCCCTACCACGATCCGGAATCGCCGGCCGGCCGGACCTTCATCGCGCAATGCAGCGGCGCGGGCTCCACCTTCTCTTTCGACATCCGCGGCGGTCAGCCCGCCTCGTTCAAATTCCTGAACGCGCTGCAGATCTTCAAGCTCGCGGTCAGCCTCGGGGGCACGGAGTCGCTCGCAAGCCACCCGGCAACCATGACGCATTCCGGCGTGCCCGCCGATATCCGGGAGCGGATCGGCGTTCTGGAATCGACGATCCGGCTGTCGATCGGCATCGAACATCCGGATGATCTGGTGGCGGATCTGGAACTGGCGCTGCAGGGCGCCTGATGCGGCGGGAGAAATCGATGCCCGGCGGTGCCGGGCATCGTGGGTCACGTCACTTGTCGTCGGTCGTCAGTTCCGTCTCGTCGGTATTCAGCACGAAGACCGCAAGCAGGCGCGCCGGCTTTGTCTTGCTGGCGTTTTTGCTGACGGCGTGATGATCGCCCGGAAATTCGGGAAAGCTTTCGCCTGCTTTATAGACCTTCTCCGGCCCGTCATTCACCTTGCTGGTGATCGCCCCTTCGAGAACGGTCGCATAGATGAAGGCCGAGGCCGGGTGGGTATGGCCGGGCGACGACCCGCCCGGTGCATATTCGACGAGCACCGCCCGCATGCTCTTGCCGGGAACATTGGGAAGCTTCTGGTCGAAAACGACGCGAACCTTCGCGTCGCCGCCTGCGGCATAAGCCTGAGTGCCGGCGGCAAGGACAATCGCAAGCGCTGCTGCCGAGATCATTTTTTTGAGCATGTCTGGTCTCCTCAGTTGATGGGAATGGGTCGCTTGGCGCCCGGTGTCAGGCGCTCTTCTTCTGGGGCGGCTGCCGGCTCAGCCAATCGTCAAAGCGGATCTGGCCAAGCCGCGCCTTGGCGCCGGTCACGAGCGAATTATCCTCGAGCTCCACGCCGAAGTAGCGGGCATGCGGATCCGCCACCACTTGCCGCGGATCATTCGTCGCCTTGAAGAGACGCGTCACGATTTCGGTGAGGCGGACTTTCTCGGGCCCGCCGATCTCGATCGTGCCGTTCAGAGGCGTGCCGAGCGCCACCTCGGCCATGACGTCGGCGACGTCGTCCGAGGCGATCGGCTGCACATAAGCCGGCGACAGATGCACGGTCTGGCCGACGGTACCCGACTGGGCGATGCCAGCCATGAATTCATGGAACTGGGTGGAGTGCACGATGGTGTAGGGTATGCCGGAAGTCTTGATCAGCTCTTCCTGGGCCATCTTGGCGCGCATGTAGCCGCTGCCCTGCAGCCGCTCCATGCCGACAATCGACAGCGCGATGTGATGCTTGACGCCGGCGGCAGCCCCTGCCTTGAGCAGATTGCGGCCCGACGTCTGGAAGAATTCCAGGACGGCCTTGTCCTCGAACGAGGGTGAGTTTGCGAGATCGAGCACCACCTGTGCTCCAGCGAGCGCTTCCGCCAGGCCTTTGCCGGTAATCGTGTCCACACCCGAGTTCGGCGAAGCCGCCAACACCTCGTGCCCCTTGTTACGCAATCTTTCCACGGTCTTGGAGCCGATGAGGCCAGTGCCGCCGATAACGACGATTTTCATGTTTAGTCTCCTTGTCCTTTACGAGGATGTCCTCTGGTGACCTGAAGGTGAGCAGGCAACTGCTCGGCATGCCCACCGCGTCCCCAATGAGCGAAGCGACTTCATAGGGACCGTCGCCGGTGCGGCCGGTAACCGATGGGCAGGAGGATGCGCCGGATCGCGGTCCCAAACTATTCTTCCTCGGTCGCTGTCACCCTATGCCAACGCAGTAGGCCAGCTGGCCGAAATGGCGGAACATCACGTCAACAGGCATCGGCTTGATAAACCGTTGGGGCAGATGGTCGACCCGGAAGGCAAGGCGTATTCACTGGCCTGCAAGCCGAGGCTTGCGTCATCAATGCTCTCACGATGGAGATAAGAATGATCAAGCGTCTGAACTTCATGGCCCATAAGAACAGCGGCATCGACGGCCTCGTGGCCGTTGAAGGCTGGATTGCCAAAAGCTTCGATCCGAAGTTGCTCGAACTCGTCAAGGTGCGCGTTTCCCAGATGAACGGATGCGCTCACTGCCTGCACATGCACCGCCAGGACGCGCTGAAGCTCGGCGAAACGGATGACCGGCTGCTGCTTCTGAACGCGTGGCGGGAGTCGCAGCTTTTCACCACTCGGGAGCGGGCCGCACTCGCCTGGGCCGAGGCTCTCACTCAGATCGCGAAAAGCCATGCGCCGGATGATGTTTATGAAGAGGCACACGCCAACTTCGCGGATGACGAGCTCGTGGCCCTTTCGATCGGTGTTGCGATGATCAACGCCTGGAACAGGCTGGCGATCGGCTTTCGGCTTCAGCATCCGGCAGATCACAAACGCGCCGCCGCCTGACAGCTGCGTTAGGAATGAGCCTGGCGAAAAGCTTCGCCCGGCTATGCCATGAATTTGGCCCGGGATTGCTGGGCCTCAGCCTTCGACGGGCAATCGCAGTGTCACCACCGTGCCTCGGCCGAGCTCGCTTTCCAGACGGAGATGGCCCCGTGCTTCCCGAACGAATCGATTCACCATCGGCAATCCGAGGCCGCCAAGCCCCGATGCTTTCGTCGTGAAGAACGGATCGCTCGCCCTGCGTAGCACATCTTCTGTCATCCCGAGACCATTGTCCGAAATCCGCAATTCGATCCCGGCTGCGGCGCGTTCGTCGTCGATGGCGGTGGCTATGATTGAAATCACGCCGCCATCCGGCATGGCGTCGCGCGCGTTGAGCAGGAGGTTCATAATGGCGCTTTGCAGCCCTACGCGGCTGCATCGGAAGATCGGAAGCGTCTCGCTGGCATATATCTCGAACGCGATATTGCGATCCCAGGTCGCTTTGGCCAGGGCTTCGATCTCCATCAGGCAAGCCCTGATGTCGACCGGCTCGGCGGCGGCATTGCCGTCGCTCGCAAGGCGCATCGTCTGCTGAACGAGCGTTCCTGCACGCTGAAGCGAAATCCTGGCACTGGCGAAGATCGGCAGGAGGGTAGGGGCCATCTCGATGTCCGGACTGCGTGAAATCATGTTCAGCGCGGAGGTGGCGACCTGGATCAGATTGCCCAGATCGTGGACGACGCCGAATATGCCGTCGGCAGAATTTGCATCGAAGGCAATCGCATCCGGTCGAGTGTGGGAAAAGTAAGCTTCATCAGCGAGGATGTTGGTATCTGACTGCGACATGCTTTGCTCCTCATCCGCTCCAGCAACAGACATGTCGTTCCCGAGCAAATGGAGGCTATGACGCGAGCGGGGTTGTAGTCGATTGGTTCAAGGGTGAGGGAAAGCAATACCGTCGTATGGTCGCGCGCCGGATGCCGTTACCCTATTTTGGTCAGGAAAGCTGGGTAGCCTCGAACATGGCGGTCAGCCCAATGCCTCCGCCGATACCGATCATGGCCAGGCCGGTCGCGCCCGGCGCCCATCCGCTGAGGTCGCGGATCAGCTGGCTGTATAGTCGGGTAACGAGGATTGCGCCGGACGCCCCGAACGGGTGGCCCAAGGCAATCGCCCCGCCGTTCCTGTTGATCGTATCGGCAGGAATATCGAGCTGATCCAGCGATGCCAGAACCTGGGCCGCGAAGGCCTCGTTGAATTCGATGGCATCGATGTCGGAGAGCGAGAGCCCGGACTGACGCTGCAGCAGCTTCCTGGTCGAGGCGACCGGCCCGATACCGAGCAGATTGGGATCCACACCGGCAGCGGCGCTATCGATGAAGGCAAGGCCCTTTTCGATACCCATGCTTCTCGCCATTGCGCGGCTCATGACAAGCACCAGGCAGGCGCCGTCGTTGAGCGGGCAGGCATTGCCTGCTGTCACCGAACCATCGGCCAGGAAGACCGGCCGGAGGTTTGCGAGAGCCTCAAGAGAGGTGGACGCGCGCGGGCATTCGTCCCGTTCGATCTGACCATGGCTGGTGGGAATTTCGACGATCTCGGGCCGAAAGATGCCCACCTCGGCCGCCTGCACGGCGAGCCGGTGGCTGCGCAGGGCGAATTCATCCTGTCTCTGGCGCGTTATGCCGAACTGCCGCGCGACGTTTTCGGCGGCAATTCCCATTTCCGGATCGCCGATCGTTTCAGGCGAAAACCGGGCGCGCCCGTAAAATCGCGGCGGCATCCCATTCGCCTTTGGTCTTTCGACGCGCCATGGCGCGGTGCTTACACTCTCCACGCCGCCGGCCAGAAAGCACGACCCAGCTTTCGCCTGGATCAGACGGGCTGCGGTGATGATCGCTTCCAGACCCGAGCCGCATTGCCGATCGATAGTCACGCCCGGAACCGCCATGGGCAGACCTGCGGTGAGGGCTGCCAGCCGCGCGATGTTTCCACCGCCACCTGCGGCGTTGCCCACCAGAACGTCGTCTATGGTGTCGGGTGCAATTCCCGTTTCGGAAAGGATCCGATGAATGATCGGCGCAAGCAGGTCTTCCGCCGCGACAGTCGCAAGCGATCCGAAAGCCCGGCCGATCGGCGACCGGTAGGCGGCAACCACGACTGGCTGCCAATCCTCGTCAGGCTGAAAGGCGTAGGACAAGATCGTCTCCAGAAACCACGGCCCGCTCCACTTGCCCCCTCGAGATTTTCCCGCTGCTCGTCATCGGCCAGGACCTTATATGGTAGAATTGCTTGGGGATCTTGTACTTCCCGAGCATCTGCGCGCAATGATCGGCCAGGATTTTCGGGTCCATCGTCTCTCCCGAGACAACGGCGACGATCCGTTGGCCGAAATAGGCGTCCGGCAGCCCGAAGACAACGGCATCCTCTACACCGGGGCAGGCCTTGAGCGCACTCTCGACTTCGGCGGGATAAACATTGTTGCCGCCTGATATCATCATGCCGCCCGCCCTGCCGATCACCCGCAGCATGCCATTGGCATCGAGTTCGCCGAGATCTCCAACCGTCGCTCCGGCTTGTGTGACCCGGAAGGCCTGACCGTCATCGCCCCAGAGATATCCATCCGCGATCAGGTCGCTGCTGACGAATATGGTTCCCGCCACATCGATCCCGACATCCTTTTCATCGGGGTCGCGAATGGAGATTTCCACGCCGGGATAGGCTCGTCCGACCCGGTCGATCGGAAAATCGATCTCGCCGCCCGCGAGGGTCGAGACGGTCATGAAACCAATCTCGGATGCGCCGTAATATTCGCGGATGCGCGCCTTCGGAAAAAGGCGGCGCATGGATTCCACACCGTTGACATCAAGCTTTGCGCCGGCGGTGAGGACGTCGCGCAGGGAGGCCAGGGCCGGTTCACCCGTCCAGGCCCTGGCAATACCGGCTATATGGGTGGGAACGGCGACCAGCCGTTCGATCCCTTCCGAGAAGAGGGCGCGTGCGACCGCACTAGGCTCCCATTTCCGGACTGAATGGAAGGTTGCCCCGACATCAAGAGCTTCGACCAGCGCATAAAGCGCCAGGCCATGAGCCAAGGCTCCCGGGCACATTGTCGAGGGGGCGTCTTCGAGCTCGAAAACGACGCGTCCGCGATCGAGGCTCCGGCGCCACTGCTCGCGCGAGCGATAGTAGGCTTTCGGCTCGGCGGTAGTCCCTGACGTGAAGCCGATCAGAAAGATCTTATCGGCATCGTCCGGCAGCTCGGCTGCACCTTGCCTCGAGGCGAGGTCGAAAGCCTCCGCTCCGGCAGCGACGAGGGGAATGCCGAGTCTTCGGGCAATTTCGGCGCTTGGTCCAGCATCGTCGTCGACGATCAGAACGTCAGGCGCCAGCCGCTCGATTATGCGTTCGATCCGTTCGGCCGGCATCATCGGGTCGATGACCGCGCAGGCATTCGGAAAAGCGGTGGCCGCCGCAAAATACTCGGCAAAGCCGATATGGTTGCCAAGGCTGAGAGCGGCAAGCTTCTCCACACCGGGCAGACCGAGCGTGCGGCGGTTCGAGCGAGGGAGATCTCGGAGAAACCGATAAATTGCCTTGGCGCGGACATAGAGCTCGCCATAGCTGAGCGAACGCCCGTCGATCACCAGCGCCGGCTTGTCCGGTGTCTCCGTTGCATGTCGAAGAAGCTGCACATGGATCGGCATGGACACCCGCGGGTTTGAATGATCGGCCATCAGCCTGGAGACAGAGCGGCTCTGGTCG
The DNA here is from genome assembly GCF_023006465.1 of Rhizobium sp. PRIMUS64. NCBI lineage: Bacteria > Pseudomonadati > Pseudomonadota > Alphaproteobacteria > Hyphomicrobiales > Rhizobiaceae > Rhizobium > Rhizobium sp. PRIMUS64. The sequence goes on along the minus strand of NZ_JALBGX010000001.1, from coordinate 320,891 downwards.
CTTCGGGAATCGGCGTCGGGCGGCTGTCGGAGAGGCCGACGCAGACCCAGACGAAATGCGCCGATGCGCAATGAGCGCCATCGCGCTGGCGAAAGAGCTCGATGGCAAAGGACAGGCTCGTGCGCCCGACTTTCTCCACGTCCACCTTTGCCTCGACAACATCGTCAAGGTCGATGGGGCTGTGAAAGGTGATCTCCGCCTTCTTCACGTGATAGGCGACGCCGGAAGAGGTGTGACGGAAATGGCTGAGAATTTGCCGTTGCCGCAGGAACTCGACGACTGCATCCTCGCAATAGTCGAGATAACGGGAGTTGTGGACATGACCATAGATGTCGATGTCTCGCATCGAGACCCGGAACGATGCTAAAGGCCTGTCGTCAACGCTCATTCGATCACCGAAAATTCGACGGGGTGATCTAACCGCAGTGTGTGGGGGATGCAATGCAATATCAGGCGGTCGTGCGAAAATTCGGCCCGGCTCAGGATGTCGTCGAACTCGAGCAGGCTGCGCTGCCGCCGCTGCGGCGCGATGAGGTGAGGGTGCGTCTGCTGGCGCGGGCGATCAATCCGTCCGATATCATCACCATATCAGGAGCCTATAGCGGACGCACCACATTGCCCTTCATTCCCGGCTTCGAAGCGTTCGGCGTTGTCGAGCAGTGCGGTGAAGAGGTTTATGGGCTTTTCCCCGGAGCACGCGTGCTGCCGGTGCGCAGCGCCGGCGGCTGGCAGGAATTCAAGGATACCGATCCCGGCTGGTGCCTTCGTGTGCCGGACGAGCTCACCGACTTCGAGGCTGCGACGAGCTACGTCAATCCGATGACGGCCTGGTTGATGCTGCATGCCAAGATCGGGCTGAGGTCGGGCATGCGCATCGCCATCAATGCCGCCGCCTCTTCGATCGGAGCGATATTGATCGGTCTCGCCAACGCCGCAGGGGTGGAGCCGGTCGCCATCGTCCGCAGCGAAGGATCACTTGAGCGCCTCCGCGGCCGGGTCGAGGCTGTCATCATCGATAGGGAAGAAAGCGAAAGCGATCTGGTTGCCGGGCTCGCCGGCCGGCATGGGCTCGACGCAGTGCTCGACTGCGTCGGAGGAGCGCGCGCCGCAGTCCTCGCCGGTGCGCTGCGGCGGGGCGGACGTTTCGTGCATTACGGCCTGCTCTCGGGGCAGAGCATCCCGAATTCATTCTGGGCGTCCCATCCCGATATTTCCTTTTCCTATTTTCACCTTCGGGAATGGGTTCATTCCGAAGCTATGGGCGATGTCCAACAGGCCTATTCCGAGGTCGCGGCGCAGATCGTTTCGAAGGTCATCGCGACCGAGGTGCGGGAGGTATTCCCTTTGGAAAATGTCCGGCAAGCCCTGCAGTCCGCGCTTCCCTTCCGAACGGGCGGCAAGGTGCTCTTGGCCTGACACAGGGCTTCGCCGCTAGGCGTTTTCGTGCCGTAGCCGAGCGATGCTGATTGCCGCATGGTTCTGCTCGGCCCATCCGACCAAGGCTTTCATGGGGATGAGGAAGGATCGCCCGAGTTCCGTCAGTTCATATTCCACGCGAGGCGGAACCTGCGGATAGACGGTGCGCCGCACGAAGCCGTCCTGCTCCAGATGCTTCAGCGTTTTGGACAGCATCTGCTTCGAGATGTCTCCGATTTCACGCAGCAGTTCGTTGAAGCGCTTTTTCTCGTTTTCCAGCGCATCGAGTGTCAACAGGCTCCATTGATCACCGATGCGATCGAGCACGCCTCTGATCGGGCATCCAGCGCCGGGCTGTTGTCTTGGGTCATGCGTCTCTGACACGGCTTTCTCCTGCAATTCTCGGTCATCGCCGGCTGACCTTGGCACCAGAAACTGCCTTCTTGCCTGAGATGCAGCGGTTTCATAGACCAAGCGTCATAGTCTGTTTTCTAGACTAGCTCGCCGATCCATACCAAGGAGCTTAATGCATGACATTCGGGAAATCGCTTTTCGCACTCGTCATTTTGGCGGGCATCGCCGCGCCGGCCGGCGCTTTTGCTGAATCGGCCACGCGGGATTTGAAGATCGAAGAAGCCAACCGGAAGCTGGTTGTCGAGTTCTACGACCGGTTCTTCAACAAGCACGATATCGCGGCCGCCTCGGTCGTCGCCGACGACTACCGGCAGCACAATCCTCAAGTTCCCGACGGAAAGAAGCCTCTCGTTTCCTTCTTCGCCGGCTTCTTCAAGGACAATGCCCAATCGAAGGCTGAGATCATCCGCAGCGCCGCCGATGGCGATCTGGTCTGGCTGCATGTACACGCGACGAACGGCGCAGGCGATCTCGGCCAGGCGATCGTCGATATTTTCCGCGTCAAGGACGGCAAGATCGTCGAACACTGGGACGTGATCCAGGCCGTTCCGAAAGAGGCGGCAAACAAGAACACCATGTTTTGAGTTGAGTGGGGCCGGCTTCCTCGCCGGCCCCATTATCGGCGCTGCGCGCCTGGTTCAGCCGTCTCTCTCGTTGCTGGCGATTTCCGCCGCACTGCTCGGTCAACATTTGCCGATGGCCTAACGCCCATACGCCAAGATGGCTGGTGCCATCAACCGATCCCGGTCAATCAATCCGGGGACGCTCCGATTTCGGCGTTGCCAGCCCGTGTTTGGCAAGCTCCAGGGTCAGGATACGGGTTTCGAGAAGGTTGAAGATGCGCAGGATGGCTTCGATCGCATCGAACGGTTTCGTCAGAAAATCTTTCGCGCCAAGAGAAAGCGCCCGTCGGCGCGTCGGCAATGTTGCATCGGCGGTCAGAACCAGGATCGGCAGGTAGCTGTTTTCAGGAATGAGCCTTGCGAAGGTCTCCAGCAAAGCGAAGCCATCAAGATCGGGCATCATCAGGTCGAGAAGAACGAGATCCACCGGATGTTCGCGAAAGAGCCGCAACGCCTCGCGTGGCTCGGTGGTGCTGATGAGTTCGTTGAAGCCTTCGCGTTTGAGAATGCGTTCCAACAGGGAAACATTTGCGGGCTCGTCGTCGACGATCAGGATCGTCGATCGTCGCAAGATGTCGGTGGGGTCTGTCATGGGCCAAACGTTTCGTCAAAGGCGTTGGAGGATATCAGCGCGCGATCAAATCATAGGCGACGTCTTCTATGGCGGACTTTCGACGGAGAGGCCTCGTCTTCGGGTTCCCTGCGTCGCCACGGGCGGGCGCGGCAAATCGACGTGGAAGGTGGCGCCACCTTCCGGACGATTGCTGAAGCCGAGCGCGCCGCCCATGGCGTCGATCAGATGACGCGACAGCGCAAGCCCGAGACCGGTCCCTTCTTGACCGATACGTTCTGCTCCCAGCCGATCGAATGGGGTGAAGAGCCGGGAAACGCGTTCCGCCGGGATGCCGGGACCGGTATCGCTGACCTCGATCCGAATAGTGTCGCCGCCAATCTCGCGGTGGCTGACGGTCACGCTTCCCTGTTGACGATTGTATTTCACCGCATTGGAGAGAAGGTTCAGGAACACCTGGAGGAGACGCCGCCGGTCAGCCAGGACCGCCAGATCTCGCTCGGGCTCGACAACCTCTATCCGGATCTGCTGCTTGCCGCAGAGCGGCCTCGCAAGCGACACCGCTTCATCGATCACATCGGCGACGCCTTGCGGTTCGATGGCAAGATCCATGCGCCCGGCCTCGATCCTCGCCATGTCGAGAACCTCGTCGATCAGGCTGAGCAGATGTCTGCCGGCCCTTAGAATTTGGGCGACGCTATCCCTGGAATCCGCATCGGTGACATCCATTTCCAGAAGCTGTGCGAAGCCGAGGACGGAATTCAACGGCGTGCGTAGCTCGTGGCTCATCCGTGACAGGAATTCGCTCTTGGCGTTGCTCGCGCGAACCGCATCCTCGCGGGCGGCAAGCAGGGCCTCTTCGATTTGCTTGCGCTCGGTAATATCTCGCGTGATTTTGGAAAAACCGCGCAGGCGGCCCGCCTCATCATGCAGGGCAGTCACAACGACGTGAGACCAGAACCGAGAGCCGTCCTTGCGGATGCGCCAGCCTTCCGCCTCGGCCCGTCCGTCGCGGGCCGCCCTGGAAAGCTCTTCTGCCGGCAACGCCTCCCTGGTTTCGGCGGGATAGAAACGGGAAAAATGCTGGCCGATGATCTCTTCGGCCGCATAGCCACTGATCCGCTCCGCGCCGGCATTCCAGCTCACAACCAGCCCTGTGGTATCGAGCCCGAAAATACCGTAGTCGCTGACGCCCTCGACCAATAGCCGGAAGCGCTCCTCGCTTTCCGTCAGATCAGCCTCGCGCTTCTTCAAAAGCACGCTTGCATCTTCGAGCGCCTGTTCGAGACTGCCGAGTTCATCACGGAAGGGATCCACTACCCTGACGACATCGCCCCGCGACAGTCGATGCGCTTGGGCTTTCAGGGCATGCACCCGACGGACGATGCTTGCCGAAAACAGGAAGACGGCGACGAGCGCTCCGGCAAAACCAAGGAAACCGGCAGCGATCATCAGGCTTCGGGACAGAGTGCGAACCCGGTCCGCGGCCTCGGTCCTCGCGTGAAGCAGATCCGCCTCCCGCCGGCTCATCGCGTCGATTTCCTGTCTCAGCACGTCGAGTACCTGCTTGCCCTCGATGAGTTTGGCCGCAAGGTCTTCGCGTCCGCCGGCGCGCAGGATGTCGGCCTGTTTCAGGAGTTGGAGACGATCGACCTTCGCGACGACGAGGGTGCGGATGCGTTCGAGACGGTTCTTTTGCTCTTCATCCCGCAACCGGCGACCGACTTCGTCGAGCACGACGGGCAGTCTTTCCTCAGCCCGGTTGAAGGGATCAAGAAAATCGGTTCTGCCGGTCAACAGATAACCCCGCATCGCGGTCGCCGCTTCAGCGATCGAGGCATGGATCTCCTGAATGCCCGACTGGATCTCGAGCGTGACCCGCACCTGATCCTCGGCAATCCGGCTCTGCCGGTCGGCCACGAAGACCGAGGCGAGGGCTGCAAGCAGCAGCGCCAGCGGCACCGTGATGATGACGATACCCTTCGCGCGAAGGGGAAGGTCGGCAAAGCGCCACGCCGTCAGGCGCCCCGTCGGGGTCATTGTCGCGGTCATGGTTGCTGCTCTTTCGATGCTTCGACGAGCCCGCCGCGGACGGCCATGACCGCGGCCTGCGTCCGGTCTCCGGCGCCCAGTTTGCCGATGATGCGCTCAACGTGGATCTTCACGGTACCGGGCGAGATCTTCAGGGCCCTGGCGATCTCCTTGTTGGTCAGGCCCTCGGCCACCTTCGACAGGACTTCGCGCTCCCGGATCGTCAGGGTCTCCAAAGCGCTGCTGTTGGTCTGCGGCTTGGTGGCGGCGCGGCGCAATAGTTTTGCGACGAGCGGACCGTCGAAGAAGGCATCACCCTGAAGGACCCGCCGGATCGTGCGGAGAATGTCTTCCCGGCTGGCGTCCTTGAGCAGGTAGCCCGTAGCGCCGGCCTCGATCGCCGCTTCCAGGTAGTCGAGGCTGTCATGCATCGTGATGATCATGACGCGTGTTCCCGGCGACACGCGCCGGATCTCCCTCGTCGCGGCGAGGCCGTCCAGGCGAGGCATGCGGATGTCGAGGAGAGCGAGATCCGGTTTGTGCAGCGTACAGGCCTCCACCGCTTCCACGCCGTCGCGCACGTCCCAGGCGACATGAAAATCGTCTTCACCGCCGATCATGGCGATAAGGCCTGCACGGGCGATGTCATGATCGTCGGCGACAAGGATCGATGCCGTCATTCTGATGTCGTCTCCTGCGAAATCGGAGCGGTGGCGCGCACATGTGTGCCCCCCGAAGACCCGACGCTGATCTCGATCCGGCCGCCGAGCAGCGCCAGCCGTTCACGCATGCCGACAATGCCTAGGCGCCCGCCCCGCATCTGGGGATGGCGCAGCTCGCTGATGCCTTTGCCATCATCGATCACTTCGAGATGCGCTTCGCCCGCGCCATCCTCGAAGAGACGGACGACCAGGCGGCTCGCCTCGGCGTGCTTGATGACATTGGTGATCGCTTCCTGCGCGACACGATAGAAGATGATTCCCGTCGATGCCGGCCAGCGATCGGCGGCGGCATCGAGATCGGCGACCACCTGGAGATCATCGATCGCATCGAGACGCGTACGCAGGGCCGCGGCGACGCCGAGATCATCGAGCTCGGGCGGGCGAAGATCGGCGATGGCCGCCCTGAGATCGGCAACGGAATGGCGCGCGAGCGCGGCGAGCTGGTCGATTTCGGGTTTCAGGGCGTGCGCGTCGCCGATGCGGGCCGCAAGGTCCTGCAGCCGATAGCTTAGGCCTGCTACAAGTTGCGCCGAGCCGTCGTGAAGATCGAGCGCCACCCGCTGCCGCTCCTGCTCCTGCGCCTGGATCAGCTGCGCGACAAGGGCCGCGAGCTCACTGCGCTGCCGCTGGAGATCGCCGAGAAGCGCCTGATTTTCCGCCGCCTGCCGGTTAAGATTGTAGGCGTCGGCGAGCTGCCCCGCCACCACCTCCAATGTCTGCCGGTCGTCGGCATCGATGGCGCGCGCTTTTGACGATCCGATGATCGTCAGGCAGAGATCGGAACCGGCTTGCGAGGCAAATAAGATGTTATCGCTTTCCGGGCTCGTTGACTTACCCACCGACAGTTGCACGGGTGCTTTTCCCTGGAACGACGGAAAAACGAGCTTGGCAAGCGATGCTCCCGCGAAGTCTGCAAGCCGGGACAGAACGTCCAGGGCAGCCGTTTCGAATGCCGCGGCATCGAGCAGGTTCTGCACTTCGATGATGAAACGCAGACGAGCCGCCCGCGCTTCCGCCGCCCGGTAAAGAGCCCGCAGTTCTGCAACGTTTGGCGAGTGCGTTGGACTTGTATCGTGCTCCATGCCGAACAGGACTGCTCCGAAGATGAATGACGCCGGCACGATAGTCATTCCGGCGGGAATGTCATCTATGCCGTTCGGCAGATCGGATCGAAGCCACCCGGCAGATGAGGCGGCAGCACAGGATACTTAAATTGCTGGTCATGCGGTTGACCGATGCGATGTCCGCCGGAACCGCCACATAGGAAAGTCAAAATGCGTACCATCATTGCTGCCGCCCTCGTTCTCGGTTTCGTACAGGTCCAGTCGGCCGCGGCTGCTACCGAAATCGCAACCTGTGCGCCGACAAGCGAGCCGGAAATCGCCAAGCTCTTCGACCGCTGGAATACCTCGCTCGCGACGCTGAGCCCCCAGGAGGTCGCCAAGAACTACAGTGAGGACTCCGTGCTTCTCGCGACCTTGTCGGACAAACCTCGTCTGACGCAGACGGAGCGGATCGACTATTTCGAGCATTTCCTGGCGAACGAGCCCAAAGGCCACATCGACAGCCGCGACATCCAGATCGGATGTAACTGGGCCGTCGACGTCGGCACTTACACCTTCAGCCTGAAGGACGGCTCGAAGGTTCCGGCCCGCTACACCTATACCTATGAGTTCAAGGACGGGAATTGGCTGATCACCTCGCACCACTCTTCGATGATGCCGGAGAAGTAAGGCTTCATCGTTCTGTTGGTCCGTCAGGGAGACCCCGTGTTCACCCCACGCGGGGTCTCCTGACTGCTGACGAAGCACGCCAACGTCTCTTTCGTCATGCTCGGGCCTCTGCCGAGCGCGCCGGAAGCTTTGACGGCCGAACCGGATCGAGAGTAGCATCCTCACGGCAGCGGCAAGGTGGTCAAAGCGGCCGGCCCGGTGGAGATGCAATGATGAAAGACAAACCTTTCCTCCTGACGTTCGCGGCGCTGGCATTTGGTTCCGCATGGCCAATTTCTAACGCCTTCGCTGCCGCACAGCCTATCTTCTGGAGCGCTTTACGGCCGGCCGATCAGCCCAAAGCGACAGTGCCGCTGTCGGGCAAGGCGGTGAGCGGCCCACAGGGCGAAACACTCGCCTGGCATGGCGAGGTGCATCCAATCGAATTGACGGGCTTCGTTTTGCCGATCGACCAGGACGGCGATCTTGTCTACGAATTCATGCTCGTGCCTTGGGCCGGAGCCTGCAGTCACATGCCGTCTCCTCCACCCAACCAACTGGTTCGTGTCGTTCCGGAAGAGCCATTGCACCTGGCAAGAATGTACGAGAGTGTCACCGTGACGGGTAACCTGCGACCCGGCCTGGATCAGGCGCAATTCTTCATGATCGACGGTGACCGCGTCCTCACCTACGGCTACAGCATAAGCCATGCCCAGGTAGCGACAGTAACGGCGACGACTGATCCCGATCTGCTGTCACTTTCGCCTTTCGGCATTCTGCCTCGCTAGAACAGGATGATTTTAGGCCTGTTCGGCCTAAAATCTAAATCCGTTCGAAGGCGCAGAGACGGCTTCTTGCATCACTACCGCCAATCGCGTGTATACAACGGCATATATACAAACTGCGGAGGAGTCCCTATGCCGCAATATGCGCGTGTCTTTCAATCCGGCAATTCGCAAGCCGTCCGGCTGCCGAAGTAATTCCGCTTCGACGTCGACCAGGTGGAGGTGACGCGGGAGGGCGATGCTGTGATCCTTCGGCCACGGGCCGATCGCTGCATGAGGTGGGCATCGTTGCATAGCGCCTTGGAGCGCGGCCTCAGCGACGATTTCATGGCGGAAGGGCGAGAGCAGCCGGAAGGGCAGGAGAGGCCTGATCTTCAGGACCTGTTCAAGTGATCACACATCTTGTCGACACCAATGCGGTAATCGCCCTGATCGGCAGAAAATCCGAAATACTGCTGAAGCGCGTGATCGACAGCAACGAGAGATCGATCGGGCTGTCGACCGTGGTGATGCACGAGCTCTATTATGGCGCCTATAAAAGCACGAAAATTTCCTACAATCTCGAAACCCTGCGCCTGTTCGTGGCGGATTTCTCAGTCGTCGGCTTCGAGCAGGAGGATGCGTTGGCCGCTGGGGAGATCCGTGCCGCATTGGCGGCAAAGGGAACGCCGATCGGCCCCTATGATGTTCTGATCGCCGCTCAGGCGAGGACCCGGGATCTGGTTCTCGTCACCAACAATGTCGGGAAATTCCGCCGCGTCGATGGTCTGCTTGTCGAGGACTGGACGGTCGGGCGATAGATTCCCGCCTCCGATGAAAAAATGCCCGGGTGCAGCCGAAACTGCGCCCGGGTAAAATGCTGCCGATCAGACGAGGTCGAAGCGGTCGGCGTTCATGACCTTGTTCCAGGCGGCGACGAAGTCCTTGACGAACTTCCCCTTGGCGTCGGCCTGGCCGTAGACTTCGGCGAAGGCGCGAAGCTGCGAGTGCGAGCCGAAGATCAGGTCGACGCGGGTGCCGGTCCACTTGGCAGCGCCGGTCTTGCGGTCGCGGCCTTCATAGACGCCTTCCTTGCCGGCGACAGGAACCCACTGCGTGCCCATGTCGAGCAGGTTGACGAAGAAGTCGTTTGTCAGCGTCTCGGGACGCGAGGTGAAGACGCCGTGCTCGGGGGCGCCGGCCTTCAGCACGCGCAGGCCGCCGACGAGGGCGGTCATTTCAGGTCCGGTCAGCGTCAAGAGCTGGGCGCGGTCGACGAGCGCTTCTTCCGGCTTCATGAACTGATGGCGCTTGCCGTTCACGTAGTTGCGGAAGCCGTCGATACGCGGCTCGAGCGCTGCGAAGGAATGCGCGTCGGTCTGGGCTTCGGAAGCATCCATGCGGCCCGGCGTGAAGGGCACGCTGACGGCGTTGCCGCCGGCCGCTGCCGCCTTCTCGACACCGGCAGCACCGGCGAGGACGATCAGGTCGGCCAGCGAGATCTTCTTGGCCCCGGTCTGGGCGGCGTTGAAGTCCTTCTGGATGCCTTCGAGAACGCCGAGCACCTTGGCGAGCTGGGCGGGCTGATTGGCGTCCCAGTCCTTCTGCGGGGCAAGACGGACGCGCGCGCCATTGGCGCCGCCGCGCTTGTCGGAGCCGCGGAAGGTCGAGGCCGACGCCCAGGCGGTCGAGACCAGTTCCTGCACGGTAAGGCCGGTGGCGAGAACCTTTTCCTTCAGTTCGGCAATGTCCTTGTCGTCGACGAGCGGATGGTCGACGGTCGGGATCACATCCTGCCAGATCAGGTCTTCGGCCGGAACTTCCGGGCCGAGATAGCGCACCTTCGGTCCCATGTCGCGGTGGGTCAGCTTGAACCAGGCGCGGGCGAAAGCGTCGGCGAACTCGCCGGGATTTTCGAGGAAGTGGCGCGAGATCTTCTCGTAGGTCGGATCGAAACGCAGCGCGAGATCGCTCGTCAGCATGGTCGGCAGGTGCCTCTTCGAGGCGTCGTAGGCATCCGGAATGGAGGCTTCGGCATTTTTGGCCTGCCACTGCTTCGCGCCGGCCGGGCTCGTCGTCAGTTCCCATTCGAAGGCGAAGAGGTTTTCGAAGAAGTAGTTGCTCCACTTGGTCGGTGTCTGCGACCAGGTGACTTCGAGGCCGGCGGTGATGGCATCCTTGCCGACGCCGGTGCCGAACGAGCTCTTCCAGCCGAGACCCTGGTCCTCGATCGCGCCGCCTTCCGGCTCGGCGCCGATCAGGGACGGGTCGCCGGCGCCATGCGTCTTGCCGAAGGTGTGGCCGCCGGCGATCAGCGCCACGGTTTCTTCGTCGTTCATCGCCATGCGAGCGAAGGTTTCGCGGATGTCGCGGGCGGAAGCCAGCGGATCGGAATTGCCGTTCGGGCCTTCGGGGTTGACATAGATGAGGCCCATCTGCACGGCGCCGAGCGGCTCTGCCAGCTCGCGTTCGCCGCTGTAGCGCTCATCGCCCAGCCAGGTTCCCTCAGGGCCCCAGAACAGTTCCTCAGGCTCCCAGACGTCGGCGCGGCCGCCGGCGAAACCAAAGGTCTTGAAGCCCATGGATTCGAGCGCGACGTTGCCGGTGAGGATCAGAAGGTCAGCCCAGGAGATGCGGTTGCCGTATTTCTGCTTGATCGGCCACAGCAGGCGGCGGGCCTTGTCGAGGTTGGCATTGTCAGGCCAGCTGTTGAGCGGCGCGAAACGCTGCTGGCCCTGGCCGGCGCCGCCGCGACCGTCGGTGATGCGGTAGGTGCCGGCGCTGTGCCAGGCCATGCGGATGAACAGGCCGCCGTAATGACCGAAATCGGCCGGCCACCAATCCTGTGAATCCGTCATCAGCGCGTGAAGATCCTTCTTCAGGCCGTCGAGATCGAGCTTTTTGAACTCCTCGGCATAGTCGAAGGCTTGCCCGAGCGGGTCGGCGCGGCCGGAATTGTGGTGAAGAATCTGCACATTCAGCTGGTCCGGCCACCAGTCGCGATTCGATCGGCTGCGAGGCGTATTGCCGTGGGCAACAGGACATTTGCCTGCGCTGTCAGTGGGATTGTCCATGATCGTCTCCTTCGTTGCTTGATCTGTCTGCGCGTAAAAAAGATGAGCCGAGCTTACGCCCCACTCTCCCCTTGTGGCAGTCTTCATATCGGAAGCGCGTCATAATTTTAAGTTGGATTTACTGATCGTTGCGATAAGCTGAGGTTATGAAGAACCTTACCCTGAAACAGCTACGTTATTTTGAAGCACTGGCCAGAGATGGCCGCTTCCGACGCGCTGCCGACGCCTGTGCGATCTCCCAGCCGGCATTGTCAATGCAAATCAAAGAACTTGAGCAAGAGTTGGGCGGTGAGCTTTTCGAGCGTAATGCGCGTGAGGTGAAGCTGACCGCCTTCGGTCAGACCGTGGCTCTCAGGATCCGCGATATACTGCGTGGCGTGGATGAGTTGGCGGAGCTGGCGCGGACCTCGCGCGATCCCTTCCTGACGCGGCTGCGCATCGGCATCATCCCAACGATTGCACCCTATCTGTTGCCAGCGATCATCAACGATCTGAACAGGAGCTTTGCCGGTATCCAAATCGAGGTGCGCGAGACGCAGACGTCGAAGCTGGTTCAGGAGTTGGCGCAAGGCCAGCTGGACACTGCAATCGTTGCTTTGCCCGTGTCCGAACCCTCCTTAACCGAGCACGAGCTCTTCAAGGAAGAGTTTGTACTGGTCCGGCGGCCCGAAGACGAGGGCAAGCCGGTGCCCGAACGCGAGGCGCTGCGCGAAATGCGGTTGCTGCTGCTTGAGGAAGGCCATTGCTTTCGCGATCAGGCCTTGTCGTTCTGCAAGATAGGGCCGGCCCGGCCCCGGGAAGTCATGGAAGGCAGCTCTTTATCCACTCTGGTTCAGATGGTCAGCGCCGGTATTGGCATCACCCTGATTCCGGAGATGGCTGTTCCTCTCGAAACGCGCTCGGCGCATGTTTCGATTTCGCGCTTCCAGTCTCCGCAGCCGTCGCGAACGATCGGAATGATTTGGCGCCATTCGACGCCCATGGCCAAGCAGCTCGTGCAGGTTTCCGAGGCCGTTCGCCGCTCGGCCGACAGCATGCGCGAACAGTATGTCGCGCGGTGATGGACCTGGTATTGCCTCGCCTCAGGATCGCCGCTTGAACGTATGCTCCGTGGCCGGAAACTGTCGCGACCGGACCTCGCCGGCATAAGCGGCGGCGGCGGCCGAAATCCTCTTGCCGAGTTCGTCGTAGCGCTTGACGAAACGCGGGATGAAATCGTTGAAGAGCCCCAGAATGTCGTCGGAGACCAGAACCTGACCGTCGCAGGCGGAAGAGGCGCCGATACCGATGGTCGGGATGTGCATGGCGCCGGTCACCTCGCGGGCGAGCGGCTCTACCGTGCCCTCGATGACGACGGCAAAGGCGCCGGAGCCGCCGATGGCATGAGCGTCGCGCCGGATCTTCGACGTCTCGTGTTCGGAATGACCGACAGAACGATAGCCGCCTGCGGTTTGGACCTGCTGTGGCATCAGACCGATATGCCCCATGACCGGGACCCCCCGCTTGGTCAGAAAGGCGATGGTCTCGGCCATCTCCTCGCCGCCCTCGAGCTTGATGGCATCGCAGCCGGTTTCCTGCAGGATGCGGACAGCGTTGCGGAAGGCGATCTCCTTCGATTCCTGGTAGGTGCCGAACGGCATGTCGACAACGACGCAGGCCTTGTCGACGCCGCGCATCACCGCCTTGCCGTGGGCGATCATCATGTCGAGCGTGACGCCGATGGTGGACTCCATGCCATAGAGCACCATGCCGAGCGAATCCCCGACCAGCAAGAGGTCGCAATGTTCGTCAAGCAGCCGCGCCATGGGCGTCGTATAGGCGGTCAGGCAGACGATCGGCTTGCCGCCCTTCATGGCTGAAATGCGCGCTGGTGTCAGGCGCTTCTGAATTCCGGCCGCGCTCATCTGGTCACTCCCTTTCCCGGCAAGCCCCGCCCGCCGATAACCCGGTTGCTCCCGGCAACTCGGTTGTCGACAACAACCCTGTTGTCGAGAAGCCGTGTCGAGCCGACCCGAACGAAAAGCGCCACGACGACAGGCTCTGCGATCGACGTCACCGGCTGCAGCGTCGAGGCATCCCTGACGGCGACGACCTCGGGCTTTGCCAGAGATTCGCGACTAAGAAACGCCGTGAGCCTTGCCTCGAGTTCCGCCGGATCGGCAAGGCCGCCGGCGACCAGGCGCTCCGCCTCGTCAAGGGTCTGAGGGACAATCACCGCGGCACGCCGCTCCGCCTCGCTGAGATAGACGTTGCGCGACGACAATGCGAGGCCGTCGCTATCCCTGACCGTCGGCACGGATATCACGCGCACCGGCACGGCCAGATCGTCCACCATGCGCTTGATGATGACGACCTGCTGGTAATCCTTTTCTCCGAAATAGGCGGTCTGCGGCTGGACGATGTTGAAAAGCTTGCAGACGACAGTGGCGACGCCGGCAAAATGTCCGGGCCGGACCGCCCCTTCGAGTTCGCGGCCGAGATCGGGAACGTCGACGACAGCAAGCATCGGGCGAGGATACATATCCTCAACGCCGGGCGAAAAGAGGAAATTGACGCCGGCTTGCCTCAGCATGGTGGCATCGCGCTCCAGATCGCGCGGATATTTGCTGAGGTCTTCCGCCGGGCCGAACTGCAGCGGATTGACGAAAATCGAGACGACGACGATGTCGTTTTCGGCGCGAGCGCGCGAGACGAGCTCCATATGACCGGCGTGGAGATAGCCCATCGTCGGGACGAGGCCGACGGTCCGACCCTGCCGCCTCAGCGCATCGAGCGTATGGCGCAGCTCGTCAATGCTCGAGAAAACCCGCATATATCCTCCCCCGGCCGGTCACTCCATCTTGGGCGCGGATATGAAGTGTAATCGATGTGGCAGGTCAATGCATATTTCTCGATAAAAACGATTAGATGCAAATGGCAGCCGACGACACCATGCTCCATTAGCTCTGGGAAACGGCATTTCGCCACACGGCTCCCGCGCTGCGTTCGCAGGCTTGCAGTGGAACCGACGATGTGCGACTTCCGTTGCTCACCCTGTCCGTCAAGATACTATCACAGTCGGTCGCTATGGACGTTACATGGAGGACGCATGGACAAGCCCTGGAAGATCAGCCGCGGACCGATTGCGGCAACCGAGCTCGACGTGGAGAAGGCAAACGCGATCAGCACGTTGCTGATCCGGCCAGTCGGCGTCCTTCCGGCCAAGGCGGGAGATCCGGTCCTCCCTTTTGCCGTCGGCCTTTTCAATGAACTCCGACCGCTCCTGAAGCCCGATGCCGGCGTCACGACGCTGCGGCGGGCGACCGCTGCCTATGTCCACTGCCGGCGCTACTATTTTGCCAGCGCCCAGCCCGATTCCATGCGCCACGGCCTTGACGGCGAACCCGTCGAACCACTGTCGTCCGAAGACCGGATGGTCGCGCAAAAACGCTTCCTGAGCGTCAAGCAGACCACCGGCAAAGCCGACGCGCCAGAGCCGACACCACCGGTTCCTCCTACCTCGTTGAGCAAAAGCGAACAGATCCGCGCAGCCCTCCTCGGCAAGAGAAGCGCCGTCAGCTAGAGCGGGGATGAGGTTTGCTCAAACAAGCTACCTTGAAGTCGTTTGCAGTTTGCCGCGTGATGGTGCGGAGAACTTTTCCAGTTTGCATAGATCGTTTCGCTGGTTCCAGCTGGTCGATCTCCTCAAAGCCTCATATCTCGACATTTGCTCGGCTCGTTCCTGAGTGCGCCAAGCAAGGCCGGAACCGTGGTCGTCATTCTGAAGGGCAATAGTTGGAGCCTGATATTGTCTTTCGAGGCGATCAATATCCGCGAGCGTCACGTTGGCCCCCCAAACTTTCGTGTGTAACTCAGGTATTGATTGCTTTACATAGATTTAACGTAATGACGCTAATTTTAGCATAATCCAGAACCAAGTTCGGACTTGCTAGAACGATGCGTTTCCTGATTGCAGCCTCCTTACTCGCATTGACCGTCGTCCAGCCTGGCGCGGCCGCCGATCTTTCCGCGTATAAGCGGCCGCTGACAGTCCCTTTCGAGGGCGTGACGGCCTACTCCCCTCAACTGGCGACGCTCGGCAAGATGCTGTTCTTCGACCCGCGGCTTTCCGGCAACAAGAACATGACCTGCGCCAGCTGTCATAACCCTTCCTTCGGCTTCGAGACACCGGTGACGACGCCGATCGGCGCGGCCAATACCGCGCTCGCGCGCCAGGCGCCGACGGTCCTGAATGTTGCCTGGGTCTCGCCCTTCTTCTGGGATGGCCGCGCGCCGAACCTGGAGGAGCAAGCGGCAGGTCCGATTACGGCTGCCGCGGAAATGAACGGCAAGCTCGACACCGCCGTGACCGAAATGCAAGGTATACCTGATTACAAGAAGTGGTTCGACGAGGTATTCCCTGACAAGGGAGTCACCAAGGAGACGATGCTGACGGCGATCGCCACCTATGAGCGGACAGTGGTTTCCAACTGGTCGCCCTTCGACCGCTGGGTGGACGGCGACGAGAAGGCGGTCTCCGACAGCGCCAAACGGGGCTTCGAGCTGTTCACCGGCGCCGCCGGCTGTTCCTCCTGCCACACAGGCTGGAACTTCACCGACAACAAGTTCCATGACATCGGCTTGCCGAGCGACGATATCGGCCGCTACAAGATCGATGCGAGCAGCCCTGACAACAAATATGCCTTCAAGACGCCCGGCCTGCGCAACACGCTCTACCGTGGCCCCTATATGCATGACGGCAGCCTGAAGAGCATGGATGAGGTGATCGTCCATTATGAAAGCGGCGGCGTCAGCCGTCCGTCCCTTGATCGGGCGATGTCTCCCTTCCTGCTGACGGACCAGGAGAACAAAGATCTGATCGCGTTCTTGGGAACTCTGACCGCCGAAAAGCAAGACATCCCCCTGCCGACGCTGCCGAACTGAGGTGCAGGCAATGAAACTCTCCATACGCATGCAGATTCTCGCTCCGATGGTGGTCACGATCATCGTCGGCTTCGGCAGCGCATTCCTGATCGGCTACCAGGCGATCCTCGGCCAGACCCAGGTCGCTGCGGTGGTGCAGCAGGCGGTGAACGCCAAGATAGCCTCGGCCCATATCGAACAGCAGTTCAAGGAAGCCACTTCCGTGGTGGACCGGGTGCTGTCGATGACGAATTTCGTCCCGGCGGCCGAGATCAAGGCCGGGTTCGAAGAGAGCAACGGCGCGCTGGTGCAGTCGCTCGATAAGCTTGGCAGCGTCGATCTCGCCGGTTCGCTGACCGAGGGCGTCCGGTCGCTCCGCCAGGCCCATGATGCCTGGGAAAAGGACGTCAGGATCAGTCTCGGGCTGCAGCAAGCGGACGAAGTCCCGACGGCCGAGAAGCTGGCGCGCTCGCAGCAGGCGATCCTTACCGGCATTGCCGCCGTCAACACGATCGTCGACAAAATAGCAACCGAGAGCGTCGCCGCCGCGGGCAGCGCGTTGGAATCGAAGATCGAAATCGAATTGGCATTGGGGGCCATTGCCGCGATCGTTGGCCTCGGCATTCTCATCGCCATCGCCCGGCATGTGTCGCGCCCGATCCAGCGCATCACCCAATCCATGCAGGAACTCGCAGCCGGTGAGACGGATAAGGTGATCCCCTATGCGGGGCGTCGCGACGAAATCGGCCTGATGGCCGGTTCGGTGGAAGTCTTCCGTCAGAATGCCATCGCCCGCGGCCAACTCGAAAGCGAGGCCGAGGAGAACCGTCGCCTGGCGGAAGCAAACCGCCTGGCGGACCAGGAGCAGGCGGAGCTGAGCGCGGCGGAACGGCTGACGGTCGCCACATCAGGCCTTGCCGCCGGCCTGAAGCGGCTCGCCCAGGGCGATCTCGCCTTCAAGCTTGCGGATGCGTTTGCGCCGGAATTCGAGCCGCTGAGGCATGATTTCAACGCCTCCGTCAAGCAACTCGGCGATACGCTTCTTTCCGTTTCCGAAAGCGTTTCGATCATCAATTCAGGCACTCGCGAAATCAGCAACGGCTCCAACGAACTCTCCGGCCGCACCGAACGGCAGGCGGCGACGCTCGAACAGACCGCCGCGGCGCTGAACGCCGTTACCGCCAAGGTCACGGAAGCTTTCGAGATCGCCAAAGAGGCTCGCAGCGTCGCCGACGACGCCAACCGCAGCGCCATGGCTTCGGGCAAGGTGGTGGCCCAGACGGTCGAGGCCATGGATCAGATCCAGGAATCCTCCAAGCAGATCAACAACATCATCGGCGTCATCGATCAGATTGCCTTCCAGACCAATTTGTTGGCGCTCAATGCCGGTGTGGAGGCCGCCCGGGCCGGCGAAGCCGGCAAAGGTTTCGCCGTTGTCGCCCAGGAAGTGCGCGAACTTGCGCAACGCTCGGCCCAAGCCGCCAAAGAGATCAAGGACCTGATCGGGCGGGCATCCGCCAACGTCGCCAGCGGCGTTGAACTGGTCAGCCACACCGGCGCAGCGCTTGGCGATATCGGCCGCTTCATTGCCGATATCAATCAGCGCATGGAAGCGCTGGCGGCCTCGGCGCGCGAACAGGCGACGAACCTGTCGGAGGTCAATTCGGCAATGGTCCAGCTCGACCAGGTGACCCAGCAGAACGCCTCGATGGTGGAGGAAACCACAGCCGCCAGCATCACGCTCGCCAGCGAGGCCGAGCGCCTGCGCGAACTGGTCACGCAGTTCGAATTGGGCAGGACACGGCCCGACACCCGAACGTATCGCGACGCAGCCTGAACCGAGCGCGGAAAACCGACCGTGAAGGACTGAGAGTTTCGGGGCCGGGGGCGCGGAAAACGCGCCCCCGGCTGGCGCCGGCCGAAGGGGAGGGGGCAATCGGCCGGGTCAGTTCAACGGAGCTTCGCCTGATGTGATCCGCTGCTCGTCTCCGGCAAACAGATGAACCGCATCGTGGATTGGCGCAATCCTCAGCACCTCGCCGGGGGCTGCCCTGATCCGGTCCCTGAAGACGCAAGTGAGCGTCTGCGTTCCCAACCGGGCGATGAGCAGCGTTTCCGAACCCGTGGGCTCTACGACCACCGTTGTGACCTCGATGCCGCCCGGGTCCAACCGGAGATGCTCGGGACGAATGCCGTAGGTCACGGCTTCAGGCGGACGGCGCTCGCTCGGCAGGAGCAGGCCATCGGCGGTTCGAAACCCATCTTCCGTCATGTGGCCACTGATGAAATTCATCGCCGGCGAGCCGATGAATCCGGCGACGAAAAGGTTGTTCGGACGATCGTACAATTCCAACGGAGAACCCGACTGCTCGATCAGACCGTCCTTCATGACGACGATCTTGTCGGCCATGGTCATGGCTTCGATCTGGTCGTGGGTGACATAGATGGTCGTCGTCTGCAGCCGTTGATGCAATTCCTTGATCTCCGAGCGCATCTGCACCCTGAGCTTGGCATCGAGGTTCGACAGGGGTTCGTCGAAGAGAAAGACGGCCGGGTCGCGCACGATTGCCCGGCCCATCGCCACGCGCTGTCTCTGGCCGCCAGAAAGCTGCTTCGGATATCTCTCCAGGAGACTTTCGAGGCCGAGAATCTTCGCGGCGTTGCCCACCCGCTGATCGATCTCCGTCCGCGGCATTCGTTTCAGCCGCAGCGAAAAGCCCATGTTCTTTGCAACGGTCATATGCGGGTAGAGTGCGTAATTCTGGAACACCATGGCGATGTCCCGATCCTTGGGCGCAAGCTCGTTGACGATATGCTTTCCGATCTGGATCTGCCCTGAGGTAATGCCCTCCAGGCCGGCAATCATCCTCAAAAGCGTGGATTTTCCACAGCCAGAGGGGCCGACCAGAACGACGAACTCGCCGTCGCCAATGTCGACCGATACGCCTTTGATGGCTTTGAACGCGCCATAATCCTTGCGCGCATTGTTGACCGAAACATGGGCCATAACCGTCCTCCCGAAATCGCTATCAAAGTCCGCTCAGGACATTTCTCAAATAATCGAGGCCGAGGCGCTCGCCGTCTTTGCGAGCGGCTAAGTCCTTGCCCGGCCAGCCATAGGCGGCATCCTCATGTTCGATCGACAACGTGCCGTCGAAGCCAGCCGCGCGAGCCTGGCGCAGGAACCTCGGCCAATCGATGAGGCCGAGCCCCGGCAGCTTGTATTGCCACCAACCCTTGCCGTGGTAGCCGACAGCCTGCAGGCTCCCCGGATCGATTGCCGTGTCCTTGGCGTGAAGGATGGCAATACGATCCTTCACTGTCGCCATCGCCTCGTAGGGATCGACGCCAATGCGAATGAGGTGGGAGGGGTCGAATTCCAGCCCGAAGCGGGGATCGCTGATTCTCTGAAAAAGCTCCTGCCATCCTCTTGGCGTCGTTCCGATGAAATTGTCCTTCGGACCCGGCCAGTTCTCGATTGCGAAGGTCAGGCCGTAGGACTGCGTCTGCGCGATCAGGCCGTTGGCGAAATCGGCGAAATCATCATAGTTGGCTTCGTCGCTTGCGGTGTCGTCCCGGCCTGGGAAGATCACAAAGATTGGGACACCCGCTTCACCGATCGCGCCGGCAAATTCGGCGGTCTTCGCCCGAAGCGCCTCACGCTTTGCGCGGTCAGCATCCAGCTGATTGCCGAAATAGGTGATCGACGACACGAAGAGGTTGCGGCTGCGTGCGAGCGCGACGGCTGCCTCCACCCGATCGGGCGTCTTGATATGGCCGCCGACATCGATCTCGATTGCGTCGAAACCTGCCGATGCGGCGAAATCCACCACTTCCTCCAGGGGGCGATCGTTGAATGTCGAGGTGTAAAAGCCGATCTTCACCAAAATCCTCCCGTCTTCACCAAAATCCGTGGGGCCTTGCCGGCCGTTTCAACTGTTCAGGCGGTCCATATTCTTGAGCGGCGAACGTGTGCGTTGAGCAGCATCCGCCGATGCGAGCATCAGGGCTGCTGCCATCGGCATGGCCGCCGCTCCCATGGCCGAGGCATCCTCTCCGAGCGAGGCGCGATGAAGCGAGGGAAGGCTGGTGTCCTCGGCATCGAGATGCTCGTGCACGTAGCGCAGCAATTCGTCGACGATGCGGATCGGCAGTCGGCCGCCGACGAGGACGGCGTCGGGGTCGACGATCATGCCGATATGCTTGACGGCGACTGCCAGATGCGCGCTCATTTCCTTCAGCCATTGCGACACGAGGCGCCTGCCATGCGCATCCAACGTCAGGAGATCGTGCGGAACACTCACCTCGACGCCATGCTGCGCGAGGAAATCATAGAGGAAGAACAGCGAGAATATCTCGCCGAGAAGCTGGACCTTATGGGCCTTCCCGTCCCCGCCGTCGGCAATCGGAAGCCAGCCAATTTCGCCGCTGAGGCCCATGGCGCCACGATGACCGTTGCCATCGAGCACGAGGCCACCACCCGGGCATGGATTGATGGCGATGTAGAAGAAGCTGCTGCTTTCGGCACCCAGTCCATAGTCGAGTTCGGCAAGGGCGGCGGCATTGGCTTCGTTTTCGATGAAGACGGGGTGCTGCGTCAGGTTTTCCAATGCTGCGCGCACATCGAATGCTGTCCATTCCTGATAGGTCTTGGGCTTGCCGAGGAGCGAAATCTCGCCAAGCCAATCCGGCATCGCTAGACCGATGCCGGCGAGGCGCGCGTCGTCAATGAGCCGGCTGCGCTGGAAATGCGAAATCGCATCGGCCGTTAGCTGCAGGAATTCCGCCGGCAGGATGAAACGTTTCTCGTGATGCACGCGGGCGCGGACATTGCCGACGGCATCGACGGCCAGGATCGTCAGATGGTCGCGATCGATGTTGATCCCGATGGCAAAACAGGCATCCGGATTGATTTCGAGTTCGATTGCCGGCTGGCCTCTCAACCCATGCCGCCGGCGGGCTTCCATGATCAGCCCCTCGTCCAGCAGGCGATCGACGATCCGGGCGATTGCCGGTTTGGTAAAACCCGTCCGCCTGGCGATTTCGGCGCGCGAAATCGGCGCCTGGCGATGAATGCAGCGCAGAACGACCGCCCTGTTGTGCTCGCCAGCATCTTCGACATTGGCGCCGGTCAGATCCGGGGACAGCCTGGCGCCGAGTGTCTGGTTCATGCTCGAAATCCTTCCTTGCGCATAGACTGACCGCTCATCCCTTGACTGCGCCGCTGGTCATCGCACCGAGGATCAGCCGCTGGAGCGACAGGAAGGCGACGATCGCCGGAACGACCGCGATCAGGCAGGCGGCGGCAAGCAGTTGGATGGACGAGTCGGTTTGCATGCCGCGGAAGTTAAAGATGCCGACGCCGATCGGCATCAGATCATTTTTTGTGAGCAACAGAAAAGGCACCAGAAATTGCGACCAGCCGGCGATCACCGTGATGATGAAGACCGAGGCTATGCCCGGCGCCGACAATGGC
Organism: Rhizobium sp. PRIMUS64; assembly: GCF_023006465.1. Lineage (NCBI taxonomy): Bacteria > Pseudomonadati > Pseudomonadota > Alphaproteobacteria > Hyphomicrobiales > Rhizobiaceae > Rhizobium > Rhizobium sp. PRIMUS64. The sequence goes on along the minus strand of NZ_JALBGX010000001.1, from coordinate 299,186 downwards.
AGAACGATGCGCCAGAAGACGGAAAACCTGTTGCAGCCGTCGATCATGGCCGCTTCGTCGAGGCTGCGCGGGATGCCGTCGACCGTGCTCTTCAACAGCCAGGTCGCCAGCGGAACTCCCAGCGCGATGTAGACCATGACGACGGCAAAATGCGTATCCAGCAGGCCGAGACGGTTCATGTAGCGATAGAGCGGCACCATGATGACGAGCGGCGAGATCATCTGGAAGAGAAGCAGCCCCATCATCGACAGGCCCTTGCCCCGGAATTGAAATCGGGAAAAGGCGTAAGCCGCTGGCAGTGCGACGATCAGGACGCCCAGCCCACTGAGGGCGGCAAGCTTGAGACCATTCCAGAGATAGATCGGAAAGTAGCTGTTGTTCAAAACCGTGATGAAGTTATCGATGGTGGGATTGTTTGGAATATATCGCGCCGCGCCGCGATAGATCTCGCGCTTGTCACGCATCGCCATCGACAGGAGATAGGTGAGGGGGCCGGCGAAGAACACGAACATCACCAGCATGAAGAGATAGCTCATGGCATCGCCGAGCCGCGTTCCGGTCCGTCCGCTCATTGCTCTTCCTCCTTCGGCAGGAACGACGCATAGACGAAGGCGAGCCCGAGGCTGATGATCAGCATGAGCACGGAGAGCACGCTGCCGCCGGACAGGTCGTAGTTTCTAAAGACGATATTGAAGACGTAGAGTGAGATGACCTCGGTCGCACGCCCCGGACCGCCGCCCGTCAGCGTGATGATCGCATCGAAGGTATTCACCGTCTGGATCGTGATGAGGATCATATTGACCAGGATCGCCGCACGCAGCTGCGGAAGGGTGACGAAGAAAAACTGCTGCGATGCCGTCGCGCCGTCGACCTCGGCCGCTTCATAGAGCGAGGGATCGATCGACTTCAGCGCCGCATACATGACGACCATCGAAAATGCGGTGCCGCGCCATATGTTGGAGATGAGGGTGGACCACGGCGCAATAGCAGGGTCCGAGAGCCAGGCGACGGTCGGCATGTGCATCAGCCTCAGAATGCTGTTCAGCGCGCCATAAGGCGCTTCGGAAAAGAGCATCTGCCAGATGATGCCGCCGGCAATTCCGGGCACGACCCAGGCAACCAGCGCCGTCGTTCTGAGGATGGTGGTGCCGAACAAGCCGCGCTTTTCACCGCGGATGACCACGACAGCCACCGCAAGACCTAAAATCTGCTGACCGATGACACTGCCGCCGACAAAGATCAGGGTCGCCCATAAAATGTCGGGCAGCTGCGGCGAGCTCAACGCATTGGTGATCGACCCCAGCGTATAATCCTGATTGTCGCCGATCAGCGTGGCGTTGGTGAATGAAAGTCTGAAAACGTCGATGACGGGATAAAGGTAGAAGATGCCGATGACGATGATCACGGGCATGATCCAGGGCAGGGGCGCGCCGGCAAAACGGCGCATGAACGATCTGCTTTGAGGCGGGCTGACAGCCTCGATGGCGATGGGGCTCATTAAAGCTTCTCTGTCCGGGTTTGGCTTGCGCATCGGCCCGAAAATCGGAATCGACTTTCGGAAAGCAGAATGCGTAGGTTCAAAGTGTTACAGCGTCCTTTGCGCGTATTAAAAGGCGCGCGCCGTAGGTCGACGGCGCCTGGCAGGCAGGCGCCGTCACGGTCGGAAGCACTAGAGACGCTTGTACGCCTCCAGCGCCGCGTTGAAGGCGGCATCCAAGGCGTCTTCCGGCTTTTTGGTCCCCGAGAGCACGTCGCCCATCATGATCTGGATCTGGTTGGAGATTTCGGGATAGATCGGCACACCAGGGCGCGCCTGTCCGTCGACCAGAGCCTTGGCGAAGGTCTTGTTGGCTTCGGTGGAGAAGACCTCATATTTGTCGAACAGCGATTTCCTGGTCGGCAACTGCTGCTGCAGCGCGTTTGCCGGGCCCATATAGACCTCGCGGGCGAGGTTGGCACACATCTCGACCTTGTCCTTGTCCTTGCTGAAGGAGGCGATCGTCCAGCCGCCGGTGCCGGTCGAGCGCTGATCGGCACTGGGACCGGGAATCGGCGAGAAGGTCCAGTTGTTGAACTCGTCTTCGTCGAGCGTGGCCTTCAGCTGCGCATATTGCCAGTTGCCGCCGATGAAGAGAGCTGTCGTCGCCGCTGCGGCCGCTGCATTCATATCGTCGTAATTCGCGATCGTGCTGACGCGCTTGGGCGCGGCGCCGGAATCGACGAGATCCTTGAAATAATTCAGCGCCTTCAGGAATTTCTCCTTGTTCTCGCCTTCGCCGAATACCGGCTTGCCCGAGTCGTCGACGAGCTTGCCGCCGAGCGCCCAATAATTCGCGAGCCAGTCGAACGTCGTCCCTTCCCAGCGCCCGCCATTGAAGAGAACGCCTTCCATGCCTTCCTTGGTGGAGGCGAGCGCGGCCTTTTTCAGGTCGTCCCATGTCTGCGGCGCATCCGCAACGATCGACTTGTTGCGGTAGAGCACACGAAGGTCCGTATCCCACCACCAGGCGCGGACCGTCTGGTCCTTATCGGTGATGCCGCTGCGGATGAAGGGGAACAGGTCATCCACTTCCTCCTTCGAAAAATACGGCGTGAAGTCCGCAAGCACGTGATTGACCATGAACTGCGAGAGGACGAAGGAGTCGACAGCGGCGCAATCAGGCGCGTTGCCGGCCTTGGCCTGCTCCAGCATCTTGGCCTGTTCCGTGCCGATGTCAGAGGACATGAATTGCATCTGCAATTTCCAGTCCGGATGCTTCTTGATGAAATCGACGAAGAGCTTCTGATAGCCCTCGGCGATCGCCGGATCCGAATTGTTGGGACTGTCGTTCGTCAAACGGACGACGAGGGATTTTGGCGCATCGGCAAGGCCAATCCTGTCCTTCGTGGCAAGTTCCTGGGCAAATGAAGTAGATGCTGAAAATAACATGGTGCTCAGCGCAAATACGCTGATGGTGGCGCTCTTCATGATGGGTCTCCTCCCCATTTTGAACGGATACAGCCTGGCGGTCGGTTGACCTCTCCTCATTTCCGTGCTGCATTAATTAGATTAAGTTACTTTGATTTGATGTCAAGCCACAGCTTGGGAGGCCAGAACCTGGGAGGTTGAGATGCTGGCGACAATCAACAGCAGCTAGTGCATAATTTCCGAAAATCGAGATCGATTTTCGGAAAAGGATCCGCGCCATTAACATGATGGAGCGTCCTGTCGGGCGCACGGCGCATCGACCGCAGTTTTCCTGAAACAGAGAGAAGCCGATCGCGGATGGCCGCGATGGCAGGAGTGCGATTTTGCCCGGCTGCACGCCGGAGCTCAGCTCTGACACACCCGCATCCGATAGGATGCGCTAGGGGAGGATAAGATGCGTTTACTCATTCTCGGTACCGGCGGAATGGCCAACCAGCATGCCGCCAAGTTCAAGGCGATCGAAGGCGTCAGTGTCGTGGGCGGCGTCGATATCGTCCCGGAAAGGCTCGCGGCCTTTTGCACCGAACATGGCATCGCCAACCATTTCACGACCCTTGAGGAAGCTCTCGCCTGGGGCGAATTCGACGCAGTGGCAAACGTCACGCCGGACCGCATTCACCACCCGACGACGCTGCAGGCGATCGCAGCCGGCAAGCACGTCTTCTGCGAAAAACCGCTCGCCACCGATGCGATCAAGGCCATGGAGATGACCGAAGCCATCGAGCGATCGGGCAAGGTCGGCATGGTCAATTTCACCTATCGCAACTCGCCGGCTCTCCAGAAAGGCCGGCAGATGGTGCTCGCCGGCGAAATCGGGCAAGTGCGCCATGTCGAGGCGTCGCATCTGCAAAGCTGGCTGGTCGGTCGTCATTGGGGCGACTGGAAGAGCGAAAGCAAATGGCTGTGGCGGCTGAGCAAAAAACATGGATCCAACGGCGCGCTCGGCGATATCGGAATTCACATCGTCGATTTTGCGTCCTACGGTTCAGGGCTTGACGTTGCCCATGTCTTCGCGCGGCTGAAGACCTTCGACAAGGCGCCGGGCCACAAGATCGGCGAATATGATCTTGATGCGAATGACAGCTTTACGATGAATGTCGATTTCACCAATGGGGCGATCGGGACGATCCAGGCGACGCGCACCGCGGCCGGACAGATGGATCAGCTGCGCCTCAGGGTCTACGGCGAAACCGGCTCGATCGAGATGATCTACGATACCGGAAACTCGACGTTGCGCGCCTGTCTCGGAGAAGACGTGCACACGGCGACCTGGCGTGACGTTCCCTTCGATCCGGTCGAGACCAACTACCAGCGTTTCGTCCAGGCCGTACGGGCGGGAAAGACGCAGGAACCATCATTCCGGCGGGCGGCCAATATCCAGAAAGTCCTGGACAAGGCGCTGGCTTCCGATCTTAGCCACGCCGATGAAGCACTCGGCTGAGCCGGCCATCAGGCCGAAGCAGGCGGCAGCAGCAAAGTGTTGAGGAAGGGCAGAAGGGCTGCACCGAGCGCAACGCCGCCGCCACTGAAGCTCGCGGGTTTCATCGGCGAAATCCAGGGCGTCAGCAACGGCCTCGTCGAGGTGTCGCGCCGCTCGATGGAAAGCTGATGGATCAGCGCTTCGATCACACCCTGTGGCAGATCGCTCCCGATCATGACGACGCTCGGAGCGAGGAATCCAGCCATGGCGATGATCGGGTCGAGCAGATGACCAGCGGCCTCCCGTATCCATTGCGACAGTGACGACGAGGGGAATTCTTCTCCTTGCAGCAGGCGGGTGAAGTCCTGGTCGCCGATCCGCGATCGCAGGGATTCGAAACCGACGACGGTGTTCAGCTGGACATTATCCGGGCCGGTCAGCATTTCGCCGATGCTGCCTGCCCGACCATGCACGCCGGAATAGGGAATACCGCGAATGAGAAAGCCGGCTTGAACGTCGTCGTCGATAATGATCATCGCAAGTCCGCCTTCCCTGCCAGAGCTGCCGATCGTGCGTTCGGCGAGAAGGCTCGCCGTACACTCGTTCTCGACATAGGGACGCGCGATCGTCGACATCGCGGCGATCTGATCGCTTTGATCCTGCGTCCAGTCGTTGGCGGCGATGCCAAGGCCGATGATCGGCAATGCGGCATGACGGTCGACCATATCCCTGACCGCCGCATGCACGAGGCCGACTTTGTCTGCGGGGTCCAGCTCGATATAGACCCGGTCATGGACCTGACCACTCAGATCGATGAGCACGGCCTCGCCACGCCTTTGGCGAAGCTTGACGCCGATCGAGAAAGCACCTTCCGGGCGCAAGGCAAACTCGGTAGCGGTGGCGCCTCCGCCAAGGCCATTGCGGCGGTTGGAGGTGACAAGCTTTTCCTCGGCCAGTCGGCGGAGAATATTGGTAATGCCGGGGCCGGTAAGGCCGCAATGCCGGCCAAGCTCCATCCGCGTCAACGGGCCGTGGCGGCGGATGGCTTCCAGAATGACGCGAATATTTCGATCGGCAATTTCACCGGACCGCAGACCGACTGTTTTGGCGCGCGGGGCGCCTGTGTCCTGGGTTTGAAGCCGACGCGGCCCTGATCGAAGATACCGCATAGTCGCCGTCCTTAGAGCTATACGACGCTTTTGTAACACGCCTTCGTCTGCCGCAATGAATTTCTTACGGACTTGACGGGAAATCAAAGTTACTTAATCTAAGGCTGCAGGCCTGCTTGGAGGAGAGGGCCGGGCAAATCGCGATCTTGATCGCGCCATCTTCATCTCCCCCAAACCATGACCCCGGCCCCAAAGCATGACGACAAAATTGTCAGCCGTCGATTTTCAACAGGATAAGCCATGCCTCTGACCATTGCCCAGCGCCTCGATCGTCTCAAAGTTCGCATTGCCGAGTTGGCTCATTGGCGGGATCGACAAAGTGCTGTGATCGACGGCTGGACTTTCGAGGGCGAGCCGATCGCGCATCAGCAGGATTGGCCGCACCGCCAGGGGGTGGTGCATTTTGCCGCGACCGCTGAAGCGCCGGAGGCGTGGCCTCTCGCAGACATTCGCCTGCAGCTCGATCTCGGCGGCGAGAGCCTGATTACGCTGAGCTACCCCGGCGGTGAGACCGAAACATTCGGCCTCGATCCCTATCATCAGGAATTCCCGGTGAAGGGTCGCCGCTTTTCGATCGCAACGGAAACCGTCGCCCGCTTTCCATTCGGCGAACCCAATCGCGCTCCGCGGCTCAACAAGTCCCGGTTTATCTGGCTCGATGGCCCAGCTCACCGCCTGCACCTTCTGTTGAAGCAGGTTGCCGAGGCAATCGATGCGCTGGGTGAACATGAAGTCGTTCCGCATCTGATGGATGCCGCCGAGCATGCGCTGCGCAGTCTCGATTGGCCGTCGGATACGGCGGCTTATATCTCCCGCACATCCGGCGCCGTCATGCAGCAGAAAATCTGGGAACTGCCGGAGCTTGAAGCTAATCCGGCAGGCCTCACGGAAGAGCAAAGTGCTTCGGCAGCCGCGGCCTTCGAGGCTCTGACGGCGCGGCTGAAGGAGCTGCAGAAGCGCTTTCCGCCGAACGGAGAACTGCTGCTGACGGGCCATGCGCATATCGATCTTGCCTGGCTTTGGCCCTATCGCGAGACGCGTCGGAAAATGCGGCGCACCTTCAATACGGCGCTCTCGCTGATGGAGCGCTCCGACGATTTCCGCTTCAATCAATCGACCGCCCATTATTACGCGCAGATGGAAGAGGAAGACCCGGACCTTCTCGAGCGCATCAAGAACAAGGTTGCGGAAGGAAAGTGGGAAACCGTCGGCGGCATGTGGGTCGAGCCCGACACGAACATGCCGACCGGCGAAAGTCTCGCCCGTCAGGTTCTCTATGGCCAGCGCTATTTCGAGAAGACCTTCGGCACGCGCCATACGGTCTGCTGGCTGCCGGATTGCTTCGGCTTTTCAGGCGCGCTGCCGCAGATCCTGAGACAGGGCGGTATCGACAGTTTCTTCACCATCAAGGTCAACTGGAGCGAGACCAATCATATTCCCTCCGACCTCTTCTGGTGGAAGGGCCTCGACGGCAGCCAGGTGCTGACCCATACGTTCGACAATCCGATGCAGGGTTATAACGGCTTCGTGCAACCCGATTGCTACGTGCCGACGTGGAAGAATTTCCGCGGCAAGACGCAGCACGATACCTCGCTTCTGGCCGTCGGTTATGGCGACGGCGGCGGCGGCGTCACGCCCGAGATGGTAGAGCGCGAAGTGCAGTTGCGCGATTTCCCGGCGATCCCGCAGGCACGCTGGGGCACCGTCAAAAGCTATTACGAGCAGGCGCACCGCACCGCGGGGGAAAAGAGCCTTCCGGTGTGGGATGGCGAAATCTATCTCGAACTGCACCGCGCCACGCTGACGTCGCAAAGCGGCGTCAAGCGCAAGCACCGCCAGGCCGAACGTGCGTTAATCACCGCCGAGACCATCGCTTCGCTTGGGCACATGCTCGGAGCAGACAGGCCCCAGAGCCTCGAAGCCGATTGGCGCGTCGTGCTGAAGAACGAATTTCATGACATTCTGCCGGGCTCGAGCATCCGTGAAGTCTATCAGGATGCGGAGCAGGAACTGGGCGGCGTCATCGACCGTGCCAAGATCGAGCAGGCGAGGGCATTGCAGGCGCTGTCGGCCAAGCTGCCGAAGGGCGGGGTTGGCGATGCCCTCGTCGTCGTCAATCCGTCTCTTGCGGCCAGATCGCTCAGCGCAACGCTCTCCGACGGCACGGTCGTCTCGGCCGCCGATGTCGTCGCCCCCCTGTCCGTCGCGGTCTTCGACAAGGGCACCCTCAAGCCCGCGAGTGGGCTGAAGGCCGGCCCCGGCCATCTCGAAAACGAGCACCTCTCGGTCGCCATCGGCAAGGACGGGGCGGTCGTGAGCCTCATCCATAAGGCTACGGGCCGGGAAGCGGTCGACGGCTCGGCAAATCAGCTCTGGGTCTATCCGGCCGACAAGCCGCGCAACTGGGACGCCTGGGACATCGATGCGGATTATGCCGAAAAGGCCGTCCGCCTCGATGCCCCGGAAACCATCACGCTCGTTGAAGAAGGGCCGCACCGAGCGGCGATCCGCGTCGTCTACCGCTACCGGAATTCGAGCGTCACGCAGACCTATGTGCTGACGGCCAACGCCAGGCGCCTCGACATCGAAACGACGATCGACTGGCATGACCGCCGCACCCTTCTGCGCACGCTGAACCCGGTCGCCGCATTGGCCCGGAAGGCAACGTTCGAATGCGCCTTCGGCATCGTCGAGCGGGCAACGCACACGAATACGTCCTGGGAACAGGCGATGTTCGAGGCCGTCGCGCACCGCTTCGTCGATATCAGCGAGCCGGGCTTCGGGGTCGCACTGCTCAACAATGCCAAATACGGTCATAGCGCCCGCGGCAATGTGATCGGCATGAGCCTCGTGCGCGGTCCGATCTATCCGGATCCGCTGGCCGATGAAGGCGAGCAGAGCTTTACCTATGCGCTGATGCCGCATGAAGGCACCTGGCATGAAGGCGGCGTCCTCGACGAGGCGATCGATCTCAATCAACCGCTCGTCGCTGCTGAGGCCAGCGGCCTCTCCACCGGCACCTTCGCGCCGCTTGTGGTCAACGGCATCCCTGTCGCGTTCTCAGGCCTGAAGCCGGCGGAAGAAGGCGATGGTCTCATCCTGCGCCTTTACGAACCAGCTGGCCGGCGCGGCAACCTCTCCCTCGGTCTACCTTCCGGATGGTCAGCATCGCAACCGCTGAACATTCTCGAAGAGCCGATGGAGCGGAAGGGACCTGCCGACATCATGCCGTTCGAAATCCGAACCTGGAAGCTGAAGAAAACCTGACAGCTAACCGCCATACCTGCCGGGAATCAAATGGCCTATGGCAAGCATGTCGCACCATGATTTGAAGAACTGGCGGGCGCTCGTGAAAGCGGCCGCTACCCCCCAGAATTGGATGAGCCGCCGGCCGCATCCAGCGGTCGAAATGCGTCGGGTCGGGCGGCAAAGTTCGCAACTACAAAATCCACGAAAGCGCGGACTTTTGGTGAAAGCTGACGATTGGACGGCCATACGAGCGAGAGCGAGCCGTACGGCACCATGAAGGAGGTCAGGACGGGGACCAAACTTCCGGTTCGCATATGGGGTTCTGCGACGTAGACAGGCAGATGCGCGAGCCCCAAAGCGTCCCGTGCTGCCCGTAGCCCTGCGTCCGTATTGTTGAATGTAAGGCTTCTTGGCAAAATTAGCCGATCGTATGGTGATCGGAATGCCCACGGCGCGAGCCGGCCGCTGGATGGGTATTTGAAGTGAATGCAAGCATGTTGGGAGAGGTCATCAGGCGTCTGCGGTTGCCCATGGCGCTTGAAATAATCGGGACTTCCGCAAACGACGAAATGCTGGTCGCCAAGATGGCGGGCGATCAATCGAGCATCGGCAAGCTCACCACTCCGAACGACGACATCCAGGCCCTCTGCGACCAGGTCTGTGACCTTGTCTTCGAAATCGATGTCCAGTTCGATCTCCGGAAATTGCTCGGTAAAAATGGGCAGAAGCGGCATGAGAAGGTGATGCCCGACGATATGCGGAACGCTGACGCGAAGGCGTCCCCTTGGACGTTCCCGGCTTCGTGAGATTGTGGCCTCTGCGTCATCCATGTCGTCGATGATGCGTTTGTAGCGCTCGTAGAGGACCGCTCCTTCCTCAGTCAGGCTGATACTGCGCGTTGTCCGATTGAAGAGCCGCACGCCCAGTCGGCTTTCGAGACGCGCCACTGCCTTTCCGATCGCAGACGGCGAAACTCCGCCAACCCTGGCGGCTGCGACGTAGCTCTGCTGTTCGACGGCGTGGACGAAGGCGACAACGCTTGCGAGACTGTCCACAATAACACCCGATTAGAGATATTTTGTCCTTTATGTACGTCCACAGGCCACCATTGATCAATATTGCGTAGGAAATATCCTCTGTCTCACGATGCTAGGCGCTTTTCGAGGCCTTATCCTTCGGCTGCAGCCGCAGCGGTCGGGTGATCTCGATTGCCGCCTATTCGGACGGCGTCTGGCAATATCAAAGGAGTGAACGCATGCGGGACTATGCAAAAGAACGACCCGAGCACGCGGAAAAATACGTCGGAGAGAATGACCTATTTCTGGAAATATTTCACGCATACGGCGCTTCGAGGCAGTCCGTCCGGCCGCCTTTGCTCTTCGTCCATGGCGCCTTTACCGGGAGTTGGATGTGGAGCAAATACATTCCTCATTTCATGTCGGCTGGATGGAAGTCTTATTGCGTCAACCTGCGAGGCCACTACAAAAGCAGGTCGGTGGATTTCACAAAAATCCTGTTTGAAGATTACCTGGAAGACATCCGGCTGGTGATCTCCGAAATCGTCGAAGAATGTGGAACTCCTCCCATCGTGATCGGATTCAGCATGGGCGGAATCCTGAGCCAGAAACTGGCGGAAAGTGTGCAGATAGCCGGGCTGGTCTTGATCGATTCCAGCATTTGCAGGGAAGTGCATGCGGAGGCCCCCTATCGCGATTTCGCGTTGCGAATGCCCGGCCTCGTCGTGCCTGCTCCCGTGCGCGAGGAGCAAATCAGTGTGGATGAAACATTCGAGGATATCGAATTCCAGCGGAAGTACCTCTCCATGGAATCTGCAAAGGCATTCAGCGCATTTTCCTTTCATTTCGGGGAGGAGGGGATTTCCATCAAAGGCGAGAAGATCGCCTGTCCCAGCCTCGTCATCTGCGCCATCAATGACGAATCCGATGAACATCGCGGCCGGGCGACAGCGCGTCACATCGGCAGCGAGTATCTAGGTCTCTGGGGTACGACACATACCGGTCTGCTTGTCGGGCAGAGGTATCACGAAGCTGTAAGCCGCATTATGGTCTGGTTAGCGCGCTTTGATGGAAGGCCGGTTTCCGATAAGACGTTATCCTCGACCGCCCGCGAGTAGAGCCGTAAGCCAAGGCTCAGCCTTGCGGACCAAGGCTCGCCAACAGCCGGCTGATATAGGCTTCCAACCCGCCGACCATGTCGAAGCGGGTGGGATCGCGCAGCCAGAGCATCTGAAGGCCGTCCATCACCGCGATCAGTTCGGCCGCCATTGCCCTGCCGTCAATCTTGCCGTCGATCGAGCCATCGGCGACGGCCTCTTCGAAGGTCGCGGCGATGTCATTCTGCAGTTGGGCGGCGCGATCGAGAAACCATCCTTTGGCCGGGTGATCCTTCATCAAGCTCTCGGCATTCAGGATGGCGAAGGCCCTGATGACCTCGACCATATCGGCGTTGCGACGGAAGACCTCGACCATGCCCTTGAGCAGGCCGCGGAGATCGGAACGATGGGGCCCGATGAAGCTTTCGCTTTCGCGATCGCGCTTGTCCAGAATGGCGAGCAGCAGATCGACCTTGGTCGGGAAATGGTGCAGCAGGCCGGGCAGCGACAGGCCGACGTCGCGGGCAACATCCGCGATGGCGGCATTCTGGTAGCCGTCTTCGGCGAAGCGCCGCATCGCAGCCGTCAGGATCTCCGCGCGGCGCGCTTCGCCCTTGCGGGATCTGCGTCGTCGCTTTTCGTCCTGTCCGGTATTCGATTCGGAAAACTCTACCATCGTCTCTCCCGTCCGTTTTTCCTGCGCTCTTTATCCATACATCAGGCTTCGCCAGTTGACATCTTAACAATACCGAGTAATCGGTAGGTTTAAGAGCTACCTTACGTGCTGAGAAGTGCGCGTTTGCCGCCGGATCAGTTAGCACCGCTTGCTCCGGCAATACTTCACGGCAACCGAATTCCATTGAAGGGGAGTTTTGCATGATCGATTCCATTCTCGACAAGATGACGCTCGAGGAGCAGGTCTCCCTGTTGTCCGGCGCCGATTTCTGGACGACGGTTCCCGTCGAGCGTCTTGATGTGCCGAAGATCAAGGTGACGGACGGACCGAATGGCGCCCGCGGCGCCGGTTCGCTGGTCGGCGGCGTCAAGGCGACCTGTTTTCCCACCGCCATCGCGCTCGGCGCCACCTGGAATCCCGATCTGGTTGAGCGCATGGGTGTGGCGCTTGCCCACCAGGCGAAGAGCAAGGGTGCCGCCGTACTGCTCGCGCCTACGGTGAATATCCATCGTTCCGGCCTCAACGGGCGAAATTTCGAATGTTATTCCGAGGATCCGATGCTGACCGCGGAACTCGCCGTCGCCTATATCAAAGGCGTGCAGAGCCAGGGGATCGCGGCGACGATCAAGCACTTCGCCGGCAATGAATCCGAGATAGAGCGGCAGACCATGTCTTCCGATGTCGACGAGCGGACGCTGCGCGAAATCTACTTTCCGCCCTTCGAACAGGCTGTCAAACGCGCCGGCGTGATGGCCGTCATGTCCTCCTATAACCGCCTCAACGGCACCTATACGAGCGAGCATGAGTGGCTGCTGACCAAGGTGCTGCGCCAGGAATGGGGATTCGACGGCATCGTCATGTCCGACTGGTTCGGTTCGCATTCGACGGCCGAGACGATCAATGCCGGGCTTGATCTCGAGATGCCCGGCCCGGCGCGCGATCGCGGCGAGAAGCTGGTTGCGGCCGTGCGCGAGGGCAGGGTCGAAGCCGCCACCGTGCGGGCGGCGGCGCAGCGGATCCTGCTTCTACTCGAGCGGGTCGGCGCGTTCGAGAAGAAGCCCGACCTTACGGAGCAGGCGGTCGACCTGCCGGAAGACCGGGCGCTGATCCGGCGTCTCGGCGCAGAGGGCGCAGTCCTTTTGAAGAACGACGGCATACTGCCGCTTGCCAAGACGTCGCTCGACCGGATCGCCGTCATCGGACCCAACGCCGCGAGCGCGCGCGTCATGGGCGGTGGCAGCGCGCAGATCGCGGCGCATTACGTGGTCAGTCCGCTCGAAGGGATTCGAGCCGCCCTTTCCAATGCCAATAGCGTCAGCCACGCCGTCGGCTGCCGCCATAACCGTCTGATCGAGGTGGCCAAGGGAAAGATCACCGTCGAATATTTCAAGGGACGCGGCTGCCGGGGCACTCCGCTTCATGTCGAGACCGTCGACAAGGGTGAGTTCTTTTGGTTCGAACTGCCGGCGGCCGAGCTCGACCCCACCGATTTCTCGGCACGGATGACGATGCAATTCGTGCCGGAGGAGAGCGGCGATCATGTCTTCGGCATGACCAATGCCGGACTGGCGCGGCTCTTCGTCGATGGCAGGCTGACGGTTGACGGCCATGACGGCTGGGCACGCGGCGAAAACTATTTCGGCACGGCCAATGACGAACAGCGCGGCACGGTAGCGCTCGATGCGGGCAAAGCCCATGCCGTCACCGTCGAATATGACCCGCCGGTGGCGAACGAAGAGGGGATCAACCTCACGGCCATTCGGTTCGGCGTCGAAAAGCCCTTGGGCGAGGCCGATATCGTGGGTGCCGTCGAGACGGCGCTGAATGCCGATGTGGCGCTTCTCTTCGTCGGCCGCGACGGCGAATGGGATACCGAGGGCTTGGACCTGCCCGACATGCGGCTTCCGGGGCGGCAGGAAGAGCTGATCGAGCGGGTTGCGGCCGCCAACGCCAACACCGTGGTCGTGCTGCAGACCGGCGGTCCGGTGGAAATGCCATGGCTCGGCAAGGTTCGCGCCGTGCTGCAGATCTGGTATCCTGGGCAGGAGCTGGGCAATGCCGTCGCCGATGTCCTATTCGGCGATGTCGAGCCCGGCGGACGTCTGCCGCAGACATTCCCGAAGGCGCTTGCCGACAATTCCGCCATCACAGGCGATCCGGCCGTCTATCCGGGTAAGGATGGGCATGTACGCTATGCCGAAGGCGTCTTCGTCGGCTATCGTCATCACGATACGCGCGCTGTCGAACCGCTCTTCCCCTTCGGTTTCGGCCTTGGCTATACGCGCTTCAGCTGGAGCGAGCCGCGCCTGTCGGCGAGCGAAATGGGTGCCGAAGGCGTGACGGTCAGCATCGATCTGACAAATATCGGCGATCGGGCCGGATCGGAACTGGTACAGCTCTATGTGCGTTCGCCGAGGTCAAAGGTAGAACGGCCGGACAAGGAACTGCGCGCCTTCGCAAAGCTTTCGCTGTTGCCCGGTGAGACAGGAACGGCCGAAATGAAGATCATGCCGCGCGACCTCGCCTATTACGACGTCGAGGCCGGCGCCTTCCGCGCCGAAGCCGGCGACTACCAGCTGGTGGTGGCTGCGAATGCCGCGGATATCAGGTTCATCATCGATCTGCCGTCACCACTCGAATATGTACTGCCATCTTCGAATTAAAGGCAGGCTGGCGAGATCCATATCGTATTCGAGCTGAGCCCGGCCGATCGCGCTTGGCGCGTCTGCACCAAGCGTTGGTTCGAGCTGGATCAGGCCGCGTCGGGCTGAGAGCGGAGATTGGTGACGACGCGCCGGTTCTGCACCTTGCAGGAGCGCTCCGTGCAGTCGCGCACTTCGCGGTCGTTGCCGTAGCCCTTGGCCCACATGCGCCTGGCGTCCACGCCCTTCGAGACAAGATAGGCCATCGCCGCATCGGCGCGCTTCTGCGACAGCGTCTCCATTTGGGATGCGGAACCGGAATCGTCGGCAAATCCCTGCAGCTTGAGCAGCCAAGTCGGGTTCTTGTTTAGCCAGATGGCCTGGTTGTCCAATGTTGCCATGGCGACGGAATCGAGCGTGGCGGAGTCCTGCTTGAAGTAGATCCTTCGGCCGACATTGAGGATGAAATCCTCTTCACTGCCAGCCGCGACGGTTTCGAAACCGGGCGCCGGATCGTTGGTCTGGCCGGTCATCGGCGCCGCAGCGGGTTCTTCCAGAGACGCGACCTTGGTTGTGGTGCAGGCGGTAAGCGCCAGGAGCACGGCCGCGGCCATAAGCTGCCTCATGTATCCGGTCGGAGCAGACATCAGCGGATATTCCTCATTCGACCGGAGTTATTTGGCTGACCTGCGCGGCACGTTCAGCCTGGTCGGCAATGTGCGGCAGAACCTGCACCGCGGTGCCGATGGGGCAACGCTGGTAAAGATCGATGGCGTCTTCGTTGAACATGCGGATACAGCCGCTGGAGGCATCCTTGCCGATGCTCCACGGCTCAAGCGTGCCGTGGAAGCGATAACCGGTGTCGACGCCGTCGCGATGCAGATACATGGCGCGGGGACCAAGTGGATTTTTCGGTGAACCTCCGGCCACGAATTCGGGCAGTTCAGGATGGCGCTTGCGCATCTCCGGCGGCGGCGTCCAGCGCGGCCAAAGCGATTTAGCGTCGATCGTGGCGCGGCCAAACCATTTGAAGCCCTCGCGGCCGACGCCGACGCCATAGCGGATGGCCGTCTTGTTCTCCATGATCACGTAGAGAAAATGGTGCCTTGTATCGACGACGACGGTGCCGATCGGCTCGCTGCTGAAATATTTGACAACCTGGCGGTGCCACTTCTTGTCGATCTTGGCGAAGTTGGTCTTTTGGAACGTCACGCCATTGTCGACGGCGGTGCCGGCAAAATTGGAAGATGCGGCGGCGAATGCCGGTTTCTGGACCGCACCGGCGCCAAGTAACGCCAATCCACCAAGCACAATATTTCTGCGTGTCCACGGCATCGGCAATATCCCCCTTAAAGCCAAGCAGCGAAGTGTCAGTAAATCAGATTTTTCATTTGCCACAACAGAAAAATCATATCCTCCCTAAAGGCGGAGATCGGTTCACGGGCCTCCTGTGTCTGGTATTGCCCCATTGTTACTCTGGAATGCCGCGGCGCTTCGAGTTAAAGGGCCGGGCATTCATCACCTTTGAAATCGGCATGTACTCTTTCCGCAACCGCCTGCGAGCCGATGCTCTTCACACGCGGCAGTTCCTTTTCTTGTGCGAATGCCTCCACAAGATCACAAAGCATCTCTCGCGCAACGCCTGGGACCACATGATGGGGCAAATGCCCGACACTTCTGGTCTTCTTGCAGCAAGGTGTAACGCCGCTGCGCTGCCGATCGAGTGCGCAACGATCCTCACCTCCGACAGGTCAAGAGACGTGAGAAGGCGTTCAAGCCAGAAGGACTGTCCCTCAGGTCCACGCTCAGCCGGTGCAGCCGGCGTGCTCAGTCCATAGCCGGGCCGGTCGGGAGCAATGATCCGGAAATCGCTGTTGTCGAAGGGAAGCAAAATTTCCTGCGCAAGACTGCCGCAGCCATGCAGGAGGACGACTTGAATGCCATGTGAGTTGCCACCGCCAAGGATGTGAACGTCCTGATCTGCGACGTGAATTGTTATTCCGAACGTCGGCTGGACAGGCTTCACTAACATGAGGCGCATAACTAAATCGGAAGAAGAAGTTCCCGTCGGGACGGCGCCTACGGCTTTGAGCCGCTAGAGTAGGATGGAAGGGCGGCTCAGCGCTGCCGCCTTATCTGTGCTACCATCATCGCGGTCCCGAAGCGGAAAGATCGAATGCTCCTACAGCGTGTCAGTTTCTATGTGCTTCTGGTCCTCGTGACCATTGCGTTCGTCGCCGTCGTGCTACCGTTCTATTCGGCGATATTCTGGGCAGTCGTCCTCGCTATCATCTTCTTCCCGCTTCACGCCCGTATCGAGGCGCGGCTGGGTGGGCGGGGAAACCTCGCTGCAGCGCTGTCTGTGTTGATCTGCCTCTGCGTCGTTATCATTCCCGGGCTGATCGTCCTCAGTTCACTCGTCCAGCAGGGCAACCATCTCTACCAACGTATGGACACCGGCGAGATCGACGTCCGGAGCTTTATTCATAATCTGCAGGAAGCATTGCCCTTGTTCCTCCGCGACTGGCTCCGGAGCATCGAGCTGAACGGCGTCGATACGCTTCAGGACCGCGTTTACTCGGCATTGATGCAGGGCGGCGGTTTTTTTTGCCGGACGCGCCTTGAGCCTCGGTCAGAACACCGTGCGGTTCTTCGTCACCTTCGGCGTGATGCTCTATCTCCTATTCTTCATGTTCCGGGATGGGCGCGCCCTTGCCCGCGCCATCAGAAGAGCGCTGCCTCTCAGCGATGCCCATACACTTCGCTTCACCTCCAAATTCACTTCGGTCGTTCACGCGACCGTGCGAGGCAATATTATCATCGCCATCATCCAGGGTTCGATCGGCGGAATCGCCTTCTGGGCCCTTGGCGTCGAGCCAGCCCTTCTGTGGGGCGTGCTGATGAGTTTCCTGTCGCTGCTGCCTGCGGTCGGCGCCGCATTGATCTGGGTCCCCACGGCCATTTACCTGGCTCTGGCCGGCTTTTGGGTGAAGGCGATTGTGCTGGTTGCGGTAGGCGCCCTCGTCATCGGTCTTGTCGATAATCTGCTGCGGCCGTCCCTGGTCGGCAGAGAGACCAAGCTTCCCGACTATGTTGTCCTCATTTCCACCATTGGCGGCATTTCTCTACTAGGCATCAATGGTTTCGTGATCGGGCCGCTGATCGCCGCTCTCTTCATCGCCGCTTGGGGGATATTCGTGGAGGAGGAGGGCACGTCGGATTCCTGACGATGCGACCGGAGCATTTACCGATGGCTTCCGGAACTTTCGTCTCCCTGACCGGTTTCATAGATTCGAACCATCATCATGGGGGTGGAGCCATGAGCGCTCCGGGTGTCGCCGTCTTCGATAAGACGCTGCAAACTACAAATATGCGGCACGACGATCTGATGGCCGAGCAGGGACCTGATCGGCAGCTAGTCTGCGGTGAACGACGAGCTTTCATCGACGCCCGGGCGAGGTGCGGAACGTGCGCCACGGACTGCCGGCAGAAGTCCAGGCGCTCTGGCCGGATCCGGATAGCGACACTCAGTCCCCATCGAGAGGGTGGCAGGAGCCGCAACCACGTCGTTTCGGAAGCGACTCTCACCGGAACATTCGACGTCCACTAACCGTAAAAGGCAGGAGGAAAGACCATGAAAGTGTCAGAGATCATGTCTCGCGATGTAGAAATCGCCAACCCTAATCAGACGATAGCCGAAATCGCGAGATGCATGGCCGACAGGCAGATCGGCTTCCTGCCGGTCGGCGACAACGACCGGCTCGTCGGAACGATCACGGATCGCGATCTCGTCGTGCGTGGGCTTGCCGATGGACTCGGGGGCGATGCAAAGGTGCGCGAAGTCATGTCACGCGATGTCAAATATTGTTTCGAAGACGAAGATGTCGACGACGTGACCCGCAATATGGGGCAGGTCCAGGTTCGCCGCCTTCCCGTCGTCAATCGTGACAAACGCCTTACCGGCGTCATCTCGCTCGGCGATGCGTCCCTGGCGGACACCGCTGCAGCGGGAGCCGGGTTGAAAAAAGTTTCCCGACCGGGCGGCGCTCATGCACATTAGAGGAGGATGATTTTAGGCCTGAAGAAATCAGGATCCTGTCGTTTGAGATCATTCATCATTGAGATGGCAAGCCGACAAATGCCCCGGTGCAATTTCCTTTTTCACCGGCACTTCCATATGACAGCGGTCCATCGCGAACGGGCATCTCGGATGAAAGTGACAGCCTTTCGGCGGGTTTATCGGGCTGGGGAGTTCGCCATCGACGGGTTTGAACTGTCGCTTGCCGGGTTCGATGCGCGGCACCTCGGCCAAGAGCGCTTTCGTGTACGGATGATTGGGCCGCCTGAAAACCTCCTCGACGGGCGCCTCTTCGACGATGCGGCCGAGATACATGATCGCAACGCGGTCGGAAATATGTTCCACAACGCCGAGATCATGACTGACGAACAAGTAGGTCAGGTCAAGCTTGTCACGAAGTTCCATGAACAGGTTGATGACCTGAGCCTGGATAGAAACGTCGAGCGCCGCGACGCTTTCGTCACAGACGAGGAATTTCGGCTGCACGGCGAGCGCGCGCGCAATATTGACGCGCTGCCGCTGGCCACCGGAAAACTGGTGCGGGTATCGCTTTTTCATGGCCGGGTCGAAACCGGCCAGCATCAAATATCTGTCGACATAGGCGTCGCGCTCCGCCGAGCGGGCAAGCCCATGCGTTCGAGGCGCCTCCCAGATAAGCTCCTCGACGGTCATGCGCGGATTGAGAGCCGCCATCGGGTTCTGGAAAATCATCTGGCTGGCGAGACCAAACTGATGCTGCTCGCCTTTCGACATGGCGCTTCGATCCATCCCCTTCCAGAGAATGTGGCCCTGGCTCGGCGAGGTGATCCCTGCAATGGCGCGGCCGAGCGTCGACTTCCCGCAGCCGCTTTCGCCGACAAGGCCGACAACCTCTCCGGCCCGAATGCTGAGGCTGACGTTGTCAAGCGCGTGAACGACAGGCGCGGGTTTGGCCAGCTTGAGCTTGAGCGCGATCTTGGCGGCCAAATCGGGCTTGGCTCCGAAGCGCTGCGACACGTTCCTCACTTCGATCAGGGGCGCGGCGGTCGCGGTCATCATGCTAATTCTTTCGTTACGGGATGAATGCAGCGGAAGGAGCGATCGCCTTCCGGCATAAGCGCCGGCATGACCAGGCAGCCGTCGGTTGCCCGATCACAACGCGTACGAAAACTACATCCCTGTGGGAGGCGGTTGATGGCCGGTGTCATGCCGCGGATCTGGTGAAGGGGCTCTCCGCGTCTGTTTTGCGAAGGCACCGACGCGATCAGACCGGCAGTGTAGGGATGGTGAGGATCAGTCAGAACCTTGCCCACCGGTCCGGTCTCGACGAGGCGGCCGGCATACATGACGGCGATCTCGTCGGCCAATCTTGAAACGATCGCCAGATCGTGCGTGATCCAGATCACCGCCGTATTTCCCTCTTCGGTGAGTTTCTGGAATTCAGAAATGATCTGGCTCTGGATCGTCACATCAAGCGCCGTTGTCGGTTCATCGGCGATGATAAGGTCCGGCTTGTGAAGAAGCGCGATGGCAATCGCCACACGCTGGCGCATTCCGCCGGAAAACTGATGCGGATAGGCGGCAAGCCTTTCTTCAGGGCTTGGTATTCCAACCAGCGCCAAAGCATCACGCGCCCGCTGCCGGGCGGTATCCTTCGGGACTCGCTCGTGTGCCTGAACGGCTTCCACCATCTGCGTCCCGACCGTCAGGACCGGGTTGAGCGTCATCGTCGGATCCTGGAATACCATGGCGATCCGCTTGCCGCGCAGCTGCCGCATCTCTTCGTCCGAATATTTCGCGATGTCGGCGCCGTCGAAGATGATCCGGCCGCCGGCAACCCGGCCGGGTTTATCGAGGAGCCGCATGATCGAGAAGCCGGTCACCGACTTTCCGGATCCGGATTCTCCCACAAGACCAAGGACCTTGCCGCGCTCCACCGTGAACGACACATCATTGACGGCGCAAAGGCTGGGGCGTCCCCTGCCGCCGCCGAATTCGGTGACAAGATTGCTCACTTGCAGCAACGGGGTCATGACATGTTCCTCGGGTTGAGCACATCGCGCAGCCGGTCACCGACGAGATTGATCGCCGCGATCGTGACCAGAAGGGCAATGCCGGGAAAGAAGCTGATCCAGTAGAGGCCCGTCAGAAGATACTGGTAGCCCGTCGAGATCAGCATGCCGAGCGAGGGTTCGGTCACAGATGCACCGAGACCGAGGAAGGACAAGGTTGCTTCGAGGCCGATTGCCCTCGCTATCTGCATCGTGGCGATGACGATGACCGGCGCAAGACAGTTCGGCAGCAGGTGCCTGAAGAGGATGCGCCATCCGGGCAGGCGCAGCATCCGGGCCGCCTCGATATATTCCTTCTCGCGCTCGACCAGAGCGGTGCCGCGGACCGTGCGGGCATAGGTCGCCCACTCGGCGATGATCAGTGCGATCACGACATTGGGCACACCCTTGCCGAGCACGGCGAGCATCATGAGCGCCATCAATATTGTGGGAAACGACAGCTGCAGGTCGACGAGCCGCATCATCGCGGTTTCCATGCGCCCTCCCATGTAAGCGGCGAACAAGCCGGCTGAGGTTCCGATGATGGCAGCGGCGAAAGCCGACAGAACACCCACCAGCAAAGAGGTGCGCAGCCCATAGAGGATGCCGGACAGGATATCGCGGCCCTGGCTGTCGGTACCGAGGTGATAGACGAGCCCGGTCATGGATTCGGACCCCGGCGGCAGTCGTCCATCCATGATGTCGAGCTGCATCAAATCATAGGGATTTTGCGGAGAGATCCATGGCGCAAACAGCGCCAGGCAACAGATGATCACCAGCGTGAGGAAGGCGATCGCAGCTGCCGGAGAGCTGAAGAAATCCGCGATCCCTTTCGACAGACGACTGGGTTCGGGCGTTGGAGCGCTTGTATCTTGCGTGTGTGGTTCGGCCATGGGGTCAAGCCTTTCCTTCCAGCCGGACCCGCGGATCCAGAAGGGTATAACAGATGTCGATGATGAAGTTGAGGACGACGAAGAGCAGCACCATCATCATCAGGTAGGCGACGATGACGGGGCGATCGAGAAGGTTGATCGAGTCGATGATGAGCTTGCCCATGCCCGGCCACGCAAAGATGCTTTCGGTGACGACCGAAAAGGCGATGAGTGAGCCGAACTCGAGACCGATAATCGTCACCACCGGGATCATCAGGTTCTTGAGAACGTGCACGGAAATGATCCGCCGCTCTCGCAATCCCTTGGCGCGGGCAAACTTCACATAGTCCTGGGGAAGGACCTCCTGCACGCCGGCACGGGTCAGCCGAAGAATGAGCGACGTCTTGAACAGAGCCAGGTTGAAGGCCGGCAATAAAAGGTGCCGGATGCCGTCTGCGGTCAGAAACGACCATTGTGCGCCGAGCAGCTCCTGCGTCGGGCCGCGGCCATTCGTCGGCAACCAGCCGAGCTCGACGGAAAACACCATGATCAGCATGAGACCGACCCAGAAGGTCGGAAGCGAGAAGCCCAGAATCGAGCCGCTCATGATGAGCTTGGAGGAAATCCGATTGGGGTAGAGCCCTGCATACAGCCCAAGCGGCAAGCCGAACAGCAGCGCGATGCCGAGAGCCGTGATCGCCAGTTCGAGCGTCGCTGGGAGACGTTCGAGGATCAGACCCAGCGCCGGCCGCCCATAAACGAAGCTGTTGCCGAAATCCCCGTGCAGACCGCCCATAAACGAAGCTGTTGCCGAAATCCCCGTGCAGAAGTCCTTGGAGAAACAGCAGATACTGTTTCCACAGCGGCTGATCCAGACCGTAATGCGCGATGACGAGTGCCCGCTCCGCCTGATTGGCGTCCGGGTTGATGAGGATGTCGACCGGGTTGCCGATCACATTGACGCCGATGAAGACAATGATCGTCATCGCGACAATGACGAAGAGCGCCTGTATCAACCGCCTGATAATGGATGTGACCATTGAACCTCTCCCTACAGCGCCGCGCGTCTTTTCGAGAACCGCAAAGGACGCTGTAACACTTTGAATCTAGGCGACGGAGATGGCCATCCCGTCGCGCTGCGGATCGGCCGCGCCTTTCGAGATGCCGCCTTCAATCTTGATCGCGTGGACTGCGGCGAACGCATATGTCTGCGGCGACCGCGCCACCTGATAGCCTTGCGCCCGAAGCTCGTCTTCGACAGAGTGTCGAATGCGATTGCAGATGTCGATCGTGTTTGACACCCCTACGATCCTCGGCGCCGAGACGGCTTCGAGCACGGACATGTCGAAATCGATCATGTTCATCAGGCATTGCGCAACGGCGGGCGCGATATAGCTGCCGCCTGGCGCTCCGATGACGATGCTGGGCTCGCCGTCCTTGAAGACGATCGTCGGCGCAGCCGAACTTGGACGCCGCTTGCCGGGCGCGATGGAGCCGGGCTTACCGGGAACCGGGTTAAAGCGGCTCATCGTGCCATTGTACATGAAGCCGAGGCCGTCGGTGATCGCGCCCGAGGGACTGCCGAGGGTGTGGGTCATCGCGACGGCATTGCCGTCCTTGTCGATCACCGAGATATGCGTGGTGTCGCGCTGCGATCCATCAAGGCGCGATACGCTGGCGATCTCACCTGCCTTGATCGCGCCAGCATGCGCCTTTGCATGTTCTTTCGACAGCAGCTTTTCATAGGGCACGTCGACATAGGCGGGATCGCCCATATGCGCGTCCTTGTCGATCGTCATCCGCTTCATGGCCTCGAACAGGATGCGGACATGTTCTGCGCTGCCATGCTGCAGCGAGCCGACGTCGAACTGCTCCATGATATGGAGGAGTTCCAGCATCGGAAAGCCCGAGCCTGGCGGAGGCGAGGTGGCGATGCGGTTGTCGCGGTAGTCGCCCCAAACCGGTTCTACCTTCGACAATTCGTAACGCGCCAGATCCTCCCGATCGATCAAGCCGCCATTTGCCTTGAAATCGCCGGCGATCTGTTCGGCCAGTTCGCCGTGATAGAAGATGTCCGAGCCACCGCTTCGCGCGATGCGTTCGAGGGTCTCTGCCATGTCCTTGTTGACGAGCAGGTCACCGACGTTCTTGAGCATACCGTCGTCGTGGAAATAGGTTCTCCGGCCCGTTGCAGAAAAGCGCAGCTTGTCGAGCGTGTTGGCAAAACCGTCATTCGACTGGTCCTTGGCCCAATACCAGTGCATATGGTTTCGGATCATGAAACCGTTACGGGCAAGGCGGATAGCCGGCTTGATGAGATCGGCCCAATCGAAGGTGCCGTAGTCGCGCAGCGCGGTCTCATAGCCCTTGAGCGAGCCGGGGGTGCAGACGGCAAGATAGCCGATATCGGAAATATTGCCTTCAAGCACATAGCCGAAACCGTCGCGGCTCTGGTGCTTGATCTTGTCGAGCCACATGTCCGGCGCAGCCTTCAACGGCGCCCGCGCATAAAATTCGAGGATCTCGTGCACGCCCTTTTTCGGCATGTAGACATGCATGGAGCCGAAGCCGCCGATGCCGGCCATCTGCGGGTCGACCACACCTTGGACGAAGGCACAGGCGAGTGCTGCGTCGATGGCATTGCCGCCGCGTTCCAGAACTTCCGCACCGGCTTCGACTGCCTCCGGCTGAGGCGCTACGATCGTTGCATTTCTCATTTCGCGCGCCGCCCCTCCAGCACCTTTGCCAGGAAGGCCTTGACGTGGCCGAGAACTTTCATCCGGTCGTGAGAGACGCCTGGAACACGATCGAACGTCACATCGACACCCGCTTCGCGGAATGAGCCCGCCAGGGCGGCAAGGCGCTCCGGCCGCGTTTTGCCGGCGTCGTTGGCGCCATCCATGTAGTATTTGCCACCCGGCTTATGGGTGATTTCCCAGGTTTCCAGATCGGCGTCGCCGACGATCATATGCACCGGCACCATGGCGAGATATTCGGGCTGGAAGGCCTTGCCGAAGCGCGCCTCCAGATCCCGAATGCCGACCCACCAGTCACGCGTCGGATCCAGAAGGGTGACGGAACCAGGTGCGCCGATCGATGCCGCCCAGAGCCTTTCCGGATGCAGGATTGCGAAACGGTGCACGAAATGCCCGCCGCCGGAGAAGCCGAACATGGCGAATTTGGACCAGTCCTGGCGGTATTTGTCGGCCATCTCCGCGACCATGGCAAGGACGACCTGATCGTAGCGGATGTCGCCTTCCTCAAGAAACTTGTAGCCGGAACGCGCACCGTCGCCGAGAACGCCGACCGGGAAGATCGGGCAAAGGATGGCACAGTCGTTGTAGAGCCCGAATTCGGCAAAACCGTCGCGGAAGTCGATGGCCGACGTGCGCCCGGTGCCGTGGACCGCGACCAGGAGGTCGAGCTTGCGGCCGTCTGCCGCCGTCGGTGGCACATAAAGCACCATATGGAGGCGGGGATCGGCCTGAGAGGCGAAGATGGCCGTCTGGCCATAGTCATAGATGGCCTTCGCCCGGGCGACGGCTTCGCCCGTTCCAAGTTCCTGCATGAATGTCTCCTGGGAGATGAAGAAAGGGACGGCCTTGGTGCGGCCCCATGCTGCTGTTTTAAACCGCGTCGCATCGAATGGATCGACGCGACGCACTTCAAATCTTTATTTGTCCCAAAACCGCGGCACGCTTTTGGACGGCATGCATTAGTCCGCCGGCTTTACGTCGTAAGCGAGCGTATATTTATCGCCGCGCGGGGTGTAGGACACGGTCTTCTTTGCGCCCAGCACGACGTTTTCGTAGTGCATCGGGAGGAGCCAGAGGTTGTTGAAGGTCTCGGTCGACAGTTCCTCGAGAAGGGGCGCGCGTGCAGCTTCATCGAGCGTCGAACTGGCCTTGGCCAGCACCTCGTCGATCTTCGGATCGGACACGCCGCCGCCGTTATATCTGCCGGTCCCCTTTTTCTCGTCGCGCGTTGCGACCAGCGCAACAGTCGGATTGGTGGTTTCACCGGTGTTCACACCCCAGGAGCCGAAATAGGTGCTGTAGGTGCCCTTTGAATAGGCTTCCGAATACATCGACCAAGGCAGGACCTCGACTTTCGATTTGATGCCGATGCGCGTGAACATCTGGCCGACCGCCTGCAGAACTTCGGCATCCTTGACGTAACGGCCAGAGGGGCCATGCAGGGTCAGGCTGAAGCCGTCGGGATAACCGGCCTCGGCCAGAAGCGCCTTGGCGGCAGCGGGATCATAGCCCACCTTCTCGACTTTTTCGGAATAGCCCGCATAGCCTTGGGCGACGAATTGGTCGGCCACCGTGCCGTTCTTCTGCATGACGCGGTCGACGATTGCCGGCCGGTTGATCGACATCAGCATTGCGCGACGCACCCGTTCATCCTTGAGCGGGTTCTTGTCGAGATCGGAGCCATCCGCAGCCTTCACGAAAGGCGAAACATCGCGGCTCACATCAAGGCCAAGATAAACAAAGCGGGAAGACCGGCCATTGATGATCTGCAGATTGTCGCTCGCTTCCACGCGTGCCATTCCATCGGCAGGAAGGGTTTCGACAATGTCGATCTCGTTGGAAAGAAGCGATGCCAGACGGGCGCCGTCATCGGGCGGGAAGCGCAGCGTGACGTTCGACCAGTGCGAGGGGCCAGCGAAATAGCTGTCATTGCGCTTCAAGGTCAGGTTGCTGCCTGGCGAATAGGAGACGAAGGAATATGCCCCGGTTCCGATTGCACACTTGCCGTTGTCGAAATCCTGGACAGGTGCCTCCTTGCAATCGGCGCTGATAATGCGAATTCGGCTGACGGAATTCAACAGGATCGGATCCGGAACCTTGGTCTCGACGACGACGGTATAGGGATCCGCGGCCGTGACATTGACAATATTGCGGGTGTAAGAAGCAAAGCTCTGGCTGGGCTTGTCGCGGGCACGCAGAAGCGAAGCGATGACGTCATCGGCGTTGAACTCGCTGCCGTCATGGAATTTCACGCCCTTCCGCAGTTTGAATTCCCAGTGGGTCGGGTCGATGACCTTCCATTCGGTGGCGAGTTCCGGCGCATTTGCCGACGTTCCCGTGAGGTTTATCAGGCTGTCCCAGATATGGCGCGAGGTCGCATTGTTGGGAGCCGAACTGTCTTCATGGGGATCGAGCGTCGTCGGCGTCGTCGACATCCCGATCGTCAGCGGGGTTTCCTGTGCGACGACCATTGCAGGAATAGCAATCGTTCCAAGCAGCCCGATCGCTGCCCGCGTTAATGTTTTTGCGGCCATTTCTTCCATCCCGGTTTAGCGTTTTTAGGCCGACCCTGCTGGTCGGTACGAGCAGGTTCCCGTCCACTCTTGACACAAATTGGTAAGGGGCCCTCAAGGGGACTGTCAAACGGAAAACAAGTGCGTTACGATAGGCGTAACCTGAAATTATGCCAATCCTTCGGCTCTGGTCGCGGAGAAAATTCTTGTCCCATGGACAAAAGACAACCATCAAAAAGCGATATCGTGCAATCGGTTGATGTCTGCATCGAGGTATTGCTGAATGTCGCCAAAAACCCGGATATCAGACTGACTGAGGTGGCGCAGAACCTCGGGGAAACCAAGCCGAGAATTTTGCGCATGTTACGCACACTGGAACGGCGCGGCCTGGTGCGGAAGAGCGAGACAGGCACTTACCGGCTGGGGACGACTGCGATCATTCTCGGGACCGCTGCATCGACACAGGTTGACCTGGTGCGAATAGCCAATCCTATCCTTGAAGAAGTCGGTCAGAAGGCGAACGAAACGACCCAGCTCAGGATCATCGACAATGGGGAATCCCTGTGCATTGCAAAGTTCGAACCGATGCGCGACTTGCGGGTGCAGGCGATGATCGGTCGAAGACGGCCGCTCACGGCGGGCTCGTACAAGGTGCTTCTCGCCTATCTCCAGCCCCAGGTGCAGTTGCAAATGATCCCTGAGACCTTGCCGCGGCTGACCAAGCGCACGATCACGGATCGTGGCAAGTTGGTTGCTGAATTGGATAAAATCCGCCGCCAGGGTTTTTGTGTGAGTTATGGTGAAGTCAGCGATCAACTCGTCTCCGTCTCAGTACCGGTTCTGGCATTCGACGGATCCGTGATCGCCGCGGTGAATGTCGGCGCCCCGGCCTTCCGCACGCAAAAAAGCGACGTCGACCGCTTCATCGTTCTGCTGAAGGAGGCCTCCAGCAAGATATCGGCCCGGCTGGGATGGTAGAACTTTTCGTCCTGCGCCATATCGGACCTTGTCTCTTCGGTTCGACGCCCATCAAGGCGAGCCAACGCAGGTTGTTTCGTGCCATGCCCGCTCTTTAGGCAAATTCAGGGGAAAAGATCGGGGAGTTCGGAGCGTGCGATAGGTCGCAACCTGACCGCTTCTGCCGTGTCTATCGAACGATAGGGAAACCGCAAACGGGTGCCGACGGGTCCCCAATTGCCGATCGCACTTAAGAGTTTGTCGAGAGCGGCGTTCGAATAACCAAGGTCGTGGCGGAAGGGGACGATATGCGCGTCCATGAACGCGCAGACGCGTCGTTCCAGATCGAGTGCGGCGTCGATATCGTTTCGCATGGAGACCGTCCAGGTCTGAGCGCCGCGGGGGCTAAGGCAGGCCACATTGGAAAAGGACCCTGCCGCGACGCCCTGTTTGATGCCGGTTGCGAGATGATGACCGGGAACGAAGAGCGACAGACCGGAAAGACGTTCACGTGCCTCCGCATACCAAGAGTCGTCGCCGTCGGCGAGCTTGATGCCGATCACCTCAGGCACCGCCGCGCAGACCATGCCCAGCGCCTTTGGCGCCAGCACCCGTTTTGCATGCGGCGGATTATAAAGGATGAGCGGAATTCCGTCGGCAGCGTCGGCTGCTCGTTTCAGGAAGTCGACCGCTTCGTCATCGTTGAGCGGCCACCAGTCCGGCAATATGACTTGAATGGCGCGGGGATCGAGCGCGGCGGCGCGGCGGACCCGATTGAGCATGATCAGCGGATCGGGCTGGCAGGCGCCGATGACGAATGGCATAGAGGAAGCCTTGCAGCGTTCGGCCAGCATTGCCTGGATACTGTCGAACTCCTCCTCCGTCTGATTGTGGAATTCGCCGGCAGTGCCGTTCGAATAAATACCATCGACGCCGGCATCGATGAGGATATCGATCTCTTCACCGAGCTTGTCGAATTCGATGCTGTCATCGGCTGCGATCGGTAGAAGCAGGCTCGCCCAGTTTCCGCCGATGGCGGGATGTGGCGTCGTCGCGTTCATCTATTGTCTCCGGTGGATGGCGGATCAGTTGAGGTCGTCGCGGATGCAGGCCTTGAGGTGGCCGGGAGCGACTTCCCGCAATTGCGGGATCGTACCGGCGCAGGCATCGAGCGCGCTTGGACAGCGCGTGCGGAAGACACATCCGCTCGGCGGATTGGCCGGGCTTGGAATATCGCCTTTCAGGATCTGCCTGTTGCGGCGGGCATCCGGATCGGGCGACGGAATCGCCGAGAGCAGGGCGCGCGTATAGGGATGCTGTGGTCTCGCATAGAGATCGGCACTCGGCGCGACTTCCATGATGCGGCCGAGATAGAGCACGATCACCCGGTCGCAGATATATTCGACGACGGCGAGGTCATGCGAGATGAACAGCATGGTCAGGCCAAGCCGCTGCTGCAGTTCGCGCAGCAGGTTGATCACCTGCGCCTGGATCGACACGTCGAGCGCCGAAACCGGCTCGTCGGCGACGATGAATTCGGGTGACAACGTCAACGCACGGGCGATCCCGATGCGCTGGCGCTGGCCGCCGGAAAATTCATGCGCGTAGCGATTGATCGCGTCGGCGGGCAGGTCGACCTGGGCCAGTGCCGACCGCGCCCGTTCGAGCCTGTCACGGGCGGTGCCGATCCCCTGGATCTTCAGGCCTTCTGTCAGGATCTCGCCGATCGTCATGCGCGGCGACAGGCTGGCGAAGGGGTCCTGGAAAATATACTGCATGCGCGGCCGTTGTCGTCTGAGCGCGGAGGCGGAAAGCGCTGTGAGTTCCTTGCCGTCGAAGCGGACGCTGCCAGACGACGGCTCGACGAGGCGAAGGACGGTACGCCCGATCGTGGTCTTTCCGCTGCCGGATTCGCCGACAAGCCCCACGACTTCACCCTTGCCGAGATCGAAGGAGATGCCCTGGAGAATGTTCAGCCGCGTGCCACGGGAAGTATAGTGTTTCGAAAGGTCGCGGACGGAGAGCAGGGGGGTCCTCATCTAGATCTCCTTCCATCTGATGCAGCGGCTGCGGTGCTGCGAATTGACCTGTTCGAGCGCGGGAACCGCGACGCGACAGGCATCGATCGCGAATTTGCAGCGCGGGGAAAAGGCGCAGCCGCTCGGGATGTTCATCAGGCTCGGGACCATGCCGGGAATGGCGGCGAGCTTTTCGCCGGCCTGTTTCATCCGCGCTGCATCGCCAAGGCGCGGCATGGAGGCGAGAAGGCCCATCGTGTAGGGATGCTTGGGATTGCGGAAAACCTCGCCGACCGGCCCTTCTTCGACGATTCGGCCGGCATACATCACCGCAACGCGGTGGGCGATTTCGGCGACGACACCGAGATTGTGTGTGACGAAGAGCATGGCCATGCCACGCTCACGCTGCAGTTTGAGAAGCAGGTCGAGAATCTGCGCCTGGATCGTCACGTCGAGCGCCGTGGTCGGCTCGTCGGCGATCAGCAGCGCCGGATCGCAGGCGAGCGCCATGGCGATCGTCGCACGCTGCCGCATGCCGCCCGACAGTTCGTGCGGATATTGGCCGGCACGGCGTCGAGCGTCCGGTATGCCGACGCTTTCAAGCAACGCGACGGCTGCGTCCATCGCCGCCTTGCGGTCGGCGCCGCGATGGATGCGAATCGGCTCGCCAATCTGGTCGCCGATAGTGAAGACGGGATTGAGGCTCGACATCGGCTCCTGGAATATCATGCCGATGTCGTCGCCCCTGATCCTGCGCATGCTCTCTTCGTCGAGGGAAACGAGATCTCTGACCGCGCCGCCGCTGGTCGCGAGGCGGATGCTGCCTGCGGCGATCACGCCGATATTGCGGGTGAGCAACCGCATGACCGACAGGCTGGTGACCGACTTGCCGGAGCCGGATTCGCCGACGAGCGCAAGCGTCTCGCCGGCGGCAACGGTCAGGTCGATATCGTTGACCGCCGTGATCTCGCCGCCGCGGGTACGGAAGATCGTTCGCAATCCCTTGATGTCGAGAACGGGTTCGGCGGTTTGTTCCATCAGTCGTCTCAGTTCAGCAGGCCGGTTGCACGCAGGATCTCGTCGATCCGTGCCGTTTCCGTCTCGTTCAGGCTGGCACGCGGCCGCGGCATGACGGCAGAATCGATGATGCCGAGGCTACGCATGGCGGTCTTGAAAGCGCCGATCCCCGCTGCGCCGCCGCTGACGCGGCCCTGCGCGACCCAAACGATTTCGAAGAGGCGGCAGAGGCGCTCCTGTTCCTTCCTCGCGGCGACCCAGTCGCCGCGCTGCGCAGCATCCCAAAGGCGGACATAGCCGTGCGGATCGACATTGGCGATACCGGGGACAACGCCGTCGGCCCCCATCAACAAGGCGGTGTCGACGACGATCTCGGAGCCGGTCATCAGGAAGACGTCCTTGTGTTCGGCAAGGTCGAGGAGCGCATAGCGGAAGTTGCCGTCGTCGCCGCTGGAATCCTTGAGGCCGATAATCGCGCCTTCCCCAGCAAGCGTGACGACCGTCTGGCGCTGCAGCTTGACGTGAACGCAAACGGGAATGTCGTAGGCGATCAGCGGAATGTCCACCGCGTCGCGGATATAACGGAAGTGATCGAGGATCTCGGACTGGCTGGTGACTGTGTAAAATGGCGCCGTCACGACGACCGCGTCGGCACCGGCGGACTTTGCAACCTTTGCGTGGGCGATGACGCGATCCGTGGTCGGATCGATGACGCCGACGATCAACGGCACGCGGCCATTCACTACCTTGGCCGAATGTTCGATGATTTCCCGCCGGGTCTTCTCGTCATGGAAGATCACCTCGCTTGTCGAGCCGAGGACGAATACGCCATGGCAACCGGCATCGATCAGGTGCTCGAGCACACGCGTATACGAAGGATAGTCGACGGTGAAATCCGGATTGAGCGGGGTTACGACGGGAGGGACGACACCCTTGAATTTGGTCATTTTCGCTTCTTTCGATTGTCAGTTCAGTTCGGCACGCGGGTCGAAGGCATCTCTGAGGCCATCGCCAATGAAATTGATTGCCAGGACGGCAAGGATGAGCGCGGCGCCGGGGAAGAGCCATTGCCACGGATATTGTTCGAGCACGGCGGTCGAGCGGGCCGCGTTCAGCATGTTGCCCCAGCTGGCCGCCGGCGGGGCGATGCCGAGACCGAGGAAGGACAGGCCGGCCTCGAGCAGGATGGCATTGGCGATCTGCAGCGTCGCATAGACCACGAGGATATCGATCGAGTTCGGCAGGCCGTGGCGAAACAGCAGATGTCCGATGCCGGCGCCCATGCCGCGGGCGGCCAGGACGAAGTCGCGTTCACGCAATTCCAGCAGCCGCGAGCGGATCATGCGCGCAAGCAGCGGCCAGGAAAGTAGCGAGATGACGATCACGGTCGGCCAGATGCCGGTACCAGCGATCGAGGCGAGCACAAGCAGGAAGATGACGGGCGGCAGGGTCATCACCAGGTCGACGAAGCGCATCGAGACGGCGTCCGTCCAACGTCCCGCAAGCGCCGAGATGGCCCCGAAGAGAAACCCGATGACTGCAGAAAGCGCGGTCGATGCGACGGCGACCAGGAGCGAAATCCGGCCACCTTCGAGCACGCGGGCGAAGACGTCGCGTCCGACGCCGTCGGCTCCGAACCAGTGCGTTGGCGTCGGGCCGCTATTCATCGCCAGGAGATCGATGTCGTTCGGCCGGAAAGCCCACCACAGCGGATAGGAGAGGATCAACAGCAGCATTGGCGTGGCGATGCAGACGCCGGCAACGGCTGCGCGATTGAGCAGAAACCGACTGAAGGCGCGGGCAAGTGGCCCCGGGCTGCGGCGTTCGGGAGAGCGTGCCAGCATATCAACCCACCTTGATGCGCGGGTCGACGACCGCATAGGTGATGTCGGTCAGAAGATTGACGACGATAACGCAAGTGCCGATGACGAGCGTCGCCCCCATGATGACGGGGTAGTCACGGGTCTGCACGGCATCGACGAGCAGGAGCCCCATGCCCGGCCAGTTGAAGACGCTCTCGATGAAGATGGCGCCGCCGATTGCAAGCCCGATGGTGGAGCCGATCAGCGTCACGATCGGCAGAAGCGCATTGCGCAAGGCATGTTTGCTGATGACCCAGAATTCACGAACACCCTTGGCCCGGGCCGTGCGCACGTAATCCTGGTTCAGGACTTCGAGCAGCGAAGCGCGCATGTAGCGCATGATCAATGCGGCTTGCGCGACAGACAGAAGTGCAGCCGGCAGGATCAGATGGTGGAGGAGATCGCCCACCGAGAATTCCTCGCCCGGCGTCAGCATGCCGCCGGACGGCATCCAGTGCAGGCGGACGGAGAAGACATAAAGGCCGATGAGCGCGCTGAGGAATGCTGGGCTCGAAATGCCGGCAAGCGCAATCACCGACAAGGAGAGATCGGCAAGCGAATTGCGGCGGACGGCGCCGATCACCCCGAAGGTGATGCCTGCGACGATGGCAAAGGCAAGTGCGGTGCCCATCAAGAGCACTGTCGGGCCAATCCGTGACAGCACCAGACCGAGAACCGGTTGATCGAGACGCTTGATCGAATAGCCGAGATTGCCCGTCAGCGCCTGCTGCAGCCAGCCCAGATACTGCACCGGCAAGGGTTGATCGAGCCCGAGACTTCTACGCAGATCGGCAAGATCTGACGGCGACATCGGTAGGTTCGGATCGATATAGGCATCGATCGGATCGCCGGGCGTCAGGCGCAGCAGCAGGAAGATCAGCATGCTCAGGGCGACGAGCATGCCTATTCCTATCACCAGGCGTCTCAGACTATATTGGAGCATCGGCAATCCGTCTTGTCAGGCCGTCTTGACAGGGTGGCCGAGGCCACCCTCAAGGCTTTTCGGAAAACGCCTATTCGGCGATCGACCACTTCTGCGGGTTGGCCTGGTAGGGGCCGCCGCCCGGCGCCGGCGTCCAGACGAAATCCTTCACCTTGGTCGAGACGATGCCGTAGCGGTTTGCCACCCAGAGCGTCGCCCAGGGCAGGTTCGTGTTCATCACCTTGCAGACGTCCTGGTAGGCCACATCCCGCTTGGCACTGTCCGGCTCGGCCAGCGCGCTGTCGAGCGCCTTGGTGAGGTCAGGCATGCGAACCCTGGCGACATTCGGTCCGGCCGGAGGAATCTGCTTCTCGTTGAGGCCGACATTGATGCTTCCGGCATCCGGCCCGTTCTGCAGCCCGGCGTAAACCAGCTGGAACTGGGCAATATCCGGCGTCGCATTGAGCACGATGCTGTTATAAGTCGGCGCATCGACGGCGCGCGGGACGATGTTGATGCCGACCTGGGCCAGCATCGCCTGGACTGCCGCAAGCACGTTGGTGGCAAGCGGCGTGGTGTAATAGGTCAGAAGCGTGATCGGCTTGCCGCCGTTGATCTGGTCCCAGCCGGCTTCAGTCAGCAACTGCTTGGCCTTCTCGGGATCGTAGGCATAGGTGTCGATATCAGGCGGTATCAGCTGTTCGGCGACATAGGCGCAATTGGCAGGCTTGGCCGCACCGCCATAGAGGCTCTGGATGATGGCATCGCGATTGATCGCGTACATCACCGCCTGGCGCACGCGCACATCCTTCCAGAGCGGAGAATCGTGGTTGAAGCCGAGATAGTTGACGACGAAAGAGTTGCCTTCGATGACCTTGAAGTCCTTGTTGTCCTTGAAGGTCGGCACGTCGTTGGAATCGACATAGGTGAACTGGATTTCGCCGGATCTCAGTGCCGCGATCGCCGCGGCCGGGTTGGCGAAATAGCGATCGATGACGCGTTCCAGTGCGGGCTTGCCACCGCGATAATCGGTGTTTGCGGCAAGTTCGACATATTGATCCGAGACGTATTTGGTGAATTTGAACGGGCCGGTGCCGATCGGCGCGGTGGACCACCACGTGTTCTTTGCCAGTTGGTCGGCCGGAATCGAGGCGAGCGCATGCTCGGGCAGCATCATCACCTTGGTCATCGTATCGAGAAAACTGCTGCTCGGTGCGCTGAGCTTGATGACAACAGTGTGATCGTCCGGCGTCTCGACGGACGATATGCCCTTCAATCGGGCGGCGAGTACCGAGCCGGTTTTCGCATCCATCGCAAGGGTCATGGTGAACTTCGCGTCATTGGCGGTGAACGGTTTGCCGTCATGCCACTTGGCGTCCGCCAGCTTGAACGTGTAGCTCATCTGGTCCGGGCTGACCTCGTAGGAGCTTGCCAGCGCGCCGACGACCTTCTGCAGCTTCTCGTCATAGGTGATCAGCGGTTCGTAGTAGACGCTGAGCCAGGTGAAGCCGGCGGTGGCGGCAAGCGGATTGAAGTTGCCCTGGAAACCGCCGGGGCCGACATCGAAGCCGCCCGACAGCGTGGCTGCCTGAGCCTGGGTTGCAACGCCCGAAACGACAAGAGCCGGAACGGCAGCCGTCGACAGCAGGGCGCCAAGCGCAATAGCGGATAATCTAGACAGTCTTTTCATGTGTTCCTCCCACGTTTGAACTTGTCTTGTTGTTGGCAATCACCCGGGCGATGCCCTCGTAGTGACGATCCAGGCGTCTGCGCGCCTCCTCCAGATCCCTTGCCTCGATCGCATCGACGATCGCGGCATGGTCGCGCCACGTCGCCATCGGATCCGTATTTTCAAGATTGACGAAATCCGATGCCTTGTAGAAGGCGAGCCAGAAGACATCGATCAGCCGCACGAGCGTTTCATTGTCCTGGCAGCGGAACAGCAGTCGGTGGAACAGCTGGTCGTCTTCCGCAAAGGTTTCACCGCGTTCGGCATGGGCGCGCATTCGATTGACGGTGGCGCGCAGTTCGGCGATGTCCTCTTCCCCGATCACGTCGATCGTCTTGCTGATCAATCCCACTTCCAGCGTGCGTCGGATTTCGAGGACTTCCTCGATCTGTCGCAGGGCGCCGCCGAGGCCGTAGGCGAGGTTGTCGAGAAGCGGCTCGAAGGAAAAGGCCTTCACGAAGATACCGACGCCGCGCCGCGTCTCCAGCACGCCGAGCGATTCCAACGCCTTGATGCCTTCCCTCAGCGAATTGCGGCTGACGCCGAGCTGGGTGGCAAGCTCTCCTTCCGCCGGAAGCAGGGTTCCGGGCGCAAGGCCATTGTCGTCGATATAGGCGCGCAGACTTTCCTGCACGGAGACATGCAGCAGCGGCGCGCGCGTCAGCGGCTTCATCGATTTCAATGTCATGCCGGCCACTCTCTCGCATCGCCAATAAGATGGATATTACATATCCACTTGTAGGATATCTGTCAAATGGTCAGGCTTAAAATGATTGACACCGAACCCCGCTCGCATCTGGTTGAGGCGGTCGTTCCTGGGGGCCAGAACGACAAGATGCAAACAGCGCAGTTTTCCTGGAACGACCTCAGCCGGAGGCTTGACCGACCTCTGCAGCATGGACCACCACGCAGTTGCGGCCGGTCCTTTTGGCAAGGTAGAGCGCCGCATCCGCCTGTCGCTGCATGTGCTCTGCGGACACGAATTCACTGTTTTCCATCAATATCGCTATTCCGATGCTGACAGTGACCCAGGGACCGACGCGGGAGGTAGGATTTGGAAGAGACGCAGCTTCTACTCGGCTTCGAATTCTCTCAGCAACCAGCCGGGCCTCTTGTTCATCGGCGCCTGGGAGAAAGACGAGAAATTCTTCGCCTCCGTACCGGGCGACCTGGTCCCGCTCGTCTCTCATACTGCTCTGAATGATGCCGGCAACTTTCACCAGGCAACGGTCGCCCTCGGCATGCCCGCGATTATCGTTGAGGCGCTTGAAGTCATCGACATCGCACATCAGCATCGCCGCGCTGCTCGTTCGTTTAAGGTCCTCGTTCCAGAAATGATGGAGCGTTTCCATCATCGAACGCCGGTTGGCGACACCGGTCAGCGGATCGGTCCGCGCCAGCAACTCCAGCTGGGAATTGGCGTCAGTAAGCTCCGCGAGGCGGCTTCGATCTCGTAACTCAAGCAAGAAGGTCTTCTGAGCAAAGATGGTGGCGGTGCGTCGGGCAACGACGGTTGCAGCCACACCGCTCGCGAAAAACAGCGTACCGGCGAGAGCACTCCCCACTTCAATGCCCGGATTGCGCAGCTGAAACACAAGGTAAATACCGAGGGCAGCTGCACCGATCGTCATCGCCCAACCGAGTGGAACGGGGAATATGATTATGGCAGTGACGGCCACAAAAAGCATGATGGTCAAATGCCGCTCGTAAAACTCGCCACCGGTGTTAACCCCCACCAAGGCTACGGACAGGAGGATGAGAAAAACAGCCGAAAGCAGGAAAACTCCCTGCACCCACAAAGCGTGCGGCCGCAGGAAGGCTATCGCGGCGACAAGAGCTGCGGGGGGAAGGATAGACGCTGGCCAAAGCATCGACATTGCGGTTTCGGTCGGAAGCAAGATCGCGTTGAGGCCCAACGTCAGAACATCGAGCACGATAACCCAAACCATCCACGCGCGGATGATCTTGGCAGTCCGCGGCCAGGAGCGTTCGCGAAAAAGCTGAGCCAGTTCCCCATTGAAGCGGATATCACGCGTGCGTCCACCGAGCAGGCGCTCGACTTGCTCCACAATGGCCGGGCTCAACCTCTGGAGAGGTTTCCGCGACGACGCCCTTACCGGTTTGATAGGAGCTGTGGTTCGCTCGGTATCCATGTGTCGGATCTAGGGAGCAGACGACGGGAGGCAAGACGAGCCGCAAATTCCGCCCCAAAAGACGATATGCTTGCCCTAATGATTTTGTACCAGGGGACGACAGTATGTCGTTAACGTGTCATATCGGGTCAAAGTCTCACGCGTGCCGGGCCGAATTCACGGTTCGACTCCTTTCAAGACCCCAATCATCCTCGATGAGGTAGGCCATCCAATGATCAAAGCTCGCCCGAAGCGAGATTGAGGAGGATGCCCGCTGAAATCCGACGAAAGGCGATATTTGCATCTTCGAGAAACTGAGGTTCTGGAAATAGGCGGGTTGTTGGTTCACATCCGTACAAGGCGGTCGAACGTGGCGAAGCTTACTTAAGAGCGCTTACCTTAGCTTTCTCCTTATTCAAATAAAGCCACGCTTGCTTAAATAGCCGCCGAAACCCATACTCGCGTCGCGATCCTTAGCGAAGGCAATGATCCTTTGCCCCCAACCGCGTGAACATCCAATAATAATCTACGGGTCGACGGTTCGAACCCTTTCAACGCGATGGCTACGGCTGCTGCACAATGTTTAACGGGGCACGGCACAATGGGTCCTGAGCCTGGCGAGCACGCTGGAAAAGGCATTCCCACCGGCGTCAGTAAACCAATCGAGCCCGTATTGTTCCTTGAATCTGGCGGAGTGCATCAAGTATATCATTTGCAGTTTGGCCAACGCCTTCGACTTCAATAACCACGTAACCCGTTTCGCCGTGCGTCTGCAGGAACTCGCCCACAATATTAAGTCCACGAGACGAAAAAACCGTATTCAGATTGTTGAGAATGCCAGGGCGATTTTCATGAACATGGATGAAACGCGTGCCGTTTGGACGTGGCGGCAGTTGAACCTGGGGAAAGTTGACAGCGCCTAGCGTCGAGCCGATGTCCGAATATTCGACAAGCTTCCTCGAGACTTCTCTTCCAATACGCTCCTGGGCTTCTTCGGTCGACCCTCCAATATGCGGGGTCAGAATGACATTATCCAAACCTTGCAGCGGTGTTTCAAAACGCTCTTTGTTTGATGCCGGTTCCCTCGGGAATACGTCCACAGCCGCGCCTGCGAGATGTCCTTCTTTCAAAACCTTCGCGAGCGCTTCAAGATCCACCACGGTTCCGCGGGCATTATTGATGAAAATGGCTCCCTTTTTCATCCTGCGCAGTTCAGTTTCGGTTATCATGTTTTGCGTCGAGCTGGTCTCTGGAACATGCATCGTCACAAAATCTGAGATTTCGAGGAGCTCGCCAAGCGTTGCCATCGATTCTGAATTGCCGTGGCGAAGCTTGTCCGAAGGATCAAAATAGCGAACGTTCATACCCATGCTTTCGGCAAGAACGCTTAGCTGCGAACCGATATTGCCATAGCCCACGATGCCCAGCGTTTTCCCGCGCACCTCACGACTACCTTCGGCGGTTTTGTCCCATCCGCCGTCATGAGCGGAAGCCGAACGCGGGAAAATCCGCCTGGTCAGCATTATGATCTCGCCGATCACAAGCTCGGCGACCGAGCGCGTATTCGAATAAGGGGCGTTGAATACCGGGATCCCGCGTCGACGGGCCGCATCCAGGTCGACCTGATTTGTCCCCACAGAGAAACAACCGACGGCCATCAGCTTCTTGGCGGAGCTGAAAATCTCCTCAGTCAGCTGCGTGCGTGAACGAATTCCGACAATATGGGCCTCGGCTATATGACTTTTGAGATCTTTGTCATCCAGAGCCTTCGGCAAATGGGTCAGGTTGACGTAGCCGGATAAAGCGAAGTAGTCCACCGCGCTCTGACTGATCCCTTCCATCAGAAGCACGGAAATTCGATCGCGAGGAAGAGAAAGTTGTTCGGTCATTGAATTGCCTTGGAGTCTCGAATTCTATCTGGCCGAAGTAGCTCGTCCGACACAAAGACGCACTGCTATGGCAGCATGACTTAGCGACCATCCGATGAGCAGCGCAATAACAAACTCAGCTCTGTCGGCAGGCATAAGGCTCCGTTGCCGCAATTCAGCATATGCCGACAGTCATGACGAGCGAACGGCGGGCTGTCAAAAAAACAGCGGTTGCTATTTCTCTACAATGATCTGCACATCTTTCATCATCAAGGCCGGCTCGTCTTTGGTCCGCAAGCCGCGAGTATGAGCTCTCCATCTGAAGAGCCGCCTTCAGCATCTGCTACCGAGCACTTGCAATCGAAAGAAGGTTGGCAAATGGGGCCGTCTTCGATGATTATTCTCAAGCCAATTGATTGACGAGGTCATTGAGCAGCCGGCCAGAATGATCTCCCGCGACTGCGGCACAGGGACCGTTTTTCGAAGGCGGGCCCACCGTCTAAGCGGATGGTCGGGGTGTTTCCAGGATGGCCGTCGGATTTGACCGAAGGATGGGGTGAAGATGCAAGGCTCTCTGTCGCAAAAGTCTGAGAAGTCAGCGGTTCGATTCCAGTCAAGGCGATCACCTTTCAGTCGGTAGACCTACACGTGATTTGCCTTCCGATCAGAGCGGGATAGCAAGCGCTCGACTTGACGTCTCGTTTCCGAATGACCGCCGCTCACGCCGTGATCTGATTTCGCAGTCGGCCCTCCTCGAGCAGGATCTTGATGGTCTGCGCTGCGTTGTGGCGCATCTCGATGGCTGCATGATCGGAGTAGAAGGCATTGTGCGGCGTTATCACCAGCCGCCCCTCAAGCCAGTCACTCCTATCGCGCCATGCTGTCAGCAGCGGATGATCGCGCGGCGGTTCCTGCGCCAGTGTGTCGATTGCCGCCGCCGCGAGATGGCCATGTCGCAGTGAGGCTTCGAGGGCATCGAGATCGTCGAGCAATTCTCCGCGCGCGGTATTGACCAGGATGGCTCCGGGCTTCAGCCGGGAAAGTCCATCCGCGCCAAGAATACCGCGCGTCTCGTCGTTTGCCGGGCAATGCAGGGTGACGATATCCGCCTGGGCGAAGAGGTCATCTAGCCGGTCGGTGCGTTCATAGCCGACCGCCTTCTCATGGCCGCGCGGCTGGCCGGGATCATAGCCCAGGATGCGGAAGCCGAAGGGCTTCAGCCGGTTGACCACAGCCGTCCCAATCCGTCCGACACCTATCACGCCCACCGTGGTCCGGTTCGAGCGGGCAAGTGGCTTGAGGCTATGGACCTGCCATCCTGTCGTATAGCCACGGGCGCGGGCATCATGCTCCCAGAGTCGCCGGTGCAGCGACAGCATCATCGCGAGCGCATGGTCGGCGACTTCCTCCGTGCCGTAATCGGGATTGTTGGCGAACGGGATGCCTGCATCAGCCAGAGCCGAAAGATCGATCTTCTCGTAGCCGACACCATAACGCACGACGCCCCTGCAGCGTGAAAGATGGGCGATACTTTTCGGCCCGAGCCGTGCGCCCCAGACCATCAGGGCATCAAGCCGAGCCAAGCGCTCGGGGGAGAAAAGCGTTTCGTCAGTGGTGGCGAAGAAATCGATCTCGACATCGTCACCGAGCACCTCGGCCTCGAGATCAGGGGTGACGAACATGTGATCGGTGATGCCGACGACATATTTCTTTTGTGCTGTCATTTTGCCAGTCGACTAATTATTCCGCGGCAATTGCGTCTGCCGTCGAACGGGCCTTCACTAAGACGGAGGCCTCTGCCAGCGCCTGGTTTACCCGACCGAGAATAGCCGTTGACGGAATGCCATCAGTGAAATCGCGGCTCGAGGCATAGATTGCCGTCGGCAGCACAAAAGCCTCGAAAAAAGCAAATAGCGGGCGAAGTTGATGCTCGACAACGAGGGAGTGTCGATCGCCCCCGCCGGTTGCCGTCAGGATGACGGGTTTGCCGCGCAAGTCTGCCGGATCGAGTAGATCGAAGACGTGCTTGAACAGGCCCGTGTAGCTCCCCTTGTAGGTTGGCGAACCGATGACGAGCGCTTCTGCGTCGATGATTGTTTGGATCACCGCCCTTGCTGCCGGATCGAGGTCCGCGACCGATCTTGCGGCCGCCAGTGAGATACCGAGGTCTTCGATGTCGAAGACGGCGTGCTGCAGGCCGGCCTGCTTCGCTAGCGATTCCGTGACGCTCTCCACGAAGCGCCTGGTGCTGGACGGGCGGGAGAGATTGCCCGAAAAGCCGACGATCAGATCGTTGCTCATCTAAATTCCTTTCGCGAATTCGCCTCGATCATGCGAGGGAGGAGGGAGGCCACCGGACGAGGCGCTCTGTTGCTATGCTGTTTTGAGGACCGTCAGCCCAGCCGGATAGCTCGAGCGGACACTTTCCTCTCTATTCCATCGATCAAAGGCAGCGCGGCCCAATATCGAAATAGAAGTATCTTCCTGCGGCGCGTGGACGAGCACGGATTGGATATCCCTGAAATGTCGTTCAAGTCCCAGGTCGGCACTAAGACCCGGATTGCCGATGCCACGTACCGCGATCTGCACGGCTTCGCGCAGTTGCCGGCCTGCGATCAGCCTAGCCCTTATCATCTTTTCCGCGTCGCCATGGTTGGCTTCGAGCGCGCCGAAAATGATCTGCCGGGCGCCGGAGACAAGCAGGTCGATCTCACCTGAGAGCGTCACGAACCGCTCCGTGCGGGCGATGGGATGGCCCAGATTGGCGGGCACGCGCTCATGGGCGAAGCGGATGAAGGCAGCCTGGGCAGCCTCAGCCGCGCCGAGATAGATCGCGGTCAGCGCCAGCGTGATCGCCGCATGGGCGCGATTGTCCTGCTGAGCCACCGACGGATCAACGAGTTCCAACACGTTTTCCGTTGGGATCTCGACGTCGGTATATTCGACGTCGTGCGAACCTGTGGCGCGCATGCCCAGGCTGTTCCAGTTCTCGATCACGTGGATGCCGGGCAATCCATTCGGCACGACGAACGTTCCGACGCGCGCGGGCGTTTCGTCGGTATGCGCCCAGACAAGGAAATGCGTCAGACCGTATGCGCCGGTCACGAAGCGCTTGCGACCGGTGATCGACCAGCCGCTTGCCGTGCGGCGGGCGACAGTCGCGGGCAGGCCGCCGCGGGCCGGAGACCCCAGTTCCGGCTCGACGCGTGCGGCGTTGAGCAATAGCGGTCTCTGCTTAGCCTCTGCCAGCAGGCGCCGGTACAGATCATCAGGCCAATGGTTCTTTGCGGCTTGGCCGAGATGATTGAAGATCGTCATGGCGCTGATCAGCGCTACCGAGGGATCACCCCGCCCCAACGCCGCCAGAATGTGGGCCGCATCAGCGAGCGTCGCGCCTTGACCGCCATAGCGGGTCGCAACGGTGCTCTCTAGGAGACCGCTCTGATGAACGGCCCGGATACCGATCCAGGGAAATTGACCGGTTCGATCCGCATCCGGTGCGGCGTCCGCGATAACGCGCACGGTTTCATCTGGAACGATTGTATCATGGGACATGCGGGTCGACGCTTTCTGGCTGTTAAGGCAGTCCTATCCCTAGGCAAAGGACGAGCAGATCCGGCTGCGTTGAGAAAAAGGGGACGTGCAGTCCGGCGCTCGGGCCAGACTGCACGCATCACGCAGCACTCTTCTTCTTGTTCGCCTCTTCCCGTTCGCGAATGCCTTCACGCACGAGCGGCAGGATGTAGCGGCCGTAGTCGACCGCATCATTGTAATTGTCATAGCCGCGGATCGAGATCAGATCGCAGCCGAGATCGATGTAGTCGAGGATGGAATCTGCAATGGTGCGCGGCGAACCGACAAGCGCAGTGGTGGCGCCGCCAGCATTGGTCGCGGTCACCGTCGGATACCATAGAGCGCGGTCATGGACATCGCCGCGTGCTGCGATGTCCAGAAGCCGCTGCGAGCCGACATTGGCCGGGCGTGCAGCATTGAGCGGCGCACGGGCCAAGCCTTTCTGGCGGTTTTCGTTCAGCTGGTCGAGAACTCTATGCGCCTTTTCCCATGCCAACTCGTCAGTTTCCGCCACGATCGGCCGGAAGGTAACCCATATGCGAGGGCGATCCGTCCGGCCTGCCCTTGCCGCTTCCGCGTAGATCCGTTCGATCTGCTGCTTTGTTTCTGCAAGCGGCTCGCCCCAGAGCCCGAAAATGTCGCCCAGCGAACCCCCGATGCGATACGCGGCATCCGACGAACCACCGACCGAAATCGGGATCACGCCACTGGTTGGGCGCACCGCGCTGCGGAATTGCTTGAACTGGTAGTATTTCCCATCGAAGTCGAAGGGTTCCTTGGACGTCCAGGCCAGACGAAGGATCCGGATATATTCTTCCTGGCGCTCGTAGCGCTCCTCTTTGTTGAGGAAGTCGCCTTCGCGGGCCTGCTCTTCGTCGCTGCCGCCTGCAATGAAGTGAACGACAACACGCCCGCCGCTCAATTGATCGAGGGTTGCAAGCGATTTGGCTGCGACCGTCGGATAGACGGTGTTCGGGCGCAAGGCGACGATGATCTTGATGTGCTTCGTGTGTGCCAGGACCGTGGCGCCGAGCGTGAAGGGATCGAAGGAGGCGGAGGAGTAGGGGATCAGCGTGTAGTTGAAACCATAGTCATCGAGGGCGCGTGCGTACCGCTCCAGGAAACGAGGATCCACAGGCGCGTCGGGAATGGGGTTGAGGTCGTTCGACGCGTTGGGAAAGCTTACGCTAATGAATTCCGCGGACATGTGAGCTCCTTCAGGTTGCAGACCATTGCATTGACGTTAAGGCGCGGCAGCGCCGCGAGGAAGACAGGTCATTCTCTTTCTATCGATTTTATAGAAAATATTCGCTATCGCGGCGGATGGAGTAGGACCCGCTCCCGGCCATGGCGTTGACACTTGATGTCTTCAACTGTCCTGGCATCGAGCCGTGTAGCCTGTGCATGGGTTACGAGGCAGGTGACCAGCCAAGTCCTGGAGCGACTGTCTCGGCCAGATCGGTCAGCAACCGTATATTCTCGGCGAGGCCGAAGGCGGGAGGCAGGAAGAGCACGACCTCGTCTGCGGCTGCGAGGCCCGGGTCGTTGAGCACTGCCTCAATCACTTGATCGGGCGTGCCTTGGAAGACAGGTGAAATCTGAGCGCCGGCTGGTTGGCTGGCGGGCGCGAGGGCACCTTTGGGACGCGACGCGGCAATTCCGATGGTGCGACGCTCGAGGTCATAGGCAGCATATTTCTCTCGAAGTTCGGCGGTGGTCCCGACCAGGATGGAGGCGGCGACTGCGACCGATGGCGGCTCCGTTCCCCAGGTCGTGCGCCAGGTGGCGCGGAACGCCTCGATAATGCGAGCCTGATACTGCCCGAAAGTCTCGCCCTCGGCATGGTCGTGCTGCACGGTTCCCGAGATAAGCCCGATCCCGAGCTCGGCCGCCTGCACCGCCGAGTTCAGGCTGGCTGACCCTTGTCGAATGCGCGAGCGCAGGGTCGGGCTATGCGGCGTTACGCGCAATTCGGCGCCTTGCGGTGCACCCTGGCCCGGCGAAACGACCGTATGGAGGACTTCGCCTGCGATCGCTGAGAGGAAGCGCGCCTGGCGCCGTTTCGCTTCCGTGCGAGCGTCGGTGTCGACTGCACCGAACACAGCGTCGAAGGCCGCGTTGGCACCAGTCGAGATGGCCAGCTCCAGCCGGCCATCGATGAGCAAGTCTGTCGTACCGGCCGCTTCGGCGAGCAGGATCGGGTCCTGATAGCGCATTGGGATGACCGCCGATCCCAGGTTGATGCGCTTGGTGTGCTGACCGGCCGCGGCAAAGAACGGAAGCGGCGAGGAGAGGTAATGGTCGAAGTGTCGCTGATAGGCCCATCCCGACTGGTAACCCAGCCGCTCGGCTTCCTTGAATAGTTCGATCCC
Source organism: Rhizobium sp. PRIMUS64 (assembly GCF_023006465.1). Lineage (NCBI taxonomy): Bacteria > Pseudomonadati > Pseudomonadota > Alphaproteobacteria > Hyphomicrobiales > Rhizobiaceae > Rhizobium > Rhizobium sp. PRIMUS64. The sequence goes on along the minus strand of NZ_JALBGX010000001.1, from coordinate 254,250 downwards.
GTCGCGCAGACCTTGCGCCGGTCCGGCCTCGTCATTGAACGATACCCGGGTGTTGAAGCCAAGCCGCTGCTTTGGTCGGAACGACGCGGGCTGAGGATTTACAGGCGCAGCGATGGTCATGCGATCTTTTCCTCGTTGAAGATCCGCCGAGGTTGCGGGTGTGGTGCACGGGCGATACCAGCGCCGCCCGATGGGATCGATTCCAGCAGCGACCGCGTATAGGGCTGCTGGGGGTTTCCGAAGATGTCGGTGACGCTCCCATGTTCGACGATGCGCCCGCGCTGCATCACCGAGACGGTGTGCGCGAGTTGGCGCACCAGAGCCAGATCGTGGGAGACGAATACATAGGTCAGGCCAAGCCTGGCTTGTAGCGAAAGCAGCACCTCGACGATGTCGGCCTGAACGCTGACGTCGAGCGCGGAAGTCGGCTCGTCGAGCACGATCACATCAGGCTTGAGGACCAGAGACCGAGCGATGGCCACGCGCTGGCGCTGTCCACCTGACAAGGCTTCCGGCTTACGCAAGAGCAGGTGCTCGCCGAGCCCGACGTTGGCCAGCGCTTCGCGGACCCGCGCGGAGCGCTCCTCGCGGGTTCCGATCTTGAACCGGTCGAGCGGTTCTCGTACGAGCTGCTCGACTTTCCAGGTCGGGTCCAGCGACGTGAACGGGTTCTGGTAGACGAGCTGCAGGTGGCGCCATACCGCGCGCAGCGACTCGGGCGAGCGACCGTTGAGCTGCTCGCCGGCGACCGCAATGTTCCCGATGTCGGGTTGTTCGAGCCCAAGCAGCAGCCGGATTGCCGTCGTCTTGCCCGAACCGGATTCGCCGACCAGCGCGTGTGTGGTGCCAGCCTGGACGGCAAACGACACGTCGTTGACGGCCGTCAGAACCTTGCCGTCGACCGTGAAAGTCTTCGTGACGCCGCTAACCTCGATCTTCGGTGCCTTGTCGGTCTTGGTCCCGAGGAGACGGAAGGCGGGGTCTCGTAGCTTACGGTAACGATCGGGGTTGAGGGCTGGGACGTCGGCATGCAACTTCCTAGCGTATGCCGAAGCGGGCGCGGAGAAGACAGCCGTAGTGCTGCCGGCTTCCTGGACGATGCCGTCCTTGAGCACCACCAGAGAGTCCGCCCGCTCGGCGGCGATCGCCAGATCGTGGGTGATGAGGAGCAGGCTGATATCCAGTTCGTGCTGCAACTTGGAAAGCAAGTCGAGGATGCGCTTCTGGATCGTGACGTCGAGCGCTGACGTCGGCTCGTCTGCGACCAGCAGCAACGGCCGGGGGAGGACAGCAAGGCCGATCAGCACGCGCTGCAGCATGCCGCCGGACAGCTGGTGCGGGTAAGAGTCATAGACCCGCTGGGGGTTGTCGAGGCCGACCTGGGCGAAGGTCTCCAGGATGAGCGCCTTGCGGATTGCCTTATTGGGCTCGTCGACGAGTGCTGCCGCCTCCATCGCCTGGGCGCCGATCGTCCGCACCGGGTTGAGCGAGTTGCCGGGGTCCTGCGGGACAAACCCGATCGCACGTCCCCGCAAGGGCCGGAAACGACGCTCCGAGAGGCCCAATACCTCCTGGCCGTCGAACTCGACGCGGCCGTTAGCGCGTCCACCAGTGGCGAGCAGTCGCAACACCGCGCGAGCGATGGTCGACTTGCCCGAGCCCGACTCTCCGATGAGGGCGAGGCTCTTACCGCGGCCGAGTTCAAAGCCAACGTCACTGACGACTTGCTGCGGTCCGTAGGAAACCGACAGCCCGTCGATCCGGAGCAGGGGGGACGATCGCCGGAGCGCCGACCCGGTGACGTCAGTACGGGCGAAAAGCTCAGTCAGTCTGTCTTGCGAAGCCATCGGCTGATCCTGTTCACGGAGAGGACGGTTGCGATCGTGACGAATGCGGGAGCGTAAACCAGCCACGGCCATTTGAGGTAGTCCTTGCCGATCGAGATCAGCAGGCCCCAGTCGGAGGCCGGTGGAGGGTCGCCGTAGCCGAGAAAAGCGAGACTGGCGATCACCAGGATCGAGTCGCCGAACTGCAGCACCGCAAGCGGCAGCACCGAGCGCGAGGCGTTCGGCAGCACGTGGCGCCAAAGGATGTGCCAGCGCGATCCACCCAGTAGAAAGGAAGATTCGACGAATGTCGCTTGCCGGGTCTTGATGACCTCCGAGCGCATCACCCGGGCGAAGAGGGCCACCGCCGAGACGCCGGTTGCGATGGCGGCGTTCGTGGTGTCGAAGCCGATCGCGGTGACGACGATGACGGCCAGCAGGAATTTTGGAATTGCAAGCAGCACGTCGACCAGGCGGGCAAACAGGGTATCCACCCACCCGCCGAAGAAGCCGGCCAGCAGGCCGATGAAGCCACCGGCGAAAACGCCGATGACGACGGCGATCAGCGCGCTGGCGACCGAGGAAGATGTGCCATAGACGACACGGGTATAAAGGTCGCGGCCGAGGTGATCGGTGCCGAACCAGTGCGCCGCACTGGGGCCCAGCAGCTTTTGAGCGGGAACGCCGTTGACCGGGTCATAGCTCGTGAACAGGTTCGGGGCGAGCGACCAGGCGATCGCCAGCGCGACGATAGCGAAAGAGAGCGCGACGACTGGCGGCACGCGCAGAGCCGTCAGCCACCCGATCGCGGTGATGCGCGAGGTAGAGTAGGTGGAGGCGAGGGTCATGAGGTCACCACCTTGGAAATGCCGACGGAACCTTCGTCGGCTGTAGTTGGACGACGCTGGGGAGTGCCAAGCAGCTTCACGCGCGGGTCGAGCAGCGGGTAGGCAAGATCGGCGATCAGGTTGACGACCACGAAGACCACCGCTGCCAGAGAGACGACCGCCTGAAGCACCGGCAGGTCCTGAGTGCTCACCGACCGCTGTACCAGGCTGCCGAGACCGGTGCGTCCGAATACCGTCTCGGTGATCAGCGAGCCGCCGAGCAGTTCGCCGATGGTAAGCGCAATGACGGTAATGACCGGCAGCGAAGACGGCTTGAGCAGGTGCTTGGCGAACAGGCGCATTTGCCCGAGGCCGCGGCCCCGCGCGACGGCAGCGTATTCCTGCCCGGACTCATGATCGAGATTGGCGATGAGCACTTCGGCGATTTGCGCGGAGATGGGGATGCCGAGCGCGATGGCCGCGAAAAGGGTCGCCCAGAAGCTGTCGGGCTCGATCACGCGGAAGACGCCGAGCTGGAAACCGAAGAGGTGGATCAGCACCAGGCCGATCACGAAGTTGGGCACCGACAGGAACAATGACGGGAAGCCCCGCAGCAAGCCTTGGCCAAAGTGTTTTGGAAGAAACTGCGTGCCATAGGCGATCACCGCCGCGAGCAGCAGCGCGACGACGAGGCCTGCAGAAGCAAGGACCAACGTCGATGGGAGCACCTCGGCGATCAGCGTCGTGACGGGCCGGTTGGTCCGCATCGACAGGCCGAGATCGCCGGTCACGAAGCCGGAAAAGGATGTCCACAACTGGACCGGGATCGGCTTATCCAGGCCCTGGGCAGCGATGATCTCCTTGATCTCATCCGGTGTGAACCCATTCTGGGGGTTGTTCAGGACATTGGTGATCGGGTCGCCGGGCAGGATGCTGACGACGACGAAGGTGAAGACATAGGCCAATAGGATCACGACGATCGCCTGTACGAGGCGTTTTGCGGCGTAGTTTAGGTAGGCTTTGCTCATGCCGTCACCTTCTTACGTTGCTCGGTTGAATTGCGGGTTATTCGCTTTTCGCCGCCGTGTAGTAGCTGGCATAGGCGACGCCGTTATAGACTTCGCCCTTGAGCTTCGGGGATTGGACGTAGATCCGCTGGACGATTTGCGTGCGCGGGATGAAGTAGCCCTGATCGAGAATGTACTTCTGCAGTTCGTCGAGGAGCGGCTTGCGGCCTTCGATGGAACCGGCGCTGGCGATCTTGTCGCGGAGTTCGTTGAGCGTCTTGTCGCTCTCGTCGAGGGCGAACCAGTTCTCGCCGTTGTTGGCGTTCGTCAGGATACTGGCGACGGTGCCGGCGTCGATGAAGCTGCGCGTCACCTCATAGGCCGGCACTGCCGGACCGCCGTATTTGACCTTTTGGCCGAAGGTGACGACATCGTAGGCACGGATAGCGACTTTCCAGCCGATCTTGCCGAGTTGCTGGGCGATGAGTTCGTCGACCGATTTCGAGGTTGCGAGGTAGGGGTTGGAATGCAGCGTCAGCACGAGCGGCTGGCCGTTCTTGGTGCGGATGCCGTCTGCGCCCTTGACCCAACCCGCCTCGTCGAGAAGCTTCTCGGCCTTGTCGGGGTTGTAGGCCAAAAGCGCGCTTTGATCGGTCGCTCCCGGCACGTTGCTCTGGATGAAGGACGTCGCGAGCTTCCAGTCGGGTGTGTAGACGGTGTCGATGATCTCCTGGCGGTTGATGCCGGCCTGCAGGGCCTGGCGGACTTTCACGTCGTCATATGGTGCAAGCTTGGTGTTGATTGCCCAACCGTTCACGAAGCCGAGGTAGCGCGGTGTCGCGGTGGTGAATCCCTCTGCCTTCAAAGACTCCAGCTCCTGCGGCGAGGCGTTGTAGGCTACGTCGGCCTGGCCGGACTGGACAGCGGCCACGCGCAGCGAGGGCTCGGACACCAGCTTGTAGGTGATCGTGTCGAGATAGGCCGGACCGGTATGACCGACTGCCGCGGGCCCCCAGTTGTAGTCCTTGCGCTTGACCAGCTTGACGAAGTCGCCCTCCTTCCAGGAGTCGACCACGTAGGGGCCGCTGCCGGAGGTCTTACTGAGGTCGGCCTGCTGGGCGGCGGGCTGAGCGAGGGTCTTCGGGGAAATGAGGATCGAGCCGTGATAGCCGAGGGTCGGGATGAAACCGAGCGTCGGCGCCTTGAAGAAGACCTTCACTGTGGTCGCGTTCACCGCCTCGGCGTGGTCGTAGGTCTTCGGGAAGAGACCAATCGGGTTGATGCCTTCGCTCTTGCGGCCGGCGTACCAGATGTCGAGGTTGGCGACGACGGCCGACGCATCGAGCGCCGTGCCGTCGGAGAAAGTGACGCCGCTCTTCAGGTGCAGGGTGAACTCGGTGGCCTTGTCGTTCTGCTCCCAGCGTTCGGCGATCCAGGGGCTGACCTTGCCGTCAGCATCGACGTAAAGGAGCTTATCGGTCACATGGCCCCAGATGTGGCCCTGGAAGCTGGAAATGGCGCTGTTGTTCGGGATCCAGGTATCACCCAGCGAGTCAATCAGGAAGGTGATGTCACCGCCGTTGTGTGGGCTATCGGCACTCAGAGCCGGATTGAACTCAGCCGTTACCACCAAGGCGGCGATTGCCAACGCAGAGGTGGCGATCAGCAGACGCCGGGAAAGGGAGAACGGGGAAGAGCGTTCGATCATAATGCGGTCCTGTATTGTTTGCCAAGTAGATCACGACGCATAGCCTAAGCAGGGCAACAGGAGGGAGAAAGACCAGTTGTTCTTTTTCTACTAATTTTATGGATTATTTTGTTCGGTTTCTGGGTGTGTGAGGATCAGCTTTTCCGGGCGCAGTGCATCCTTCGCCGTGGTTGATGAAGCCGATCTACTGGTTGCTGGCCTTCGTGCTGGACCTCTCAGCCTCGTCTAAGAACGTCATCCCCTCGAATATCCGCACCGGAGGCAGTTCGCCGACGAACCGCTCTACCTCCACCCTGGTAAGCTGTCCGGTCGAGCCCTGGGCCAATTGCGAGGTTCCGACATCGCGGGTGAGGATGTTCGGATTGCCGTGGATGCACATGGCTTTGTCGGAGGCCGCATTGTCGGGTTCGAACCACGCACCCGTCGCAAGCTGCATCACGCTCTTTCGGACGTCCTCGCTGATCACCGCGGCTGCAAGGCAACTGCCGCGGGCGTTGAACAGCCTCACAATGTCGCCATCGGAAATGCCGCGTTCAGCCGCGTCAGCCGGGTTTATACGAACCGGTTCCCGCCCCTTTATCTTGGTGGAGCGGCTGAAATCGCCGTAGTCCAGCTGACTGTGCAGCCGCTGATGCGGCTGGTTGCAGACCAGATGGAGCGGGAAGCGGCTTTTATCGTCCTCCGCCTCCGCCCTTGGCGGATACCATCGCGGATGGCCGCGGCAGTCGTCGTAGCCGAAGCTCTCGATCGTCTGCGAAAAGATCTCGATTTTTCCGGATGGCGTTTGCAGCGGAGATGCAAACGGATCATGGCGAAAGGCACGCGCCGGTCCGCCATCGTCGGGTTTGAGCGGCAGGCGTATCTCTCCACGTTCCCAGAACGTCTCGAAGTCGGGAGCTTCGTGTCCACCGGCTACGAGCGCCTTGCGCGTTGTTTCGAAGAGGAAGGTTAGCCATTCCCGGCTGGTGCGGTTTTCGGTGAACTCTTCGAATTTGCCGAGACGGCGCGCGATCTCAGAGAAGATCTCATAATCGTCCCGTGCTTCGCCGACCGGCTCGATCAGCTTCTTCATGGCGACCATCAGCGGATCGCGGTCCGCCGCACCGATATCGTCACGCTCGAGCGTGGTCGTCGCCGGCAGCACGATATCGGCGTGGCGCGCAGACGACGTCCAGGCCGTCTCATGCACGATGATGGTCTCCGGTTTCTTGAATGCCGCCCGCAGCCTGTTGAGATCCTGATGGTGATGGAACGGGTTGCCTCCCGCCCAATAGACGAGGCGGATATCGGGATAACGCATCGCGTGGCCGTTGTAGTTGTACTCGTGGCCCGGATTGAGGAGCATGTCGGCGATGCGCGCGACGGGAATGAAATCCGACACGGCATTCTTGAATTGGCTGAACGTCGGCAGCGGGACGGCGAGCTGGTGTTTGCCGATGTTGCCCAACGCTCCAAGGGAATAGGAATAGCCGCCGCCATCCAGCCCAATCTGCCCGAGCATTGCGGCGAGCACGATGCCCATCCAGACCGGCTGCTCGCCATGGTCGGCACGCTGCAAGGAATGGCTGACGGTGATCAACGTCCTGGCGCGCGCCATGGAGAGCGCGAGGGTCTTGATGGTGTCGACGCCGATGCCGCAGATGTGGGACGCCCAATCCGGGCCCTTTTCGACACCATCGATCCGGCCAAGCAGGTAGTCTTCAAAACGTTCGTAGCCGACCGTATATCGGTCGAGAAATTGGCGATCGTGCAATCCCTCGCTGACGAGCACATGCGCGAGGCCGAGCATCAGCGCGATGTCGGTGCCGGGTAAGATGGGCAGCCATTCGGCATTCACCTCAGCAGGAAAATCGTCTTTCAGGGGGCTCACGAGGACAAAACGCGCACCTCGCGCGTGCGCGCCGTTCAGCGTCCGGGGCACGATATGCGCGCTGATGCCGCCGCCATGCACATCGGTGTTCTTGATCGCCATCCCGCCGAAGGCGACGACCAGCTCGCTGCTCCGTTCGATGGCATCCCAGGTGACGCTCTTGCGGTCGAAATGATCGTATGGTCCCAACACGTGCGGGAGGATGACCATTGCCGCACCGGAGCTGTAGGTGTTGACGGAACCGACGTAACCACCCAGCACGTTGAGAAACCGGTGGATCTGGCTTTGTGCATGGTGGAAGCGTCCGGCACTCGACCAGCCGTAGGATCCCCCGAACACGGCTTCCGGGCCAAAGTTTCCGTAAACGCGCTGCAGCTCTTTTGCGACGAGGTCGGCTGCGCGCGGCCAACTGACCTCGACATAGTCGTCCGACCCGCGATTCTGCGCGTGATCCGGCGCGCCTTCGAGCCAGCCGCGCCTGATCGCCGGCCGCCTGATGCGCATAGGGCTATGGGCGATCGCCGGAATGTTGCCCAGCAATGGCGACGGATGCGGATCGCCCGGATGAGGCCGGACCTCAAGACCTCCGTTTTCGTATCGGCCTGAAAATGCCCCCCAATGGGAACTGTGGGTCTTGAAGCTATTCATTTGACAGTATCCTCGGCGATCAAGCCGTTTTCAGAGTACAGCGCCGCGCGTCTTTTTAAGACGCGCCAAGGACGCTGTAACGCTTTGAAATGCTGCATAATTCCTTAAATCGATTCCGATTTAAGGAATTATGCAGTAGCCGGCGAAACATGGTCTGGAAGGACTTTGCCGGGATTCATGATGCCTTTCGGATCGATGGCATTTTTGATGACCGCCATGAGATCCACGGCATCTCCGTGTTCCTGACGCAAATATTTGATCTTGCCTGTGCCCACCCCATGTTCGCCCGTCGATGTGCCATCGACCGAAATCGCGTATTCCACCATCTTCTTGTTGATGGCGGCGACCTCGTCGAGTTCTGCCTGGCTCGTCGGATCGACGGCGAAGACAACATGGTAGTTGCCGTCGCCGACATGGCCGAGAATGGCGGCCGGCACGCTGCAGCTACGCAGCAGGTCGCGCGTGTCGAGAATGCAGGCACTGAGCTGCGATACCGGCACGCAGACGTCGGAAGACCAGCCCTTGGCATTCGCACGCTGGGAAACGACGGCATAAAACGCATTGTGACGCGCCTTCCACAGGCGGTTGCGTTCTTCCGGCGTATTGGCCCATTCGAAGTCCTTGCCGCCGTTGTCCCCGACGATGCCGGCGACCATCTCGACCTGTTCCTGCACGCTGGCCGGAGAGCCGTGGAACTCGAAGGCCAGTGTGTCCTCGATCTTCAAGGACAGGTTCGAATAAGCGTTGACGGCTTCAATCAGACCGCGGTCCATCAACTCCATCCGCGCGACCGGAATGCCGAGCTGCACGACTGCGATGGCCGCAGCAACCGCCTGTTCGACATTCTCGAACGAGCAAAGCGCGGCCGAGGTCGTTTCCGGAATGCCATAAAGCCGAAGCGTCACCTCGGTGATGATGCCGAGGGTCCCTTCGGAGCCCACGAACAGCCGCGTCAGATCGTATCCGGCCGACGACTTTCGTGCCCGCCCACCGGTTCGGATGATCTGACCGCTCGGCAGAACGACGGTTAGAGACAAGACGTTTTCGCGCATGGTTCCGTAGCGCACGGCATTCGTGCCTGATGCGCGGGTCGATGCCATACCGCCGATCGAGGCATTGGCGCCCGGATCGATCGGGAAGAACAGGCCCATGTCACGCAGATGAGCGTTCAACTGCTCGCGGGTCACGCCGGCCTCAACCGTGCAATCCAAATCCTCGGCGCTGATGCGGACGATCTGCGACATGCGGGAGAGATCGATGGAAACACCACCCCGTACCGCGCTCAGATGGCCCTCGAGGGAGGTACCGGCGCCGAATGCGATGACCGGCACGCCTTCGGCCGCGCAGAGCCGCACGGTTTCCGCTACGTCCTCCGTGTTTTCCGCAAAGACGATTGCATCCGGAATCGCGGCGATGTGGTGGGATTCACCGCGGCCATGCTGCTCCCGCAAGGGCTGCGATGTGGAGAAGCGGTCACCGAAACGGTCGTATAGCGCCTCGATAAGAGCAGGGGAGAGCGCGCTCACTTGTCCGCTCCGCGCGACATCGGTGTCGTGAAAGAGCCGTCAAGAATGACGTGGCCAGGATGATCGAGATGCGCCGCCAGCCATTCGGTGAAGACCAGGGAACCCGGCGAGCAAAGAGACATGAGAAACCCCGGAATTGCGATCTGAGGTTTGCGGCCCGGCTGCGTTCGCGCGGGCGCGCACCTCGACTTTACGACAGGATCAGGCGACCAGTTTTGCGCCCTTGAGATGACGTTCGAGGAAGGGCAGGCTGTCCTGCCCCCAGTAAAGCTCGTCCTCATAACGGAATGTCGGCAGCCCAAACACACCGGCGTCCTTGGCGGTCTTGTAATTGGCCTTCCATATCGACAACACGGCGTCGCTCTGGGCACGCTCATCCAGCGCTGCGCCATCGAAGCCCGCGGCATCCGCGATTGCGCGACGCACCTGTGCGTCACCGATATTTTCTCCGCGCAACCAGAAGGCCTCCTGCAGCGCTTTCGTCAGCTTGAGCCAGTCTTTGCCCGCATCGATGGCGGCAAGGATCATGAAACCCGCCGGCGTTGGATCCGACAAGGCCGCGCGATTTTCGAAGTTCAGCGTTTTGCCCCGGACGGCCGCCCAACGCTTGAGATCCTTCGTCCAATAAGCTCGACGGGCCTCCGGCCGGTTACGAGAATAGATGGCGCCGTTATCCTCAATCAGGGGGATGACATAGGGGCGGATCGTAGCGTTTTGTTCGGAAGCCAGTGCCGCGAACGCGTCCAGACCGATGAAAGCCCATGGCGAGCCAATGCCGAAGAAATAGTCGATGATCTTTGTCATATTATAGTGCTCTCAAGATGTCCGGTCGCGTAGGATTGCGGCGTCGAATACAGAAAGTGCGCAGTCTCGGGCGACGAGAACCGCTGTTGGATCACGTCCGACTGCCACCGTCGCAAGCGCGCCTTCATAGAGAAGCGATAGATGAGCAGCCGTCTGGTCGGGCCCTAATTCGGCTTTGGAGATAATGGCACGGAAGATGTCGCTCACGGCCTTCTTATGCGTTCGGGCGACGGACACGACGCGTTCTGAGTCGCCATGCTCGGCCACCGCAAGAGCAAATGCGCAGCCCCGGAACTCCGGGCTGTCGGCCTTTTCATACAGGCGCTCGAAAATAACTCTCACCTGGTCTCTCGGAGCAGCCGTCGCGTCCAGGGCCTCCTGCAAGGAGCGAACAACACGTTCGTGGCGATCCTGGAGATAGGCCGCAACAAGATGATCCTTGGACGGGAAGTGTCGATATAGCGTTGCCTTTGCAACTTTCGCTTCTTCGATAATGCGATCTATCCCAACAGCCCGAATACCTTCGCTATAAAATAGCCCGCCGGCTGCGGCGAGGATCTGATCTGATATGGGTTCTCTCATTGGATCGCTTCAGGTTGGTGGTTGCATCGTTGAACAATTAGACGGCGACAATCAGTTCGTTGCGGCGAGATCGGTGTTGCTCGCCCGATAGGGCCTGTCGACAAGTGATTGAATCGCGTCAAGCGCCAGTGCTTTGGTGAAGCCGCCTTGATGCTCCAATCTGCCAGCAAGATTCTGGACAACCTCATTGTAGGGTGTCGGAATATTGTGCAAACGACCCAGCAAGACGATTTCGCCGTTGAGAAAATCGACTTCACTCGAAGCGCCTCTGGTAAAACTCTGCCAGGTCGATTGTTGACCGGGATGGATGCCACTGTCCTGAGCTATACGCCACCCTGAAAGATCTGTGGTCCGTTCAGAGGGTGAGGCGAGGTTATAACCGGCAGCCTCGAGAGCCTGGCGAGCTTCATTGACCAGCGCCTCGGCGATGGAGACGCGGAGATCCTCGGCCCCAACGAACAATTCCAAGACGTTTCTGACGTTGTGAAGAAGTTTGGCTGATTTCCAACGGCGGATATCATTGCTGGTTTCCGCCAGATAATTAGCGCGGGTGAGGTCCGCCGCAATCTGCTCGGCTGTTTCATCAGAACCCGACGGGAAACGCCCTATGGTGACCACGCCGACCTGCGGATCACCCGCCACTGCAACGGAGCCGGTTTCGGTAAACCGTGCTGGCGTCAGAATACTAGCTCCGTAAACCCTGGCGAAAGTTCTGAGCGCAATCGCTTCTGTCGCCAAGCCATTTTGAAAGGTGACGACGGGGAGACTGGCAGCCGTTGCACCTCCCGAATCCGACACAGGACGCCATGACCAGGAGGCCAGGGAGCTTGCCGCGTCCTGAGTTTTGACCGTCAACATCAGGATATCATCGAGGGTCAATTTGGGCGGGTCGCTGAGGTCGAAAGCGTTAAGCCCGGTCTGTCGCTTGCCAGAGGGACGTTGGTAGCTCAAACCATACCTCTTTATATGGCCGATCTGTGCGCCACGTCCGACGAGCGCATATGTGATGCCGGAAAGTTCGAACTGCGCAGCGAGGCTCGCACCAACCGCGCCTGCCCCCACGATAACGTATCGTGTCATCTCTCTTCCCAAATCTGATTTATGACCAAGGCGGACTAGCGTGTGGCGTCAGCGAGAAGGTCGACAAGCCCACGTTTGAAACATAGGCATGTAAATGGGCCGAAGAAAGACAGGTCGTTCTCTTTCTACTGATTTCGTAGAAAATAGTTTGGAATTTGGACGTTTTACGGCCACCTTAATCTCCGCCGGCCATGGATCAAATAAGAAGCAAATTCTGGAAAATGCCTTCGGTAGATCCTGTAACGAGGGCGACTTTACCTGAAAGGTTGATGTTCAACTTGCTTCTCCTGGAAGGTTGGCCGGGCGGCGCATTCATCGCGCCGCCATCAGCTTGTGGACGGAGCCGGCGTTTCAGACCCGGTGATGCCGATGCTCGTCGGGCCGCGCCGGAGCGGCTTACGCCGCCGCGTTCAGGGTATTGAAGGCGGCCCGGTGCGAGGTGACGAAGTCCTGAACGGTCATCGGCGGCACGCCTGTCACTTCGGCGATGATCTTGTCGGCGCCCGAGAAGATGCCATTCTGGTAATCGAGGGCGATCGCGCAGAAATGCTGGATCAGAAATTCCGGCAGGCCGAACTTTTCCAGGCGATCGCGATAGGCGGGGATGGTCAGCGGCTGGTAGCTGATCTTGCGGCCGAGCACCTCGCTGATGGCCGCGGCGATGCCCGGCTGGTCAAGCTCGGTCGACCCATGAAGCGTGTAGGTCTTGCCGATATGGGCGGCCGGATCGGCCAGCAGCGAGGCGATCAGGCGGGCCTGGTCCTCGGCGGCGATCGGCGCATGACGGCCAGCGCCGTAGGGCAGATCAATGATGCTCTGCTCGACGATCGTCTTGCGTGCAAACGGGTAGAGCAGCCATTGCGAGAAGAAGGTCGGCCGCAGGTGGATGGTGGGAACACCCGACCAGTCGAAGACCCGCTCGGCGATCCAGTGATCGCGCGCCGCATGGCTCTTGGAGTCCTCGCGCGCGGAGATCTGCGACATGTTGATTACGGCCTTCAGCCCGGCGCGCCTGGCCGCATCGGCGAAATATGCCGTCGTCTGGATGATGCCGGGACGGACCGGATAGCAGAAATAGGCGGCAGTGGTGCCGGCGGCAGCGCGGATAACGTCGTCATGCTCGAAGAGGTCGCCAACCACGACCTCGGCGCCTTCGCTGCGAAGCGCGTCGGCGCGCTCGTCTTGCCTGTGGACCATTGCGCGGACGGAGTGGCCTTTTTCGAGCAGGCGTTGGACGGTGTAGCGGCCGGTCTCACCGGTTGCGCCGGTAACGAGGAACTTGTCAGTCATTTCTATCTCCTTGTGTTTGGCTGCATCATAAAGTGTGTAATTACACAGTTTTGGGTAAAAAGGGGAGCTACCCGCCGAGGTTCAGCTCCAGGATTTCATCGCGCATGCGCACGGCGCGGTCCTGTCCGACCTCCCGCTCAAACGCGGCCTGGGCGTTTTCCCAAAGGGGGACAGCCTCCGCCACCTTTGCGACGCCGGAGGGGGAGAGGGTGACATCGAAGGCGCGGCCGCTGTCGGCTCTCCCGGCGACAACCCATCCGGCTGCCTGCAGCGGCTTCAGCGCGCGGACGAGCGTCGTACGCTCCATGCTCAGCATATGGGCCAGACTGGTGATCTTGAGGCTCTGGTAGGCTTCTAGCAGCGACAGGATGGAGAACTGCGAGACCGACAGTCCGGCAGGCGCCAGATGATTGTCGTAAAGACGGCTCAGATGGCGCGCGTTCTGGCGGGCGGCGAGGGCGTAACAGAGATGGGGACCAGTGGGTGTCGGCATGGGGCACATCTAAATGTGCAATTGCACAGTGTCAAGCGCGAATCTCGGCGTTCGACGGACAAAGTAGAATGCTCGCCACATCCCGATTCCAAGGCTCATTGCTTGACGTGCAATTACACACTATATCCCGCAAGGTCGATGTTGAGTTTGGATCGCGCTCACGCGGCCACCCCAGAAATCACGCCTTCCGGAGAAACGTCATGACGGGCAGCAACGGAGAAAAGCACCCATTCCTCGATGATCTTGCCGATGACGCCGAACTGAGAGGGACGGTCCTGCGCCGTCCGGTTTCCGGCCGTGACAATATCAAGCGCCTGGTCGAGGCCGTCGGCACGCTCTATGCCTCGCAGACGCCGACCTTCTATGGGGCGATCGATCAGCGCCATTTCCTGCAATACAAGGCAACACTTCGCACCGGCCTCGATCTGGAAGCGGTAGGTGTCATCGAGCGCGACGAGACCGGGCTCGTTCGGCGCGTGACGATGACGTTTTTGCCTTTGGACGCTGCGCTGTCGCTGTCGGCAGGACTGGGCGGCATTGTCGGGGAGGAGTTTGGTGACGATCTCTTTTACGACGCGTCGGTCAACGAGATCACGGCGTCCTGATTGCCAGACTCGCATACGATCGCGCGCAATGGCGCCGGAGGCTGGGCTACAGCCAGCCCCCGGCCTTTTCCACGCCATCAGCCGCGAAGGAACGCCAGCAGATCGGCGTTCAATCGGTCCTTGTCGACATGCAGCAGCCCATGGGAGCCGCCTTCGTAGACAATGAGCTTGGCATGTGGAACGAGCCCGGCGGTCAGTTTCGCGGAGATTTCCAGCGGGACGATCTGGTCGTCGCTGCCGTGGACCACCAGCGCGGGAACGGTGATCTTCTTGAGGTCGTCGCGGAAATCGGTTTCGGAGAAGGCGCCAAGCGCGTGATAGGCGGCAAGAAACCCGGTTGCCTGTCCCTGACGCCAGTAGCTCTCCCTAAGACCTTCCGAGACGTGCGAGCCCGGACGGTTGAAGCTGTAGTACGGCATGGTGACGTCGAGATTCCACTGCGACCGGTTTGCCTGCACAGCGGCGCGGAACGTATCGAACAGCTCCTTTGGCGCTCCGTTTGGATTGGTCGCGGTCTTGAGCAGGAAGGGTGTCACCGAGGAGACGAAGGCGACCTTGGCGACGCGGCTCTGGCCGTGACGCGCGACATAACGCGCGACCTCGCCACCGCCCATCGAGTGGCCGACGAACGTTGCCTCGCGCAGATCGAGCGCTTCGACCAGTTGCGCCAGGTCGTCGGCGAAGGTGTCGTAGTCGTAACCGCCGGACGGCTGGCTCGACCGGCCAAAGCCCCGACGGTCATGGGCGATGACGCGATAGCCGTTCTGCAACAGGAAGAACATCTGGTCCTCCCAGGCGTCGGACGAGAGCGGATAGCCATGGCTAAATACCACGGCCGGACCGGTGCCCCAGTCCTTGAAGTAGAGGTCGGTGCCGTCTTTCGTGACCAGGCGGTCGCCTGTGAGCTTCCCGGCATGGACTGACGCGGGCGTTTTTGCTGCCGCCAAGTTCGCACTGGCACCGGCCGCCGCCAGTCCGACGCCGGCGATGGCAGCCCCTTTCAGCAGGTTGCGCCGGGAAGCGCTGTCGGGTGTTGAGATCGTAGACATGAGGAAACTCCGTGAGATTATGCCGCCTGGGCGGCGCGAGTGGGTAATGTGGTTGGACGTATCGGCGCGATGTTCAGGCCGGGTGCGGGGATCAGAAGCCGAGCCTGCGCAGATCCTCCGCGACGAACATCTGGCCGCTGCGATTCTTGACGCTCGGCAGCTCGGAGACTTTTGCGCGCCAGGACTTCAGCGCGGAATGATCTTCAGGGATGGCAATGCCGGCGGCGTCGGCAAACATCAGCCCGGCAAACACCGTGATGTCGGCCATCGAGAATGCATCGCCGGCGACGAACGACTGGTCCTGCAACAATCTGTCGAAATATGTCATGCCGGCGAGCGCCTTGTCGCGCTGGCGGTTACCCCAGTCCTGGCGGCCAGCCCATTCCGGGCTCTTGAACACTTGTAGCTCGGCGCCGAGGCCGGGCGTCGCGTGGTGGAAATAGTTGCCGACCGCATCGAGCAGCTCGGTCTCGGCCCGCTTCTGCATCATGTGGATGACGGCCTTTTCCTTTGGCGTCTTGCCGGTGAGCCGCGGATCGCCGTCGAGATTGTCGAGGTATTCGGTGATGGCAGTGGCCTCCGCGATGTAGGTGCCGTCCTCGAGCTGGAGCACCGGCAGCACGCCCGAGGGGTTCTTTTGGAGGAAGGCGGGTTGCTTGTGTTCGGCACCGATAAGATCGACGGAAACAAACTCGACCTGCGGTTCGAGATCCTTCTCGGCGAGCACGATGCGGATGCGGGCCGGATTGGGAAACCCGGGGCGATCGAAGATTTTCATGGGAGACTCCTTTATCTGTCTATCGATAGATAGATTACAGTCGTCGTTTATCCCTTCCCTTTTCCGGCGTCAACAACTATCTATCGAGTGATAGGTAAGGATCGATGATGGCCAAAACCAAAACGGATATGCGCGAGGCGGTCATGAGCGCCGCAAGAGCGACGGTGCAAGCGCACGGCTATAATGCGCTTAGCTTTCGTGAGCTCGCGAAAGAAGTGGGGATCAAGAGTGCCAGCGTGCACTACCACTTCCCGACCAAGGGCGCCCTCGGCGCTGCATTGGCGCGCCGCTACACCGAGGACGGAGCAGCCTATCTGACGGAGCTGCTGGCGACGTCCGAAAACGCGACCTGGTGCATGGACAGATATACTGAGATCTTTCGCTCAGCTCTGGCAAACGACAATCGCATGTGCCTGTGCGGAATCATGAGTGCCGAACTTGACGACCTTCCCACGGAGGTTCGGACCGAGGTCGATAAATTCGCCGCTATGAATGTCGGGTGGCTATCCAAGGTGCTTTCGCGGGCCAAGCCTTCCGCAAGCGACCAAGACCTGCAGGAGCACGCGATGGCGATCTTCGCAGCCATCGAGGGGGCCCAGCTGGTCGCGCGGGGCTGCCAGGACATCGGCATCTATGACCGGACGATCCGGGCTTACCGAGCGACAGATCTCTTCCCGTAATTGGCCGGCGGCTCCAATGGGAGTGGAAGTTGCTCAAGTGAGGGCGATGTGGCGCGCCGGATAGGTCGGCCGGCGGACTTGAGCAAAATACCACACTTCAGCGGCATCTGCGGTCGAAATACCCCTCCTACTCAGTCAGTTGATACTGCTGGCCGCGGGCGTGGTTCAAAATCAGCAGCAATACGGGATCGTCGGGTCCATCCCCGTCAAGACCGGCAGGTAGGCCGTCGTCTCGGTGCGCACTTGGTCTCGCGCGCGGCAGAACCGCCTCTGTTTGGCAGCCGCACAGAACGTTACGAGGCCTCGATTCTACCTGCAACCTGTTCGGGAGTGTTGAAGACGTGGATTTATAGATTTAAAGATGACTAAAATAATCATCTTATGTTGACAAGGCCAATTTCGCTCCATAGGTTCCGCCCGCATCCGTGGCGTAGGGACCAAGCAATGGCACGTGTTTTTTTGAATGTTTCTAATAATGTATCGCGAATTTATAGAGATAGCCTATTTGTCACGACAGCGATCGTCCTGATCGGCATTGCGGCATCGCCGGCTGCGGCCCAAAGCGCCACCGATGCCAGTGCGACAGCGCTGGAGCCGATCGTCATTCAAGGCGGCGCAGCCTCTGATAGCAAGGCTGACCGGACGTCCGTTGCCGCTAAGAACAGCTCGGCTGCGACCAAGATCAACACGCCGCTCGTCGAGACGCCACGTTCGATCTCTGTCACCACCGAAAAGGAAATCGAGCAGCGTGGCGCCCAGAGCATCATCGAGGCCGTGCGCTATTCGGCCGGCGTGACGACCGGACCGAACGGCTTCGACCCGCGCTTCGATCAGATCTTCATTCGCGGCTTCAACATCACGACGGTCGGCGACTATCGGGACAGCCTGCGGCAGCCCTATATCAATTACGGCATGTTCCGCACCGATCCCTATCAGCTGCAACGCGTCGAGGTGATCAAGGGACCGGTATCCGTTCTCTACGGCTCGGGATCGCCGGGCGGCCTCGTCAACAAGATATCGAAGCTTCCGACCGAAGAGCCGATCCACGAAGTCGGCATCTCCTACAGCACCAAGGATCGGGCTCAGGCGATGTTCGATTTCGGCGGACCGATCAGCGAGGGGAACGACGACTTCCTTTATCGCATCGTCGGCCTTGCGCGCCACGGCGACAACAATTTCGATATTGCCGACGATCGCTATTTCCTGGCACCATCCTTCACCTGGAAGCCCGACGAAGGCACGTCCTTCACGCTGTACGGCCTGGCGCAGTCCGACGAGACCGATGCCAATGTCGGCGCGATCACGACCGTCGACGGCAAAATTCTCGACATAAGGCAGAGCGATCCCGACTATGACTACCAGAAGGTCAAGCAGCAGCAGATCGGCTATCAGTTCGAGCACGAATTCGACAACGGCCTGACGTTCCGCCAGAACCTGCGCTATTCGCATCTCGATCTCAGGGCGCGTTACCTCGGCGTTTCCAGCTGGACCGGGACTGTCGCTCATCGTAACGCGAGTTCGATCCGCGACGAGATGAACGTCTTCCAGGTCGACAACCAGCTCGAGGCGAAGTTCGATACGGGCCCGCTTGCCCATACGATGCTGTTCGGCCTCGATTACACCAATCTCCAGTCGAACTGGGGCTACGGCATCGGGGCGGTGAACTCGGCCTTCGATTTCGATATCGCCAATCCGACCTATGGTGTTTCGGGCGCCACGCCGGACTATAACTTCATCGTTGCCGATGCCGATATGCGCCAAGTCGGCGTTTACGCCCTTGACCAGATCGAGGCTGGAAACTGGCGTTTCAACCTCGGCGGTCGCCAGACCTGGGTGAACCAGACGCGTGACACGACCTATCCCTCCTTCGGCTTGAACGACTCGGAAGACGTCAACAAGAACGCCTTCTCCTGGCAAGCCGGTGCGCTTTACCTCTTCGACAACGGCATTGCACCCTTCGTCTCCTATGCGACCTCGTTCGACCCGGTCACCAACCGGTCGGCATCCGGCAAGATCCTGGAGCCGACCGAGGGCGAACAGTACGAACTCGGCGTGAAGTACCAGCCGCCGGGCACCGACATCCTGCTGTCGGCGGTCGCCTATCACATCGTCGAAAAGAACAAGCCGGTGCTGGTCAATCCGCTGACCCTTGCCTACGACTCGCTTGGCGAAGTGACGGGAAAGGGCATCGAGCTTGAAGCGCGCGCGGCAATCGCCGACGGCCTCGATATCATTGCGGCCTACACCTACAACCATTCCGAGGTGACCGCAGGCGACAATGAGGGCAACACGCCGGCCTTCACGCCCGCGCATGTCGCAAGCCTCTGGGCCAACTATACTTTCCAGGAAACCAATCCGTTCAACGGCCTGTCGGTCGGCGCGGGCGTCCGTTATGTCAGCGAGAATTGGACGGATACCGCCAATACCTCGAAGAACCCGTCGAGCTTCTATGTCGATGCATCTGCCGCTTATGATTTCGGCGCGATCGACAAGAACTACGAGGGCCTGACGGCTGCCTTCAATATCCGCAACATTGCCGATCAGCGCGACACCGTGTGCAACGAGGGCTTCTGCTATCTCGGCCAAGGCCGCAACATGACGGCGACCCTGAAGTATCGGTGGTAATAGATGGCGCCGGAGACGACCCGAGCGCTCCAGCCCGCGACGTTGGTCGCTGATCATCCCGTCGCCCACCAGGCCGTCGACCTCGACGGCCTGGTGGGCGACGGCCCGTTCTCCTATTGCCGCGGCAAGCTGCTCAGTTCTCCACCGCAGACGGGCATCGTCATTCCCTGCAGGGATCTTTGCGACCGGGCAATCTTTGACGAAATCATTGGCCGATATGCGCAAAAGTTTCCAGGCAGCGACCGTCGTGCGATCGTCTCCATGTGGACGCTCTACTATTTCAGCATGCTGACGATCGCCCCCAGCCTCCACATGTTCGTGCACCGGATCGGGCTGCCGTTGGAGATCGACCGGCTTTCGCTCGTCTGCAACGAGCATACGGGCGAGCCGGAAGCATTCGTGATGTCCGAAAGACCAGACGTTACCACCGATCCCGCCGACGAGCTTCACCGGCTGATGCGCCGCCACGCCGAACCGGTGATCGCGGCGATCGCCGCCAATGCCGGCGTCGCTCCGAAGCTTCTCTGGAACAATGTCGCGGCGTATCTCTCCTGGATTCTCAAGGAGCTCGCCCATCGTCACGAGCCCGGCCTCGTCGAAGGCGGCCTGGCGCTGCTTGAAGAAGCTGCATGGCCATGCGGCGGGCGTAATCCGATGTTGGGCATGATCCGCATAGCGCGCCAGCAATGCGGACTGGAGTTCGCTCGCCGAAAGGTCTGCTGCCTGCGCTACAATCTGCCGGGCGTGGGTGGCTGCGGCGAAGCGTGTCCGCTGCCGGAAGGGCGCCATTAGCTCCTATCGGCTCGCCAAGGTCCTGAAGAGACGATGGATGGCAGTCGGCGATGACGAGAAGGGCCGCTCCGATGTACCGCGCTGCTCATTGCCAACGCGCCAGGCAGAAAGTCCTGTCGCCTCAAAACACGGCTTCACCTGCCTCAACGTCGGCGAGCGGCTTGACCATGAACAGGCATGGATGATCCTCGTGCCAGAGCTTTGCAAAGACCTCCGCCCGCACAAAGCCGTTCCGGTCATAGAAGCGCCGCGTCGCCTCGAACTGCGGTTCGTCGCGGTCGCGCGGGGCGAGAGTCTTGACGGTCAGCAGTCGGGCACCCGATTCATGGCCGAAACGTTCGGCCGCATCGATGAGATGGCGTCCGGCGCCGCGACCGTGATGTTCGGGTCGTGTCGCAATCAGCGCGATCTCGACGGCGCCGGGCGGGTGCGGCTTCAAGGCCATCAACGCAGTCACGACGTCGGCTTCGACATAGCCGAACACCGGTAGGTCTTCGATCGCCTGAGCGCTCGCTTCGATGACCTCAGGTTCTGAAAACCAGTCGGGCAAAGCCCCCATGATCGATCGGCAGAGCTCCGCCTTGCCCGTCAGGATCTCCACTGTCCTTCCCATTTTTTCTCGCTTTCATCAGGTCGATTTAAACTTGACTCTTGTTATCACCTTAAAATAGACACTGCAATCAAATCGTGTACTTTCCTCGAAAAAGGAACGCCAAGACCGCATCGACCAGCACCGACAGAGCCTGATTTTCCATTTGTAAAAAGGGTACAGGACAATGCACACATTGCATCGTGATGTGAACGGAAATGCCGTGGTCAACGCCATGATCGAAAACAAGGAAAAACTCCTCAAAACGATTGAAAGCGTTGTCAAATCAAAGTCATATTCCGAGGATATATTTCAGGATGGAGTCATTAAAGCCTATGGAGTCAAAACCGACGGCATTCGTTGCCCGATCGGTTACGCCTTCCGGATGGTCTATAATCTCGCACTCGACGAGAGCCGCCGGCGACGTCAGCAGATGAACAACTATAGGTCGATCGACCAGGTTCAGGAGATCACGGCTCCCATCCCCACCGTGCTCGACCAGCTTGTCGCCGCCGAGACTTTGCGCAATGTGCTTGCTTCGCTAGAGGCGCTGCCGAAGCGAACCAACGATGCCTTCATTCGCCATCGCCTCAACGGCGTGCCGCAGAAGGATATTGCAGCCGAACTCGGCGTCTCAAGGACCCTCGTCAACTTCATGATCAAGGCGGCAGAGGAGCATTGCCATCTGGCAATTACTGAGCCTGCTTCCCGCCCCGACCATGCGCACCGACAGGACCCTACCGCTTCGCGGCGTGCAGCGCCTGCTGCAAATCACTCCACAACAGTTCCGGCTCTTCCAGGCCAACGGCGAAACGAACCGTCTGCTCGCTCACACCGAACCGGATGAAGGAGGTCATCCGGTCGGGGATCTGCAACGCGACCTTGGCGGGGACCACCAGCGTTTCTGGTCCCCCCCAGCTGACACCGAGGCGGATATCGCGAAGGCTATTCACAAAACGGGCGACATCGATATCGGGATTGAGGTCGAAGGCGAACAGCCCGGCATAACCCGTGAGCGTTGCCCGTCCGGGATGCTCCTGGAATGCCGGGTGACGAACGCGTGCGATCGCAGAATGTTCCTTCAGCCGCCCGGCCAACAATAGCCCGCTGCGCTCGTGCTCCTTGAGACGGACACGAAGCGTGCGCATGCCGCGCAGCAGCAGCCAGGCCTCGAACGGTGACAGTTTGGCGCCGACATAGGGGTAGGATATTGAATTGATCCTGGCGATGGCCTCCTTCGAGCCGACGACGACGCCGGCGACCGTATCGCTGTGACCGCCGAGATATTTCGAGGCGGCGTGAATGACGATATCGACGCCATGCTGGATCGGTTTTTGAAAGAGCGGCGTTGCCCAGGAATTGTCGATGATTGTGGTAACACCGGCCTCCTTTGCCATGGCCGACAGCGCCGCAATGTCCTGAAGCTCGAAGACGAAGGATGTGGGGTTTTCGAGGTAGAGCAGCTTGGCGCCCGACAGGGCCTTGCGGACCTCGTCGTGGTCGGCAGGATCGACGAAGTCCACCGCGACACCGAGCCTGCCGAGCAGCTTCACCAGAAGGCGGTAGACATCGTTGTAGAGATGGCGAACCGCAACGACCCGGTCTCCCGCCTCAACGAGACTGAGAATTGTCGAAGTAATGGCGGCCGTTCCGCTCGAGAAAGCGCGTCCATCCTCTGCGCCCTCGAGGCGGGCGACCAGGAGTTCGAATTCTCGGACGGTCGGATTGTCGCCGCGCGAATAGATGTAGTTGCGAGTGCGGCCGGCGAAGACATCCTCCATCGCCTCGTAACTGTCGTAGGTGAAGAGCGACGTCTGGAAGATCGGCGGAGACACGGCGTTGAATGCCGCCGGATCGACAGGCGTAAAGAGATCGTCAGCGGCCGCATGGGCGCCAAGGTCGTGCGGGTTGATCGACTGGTTCATGGTCATCCTCTCATGGACAAAAGCTGGGATATGGACGGATGGAGGTCAGATGATCGGCAGCGCGCTGCCGGAGCGCGCTGAACGTCCTCATCAGGCAGACGGCCGACAGCAGGCCGGTCAGGGTAGAAGCCAGGAACGTTGCTGCCAGCAAGCCTGAAAAGCCGAAGTACGGCGGCAGGAGAGCCAGCAGCGGAAAGAGAAGATAGCCATTCTGCGCCAGGCCGATGGCAACCGCCGCTTTCGGTCTGCCCTGAGCCTGGAAGAGGATCAGCACCGTTTGCCGCAGGCCGAACAGCAGAAGGGGAAGATGGGTTGCTATGATCACCTGCCCCGCGATCCCGATCACCGTCGCATCGTCGGTGAAAAACGAGGCAAGCTGTTCGGAGAAGGCGAGCGCGGCCAGCCCGTAAGTGCCACTCACCGCAGTAGTGACCGCTGTCAGGATGCGGGCTGCCGACAGCACTCGGACTGTATCGCCTCGACCCCAGGCAAAGCTCAGGATGGACTGGGCCCCGAGTGAAATACCGATGACGGGGAGTGTTCCCATAGCAAGCAGCCGCAAGGCAATCCCGACACCGGCAATGCCGGCTTCTCCGTGATAGGTGCCGGCGAGCGACACCATTGCCGCAATCGCGCCTGCGGTTGCGAGACTGGTCAGCGTCGTCGGCGCGCCCACAGCAAGGACAGGCCTGAGATAACCGATATCTCTCCACCGCCAGCCAAACGCCAGCCGGACCGTCCCAAGTCGTCTGGCGTGGTAAGCAGCATAAATGCAAAGTGCGACGAGTTGGGACAGGATGGTTGCGATCGCAACGCCCTGCAGGCCGAGGCCGAAGCCAAAGATCATGATCGGATCGAGGATCATGTTCAGCGCAAAGCAGGCGACCAGCGTCCACATGCTGAAGCGGGCATTGCCCTCTGCGATCGCCAGGAAATCGAGAATGATCTGCGCCATCGTCAGCGGCACCGAGACCGCAATGATCATCAGATATTGCTGCGCGAGCGGCTGAAGGGCAGGCGTGGCGCCGAACAGCAGCAAATCTGGAAATGCGAGGATTGCGATGGCGCTTGCCGCGCCGAAGGCGACGCCGGCAGCAAGGCTAACGGAGGCAATGGCGCCAGCCCGGGATCGGTTGCCGGCTCCGAGCGTCCGCCCGACCTCGGTTGCGACACCGACGCCGATCCCTTCGCCGAAGGCGGCGACGAGCATGAGGACCGGCAGGACGATCATGATCGCCGCGATCTGGTCCTCACCGATCATTCCGATGAAGATCATGTTGATCGTGTGATGGGCGGCGTTGATCGACAGGCCGAACATTGCCGGCAGTCCAAGCCGAAGCAGCAGTCTGAAAAGCTGGGGACTGGCAAGGTCCTCCGGTGCGAGGCGCTGCCGTCTCCGAAAGCTGCCGCTTGCGTCGCTCATGTCGTTCATGACGCGGGCACCCAGAGACGATCACCGAAGAAGCGCTCGCGGCCGAGCATCACGAGGAGCGCCCGCTTGTGCGGAAAATCGAAATGCTTGACCTTGGCAAAACCCGAGCGGTCGAGGTTGCGGATCTGCTGTTCGTGACTGGCGCGCGGCTCGCCGACGATGCGCTTCGTGCGCGGATCGTCGAGGAAGATGAAATGCATCAGCGAAGGAAGCCATGCGCTGATCCATTTCTTGCCGCGATAATCGGGCTCGCCGATCGCCACATGCCATCCACGATCATAGTCGTCGGCGTCGTAAAAGGGACCGAGACGGTTCTCCTTTGCCCAGTAGACTTCGAAATAGCCGAAAGGGATATCCGCGAAACTGCCGATCAGCGGCAGGACATGCGGATCGGCGATCCTCTCCTCCAGAATCTCCCGATGTTTGCCGATCGAGCCTGCATCCTCCCAGATCGTGTTGACCTGTTCGTCGTTCATCCAGCGATGAAATGCTGCAAGATCGGTCTCGGCATCGGCCACGGTGAAGGCTATTTCCCGTTCCAGCCAGGGGATGAAACGCTGGTAGACCGTGCCCTTCGGCTTTGCAGGTCGGCGCGGATGATACCGGCCCGCGGTCATCTCCTGCACGGGCGGCAGCGGATAGGACAGCTGCGGCAGCCAGAGCGATGGCCATTGCCATAGGATCGCCGAATCGAGCCTTCCGCCTGTGCCGGCAATGTGTCTGGGAAGGCTTGTCTGATGCCCTTCGAAGACGACTGATGTAATCGAGCGATCTTGTGCCGTCACCGCTTCGGCGGCCGCCATCAGAAGCTCCGGCGATTGCACCGGATCCCCATGATAGAAGGTCACCGACGCTATGCCGGCCTCGACCTCGAATGCGGCTTCGTGGTGGCCGTAGGCGGTCTTGAGGTGAATGAGATTGGGTGCAAGGCTGATGTAGCTGCGCGACTGCAAAGCGCGCCTTTGTTTGGCGGCGTCGAAATCCATGATGTTCTCCTTGCCGGTCGGGCTTTTAGCGCTGCGAGCATGAAGAAAGCTCCTGCGTCGATTTGGTAGAATGACGATCCATCTCCGGCCGGATTTAGGGATAAGCGAAGAAAAAAATTCTCATCAATTTTCTAAACTGCAGCCTGCCGGATCCGTCACTTGCGCATGACCATCATCACCGCAGGAGCTGCGAATGGATAATCTTGAGCCTCACGACGATCTTTGGATCGCCGTCATCGACACCGAGCGTCGCTACTCGGTCTGGCCGCAGGACAAGCGGATTCCCTTGGGCTGGGAGCCGGCGGGCTTTGCCGGTTCGCGCCAGCAATGCCTGGCGCATATCCGTGACGTCTGGGCGGACCCGCGCCCTCTCTCTTTGCGCTCGGCAATCGCCGGCGACGCGCGTCTCTGAAACCGGCTGGATGACACGGATGAACAAGCAGATCACAAACTTCGCAGATGCCCACCCGACCGATATCGCAACGGACGCGGTCTTCGAGAGCTTTCCACTGACGATCGCCCAGAAGCGTATCTGGTCGCTGGAGCAGATCGGCAACTACACGGTCTTTCCCGACCAGGTCATTTCGCTGCGATTGAGCCCGGCGTTCGACGTCAAGACGATTGCCGGCGCCTGCCGGACGCTGGTGGCGCAACATCCCTCCCTTGCCACCCGGTTCCGCCGGCTGGCGGGCGGGCGCGTCGAACAGTACTGCGGCACACTAAATGCTGTACCGATCGAGATTGTCGGTGAAGGTGCTGCGCTTGCCGAGCAGCATGCATTGACCGCACAGAAAGCCTTCCGCGACAGACGCTTCGATCTTCTTGCCGGTCCGCCGGCACGTGTTCAGATTGTCTTGCTTGCGGATGGACAGTCGCTTCTGACGATCGTGATTCATCCAATCATCTCAGACGATCGCGAGAAGTCGATTCTTACCGGCTCCCTGACGCGAAGTCTCGATGGCGGACCCACCCGCGATACGCAGCTACCAGATATCTTGGCCGGAACGCGAGAGGCCGATTGGCTGCAGACAGAGCAGGCGCAGCAATCCCTCTCCTACTGGCGGCAAACGATCGGCCTCGACTACGCGGCCACGACCTTTCCCACCCGCTTCAACAGTGGCGGGCTGGCAGGTGTGGCACGCGCTCAGCATCGATTTTCGATCGAGCCCGGTCTCTGGGAAAAGCTCGATCGACATGTGCAGCAAAAGGGATATCAGGTCGAGCGCGTGTTGCATGCCGCCTTTTGCGCGCTGCTGGCACGCTACAGCGGCAACTACGCTTTGCTGACCGGGCTCCTGATCGCGCGGCCGCAGAAGGACCACCTTGCGAACCGCGGCCGTGCCGAACAGATCCTTCCCCTCACCCTATCGCTAACATCCAGAAATTCGCTCGACGATGTCATCTCTGCGATCACTTCGGTAACGCAGGAGGGGCTTCGCCGGCTGGTTCCGCTGGAGCGCATCACCCAGGAACTGGTCGTCGACGAAGCGGCGGCCCAGGAAGCCGTGGTCAAAGCCCTGTTCGAATTCCGCGAGCCGTATCCGATCCCCGGGCACGCAACAAATCTGGAGCCCCTGGGCGCGCGCGCCGACAGCGAGCTTTCCCTGGTGATCGAAGCAGGTCTGGATGGTGCTGCATCCGGGCTGATCGATTATGCACAGGATCTCTATGACAGCGCCGTGATTGCCCGTGTCTCCCGGCATTTCATCCTTGTGCTCGAGCAGATCGTTGCGCGGCCGAACGTGCGGATCAAGGACATCGAACTTGTGGGCAGCGACGAGCTCGACCAGTTGTCGGCGCCCTACGAAGATGACGTGGTCAACGATGACAGGCCGGTCCACGAGCTGATATCAGCCCATTCGCGCCAGACGCCGGAGAAGACGGCGATTGTCTACGGTGACGAGGAATGGAGCCATGGCTGGCTAGAGGCCGGCACCAACCGTCTCGCACATCGGTTGCGTCAGCTGGGTGTTCGCGCCGAGGTGACGGTCGCCATCTTCATCAAGCGCTCGCCAGAGGCAATCGTCGGGATCCTCGCGACGCTGAAGGCGGGCGGCGCCTATATCCCGGTCGAGCCCGACCATCCGCCGGCACGCAACCATCACATTCTGCGCGATGGCGGTGTCAAAATCGTTCTGACCCACAGCTGGCTTCGCCATCGGCTGCCGGAAGAGCTCGACGCCACTATCCTCGACCTCGACAAGATCGACCTCGACGGCGAGCCGGATACGCCGCTCGATATTCCCACTCACAAGGATCAGCTGGCCTATGTCATGTATACCTCCGGATCGACCGGATTGCCGAAGGGCGTGGCCGTCGAGCACGGCCCGCTGACGCACCATCTGCAGAACACCTCGCGTGTCTATGGCATGAGCTCGGCGTCCCGTGAGCTGCCGTTCCTGCCTTTCAGTTCGGACGGCGGGCACGAGCGATGGATGAACCCGCTGATGGAGGGCGGCAGTATCATCCTTCCCGATCAGCCACTGTGGACGCCGGAAGAGACATTGACGGCCATGCGCAAGCACGGCGCCAACAATGCCAGCATTCCCACAACCTATCTGCAGCAGCTGGCGGAATGGGCTGATATTTCAGACGGCGCGCCCCCAATGCGCCTTTATTCCTTCGGTGGCGAGGGGCTGGCGCAACCGACCTTCGATCTGCTGTCGCGGGCGCTGAAATCGGAATGGCTGATCAACGGCTACGGGCCGACCGAAACCATCATGACGCCGATGGTCTGGAAGGTGAGGGCGGGCACGAAGTTCCAGGGGGTCTATGCTCCCCTCGGTCGCGCTGTCGGGTTAAGGCGCGTCTATGTGCTCGACCCTGACCTCAATCCGTGCCCGATCGGCGTGACAGGCGAACTCTATATCGGTGGTGAGGGCATCGCACGCGGCTATCTCGGCAAGCCGGATACGACGGCGGACCGCTTCATCCCCGATCCGTTCTTCACGGAGGGCGGCCGGCTTTATCGTTCCGGCGATCTGACGCGTTGGCGTGATGACGGAACCGTCGAATTCGTCGGTCGTGTCGACCATCAGGTGAAGCTTCGTGGCTACCGGATCGAGCTCGGCGAGATCGAAGCGGCGCTCCTGCAGCAACCCGGCGTCGGCGAGGCTCTGGTCGTCCTGCGCGATGACGATGCCGGCGGTGAAAAGGCGCTCGTTGCCTACGTCGTTCCGAAGAAAGACGAGACGCTTGACGTCGAGACGACCCGCACCGCCCTCGAACGCAGCTTGCCGTCCTATATGGTGCCGGCTGCGGTGGTCGAACTGGAAAAAATGCCGACCAATCCGAACAGCAAGCTCGATCGATTTGCGCTGCCGGCGCCACAACCGGTCAAGCGCGCAATCGTCGAGCCGGCAACCGTGCTCGAAGAAGAGGTGCTGGATGTCTGGCGGCAGGTACTCAAGTTGGAAGCAATCAGCGTCGAGGACAATTTCTTCGCGATCGGCGGCAATTCGCTCGGAGCGATCCGTATTCTTTCCTTGCTCCGGCAGCGCCGGCCGAAAACCCCGCTCATCGTCGCCGATATCTTCAACAACCCGACCATTCGCTCGTTTGCCGGCGTGATGGAGCAGGGGGATCAACGGGATCTCTCCGAGGTGATCGTGCTGCGCGCTTCCGGCGCCAAGCCGCGGCTCTACTGCTTCCCGGGGCTTCTCGTCAGCACCCGCGAATATGTCAAGCTCGTCGACTATCTCGGAGCCGATCAGCCGGCGACCGGCTTCATATGCCACTCGCTCTCCGAGAAAAAGGCAGTCGGCGCTCCGGTCGAAGAGATCATCGAGAGCTATGTCGATTATATCGGGACACACAGTCAGGGCGCGCCCTGCTATTTCCTCGGCTGGTCCTGGGGCGGGCTTCTGGCCTACGAGGCTGCCCGCGCCCTCGGTGATCAGGTCGACGTCAGGATGATGGCGATGGTCGATGTTTGCGATCTCGGATCGGAATTTGCGATCGGCGCAAAGCCGAGGTTCCGGCCCGGCGAGCGCGATGAGCTTCATCGAGACGTGCAGGCATGGCTTGGAAGAACGGCGATGCGTCCCGAATGGGACCGGCTGCTGTCGACGATGGACGCGGATACCTACGACCAGTTCCTGCGTTTTGTCGGCGACGAAAAGGACCCGCTTCCAAACGACGGGCCCGATATCAGCAGTCGTGAGCATACGTTTTGGGTGCTGATCGACAATGCCCTGATCTTCCGCAAGCACCGGCTCGTTCCTCACGATGTACCGATCTATCCCTGGGCTGCCGACGACAGCCTCAACCGCGGCCTCAACCTGATCGACTGGCGCCGCCTGTCGCCGCGGGCGCATGCGGCCGAAATCATCACCGGCACCAACCATCTGCACATGATCGGGTCTCCCGCCTTCCACTCAAGGCTTGCCCTGCGTCTCAAGGAAACAGAGAAGGATATCGCATGACCGTCGCTTTTGCCCGCAGGGATGCCGAGCCGCTGGATATTGCTGGCATCGGCATCGGCCCCTCCAATCTGAGCCTCGCCTGCCTGTTCGAGTCGGTGCCCGAGATCAGAAGCCGTTTCTTCGAGCGACGAGACTCCTTCGACTGGCATCCCGGCATGATGATGCCCGGCGTCGAGCTGCAATCGTCCTTTCTGAAAGACCTCGTCACCCCGGTCCTGCCGACCAGCCGCTGGTCATTCGTCTCCTATCTGGTTGCCCATAAGAGGCTCTACGCTTTCCTGAACGCCAATTATGAGGCCGTTCCCCGGCAGGAGTTTGCACGTTATCTCGCCTGGGTCGCCAACGGCGTGGACGGCCTGCGCTTTGGCACGGAAATCCGCGACGTCGAGCACCGCGACGACCGCTTCTTCCTGCGGTTCGACAACGGACAGGAAGAAGCGCGAAACCTGGTGATCGGCACGGGATCTTCACCCTTCGTGCCCGACTGGGCAAAACCGTTTCTAGGGGCCGATTGCTTTCATAACAGCGAGGCCAAATCGCGTCTCGGCGATCTCGGCACCGCCCGCATCGTCGTGGTCGGCGGCGGTCAAAGCGGCGGCGAGGTCGTCGAAGCCTTGCTTGGCGATCCCGGTTCCATGACGGAGCTGACATGGATCAGCCGGCGTCATAATTTCGAGCCGATCAACGATACGCCGTTTTCGAACCAGGTCTTCTCACCGGAATACGTCCAGGCCTATCTGAAGCTCGGCGGCGAGCAGAAGCAGGCCGCTTTGAAGAACTCGATCCTGACCAGCGACGGCTTGTCGATTTCGACGATTCACTCGATCTATCGCCGCCTCTATGCGTTGCGCTACCTCGAGCCGAGCACGCTCAATGCCTCTCTGGCGCCCAATCGCGATGTGATCCAGATGGAGCGGAACGGCAATGCCTACCGGCTCATCGTCAGGAACCAATTCGACGGCGGGATCGAGGTGCTGCATGCAGATGCGGTGGTGCTGGCAACCGGCTACCGGTTCCGATTGCCGGATGCTCTCGGCTCGCTGGGCGACAGGATAACGCTCGACAGAAACGGCTATCCGCTTCTCAATGACGACTACACGATGCAGTGGACGGGTCCGCGGACCAACCGGGTGTTTGCGCAGAATGCGGGGCGCTATTCGCACGGTATCGCCGACTCTCAGCTCAGCCTCATGGCCTGGCGCAGCGCAACCATCGTCAACACGCTTATCGGCCGGCAGCATTTCGATGCTGAACCCGACAATGGGCAACTGGCCTGGGCGACGGAGACCGCTGCCGCAATGCCTCATCAGCTCCGAGCCGGCTATTCGGACGGCATGTTATCGTCCTGAAATAGGCGTATCGAAATGCCGGGGAGCCCCGATTGAGAGCAAGCAGCCAGCGCGACGACGTGCTGGCTGCCGCTTTCGACCAGACGGTGATGCCATCGTCGATCGCGATCGCCGCCTGTTATGACAGGGATGCCATCCTTCCAGGAAAAGGCGACGTTGCGAGGATCCACGCGCAGCCCGACGCCGAGTGCCTTTAGATGGCTCTCCTTCAGCGTCCAGAGTGCAATGGCGCCCCGTGCACTTTCGCGCGCAGGCAATTCCGCGAGCCAGCGCCGTTCGTCTGCACTGCAATAGCTATCCACTGCCGCCTCTTCGATCTCGGCGTCGGCGCGTTCGCAGTCTATTCCCACGTAATCACATCCTGAAGCGACCGCGACCGCCACAAGCCCGTCGGCATTGGCGAGGCTGAATTGCGGCCTATCACGACCCTCAAGCCTCAGCTTGCCGTGCCTGTCTGGAGACAATGGGACCTTGCTCGGCGATATCCCGGTCTGCAGGCTCAACAGTTGCCGCAAGAGATACCGGCCGGCAATGAACGATGCCCGATCTCGTTCAAACCGATAGGTCGCGGCGCGATCCCGTTCATCCGATGAAAGCGACTGCATCCAGCGGTTCCAGTCGCTTTCGTTCTTGGAATACTGCCAGAGCGCTATTTCAATGTCGGCAGGTTGGTTTTCTGATTGCTGCATGGACCCAGTATGTGTTCCGTGGATCGATTGGCAAGCATGCAGGTGCTTGCCGACGTCGCGTACGGCAGGAGAGCTGCGTGAGCGGATCGGCGTTTCCCGTCCTGAAGGCGATTGGCATTCCAGCGCTCGTTCTCGATGGCGAAGATGACGAGATCGTGCCGATCCGAATCAATGTCGACCGATCCTTTTCTTGGTATCGAGCCCCGACGTGCTGAGATTTTTCGCTCGCCATGGCTGCTATTTCCTTGGATTTCCAGGAACTTTAAGTCGCATGGCGCTGAATTGATCGCGGAAGTATGGATCTGCTTAGGAGATCTGAGGAAATAAAGCGGGATCATTGTTTAGTTAATACTAAATTATTGAATCTGGTGCGAGATCTTGGCATCAACCGGCAAGCCGGTCGTCCCAAGTACCTTCGAGGAGACCCGCATGAAGCGCCCGAGCATCAAGCAAGCTCTGATCTTAAAGCTGTCGATCATCAGTCTGTTCATGATTGGCCTGTCCTATGTCTCGCTAAGCACGATCTCGACACTTCGTGCCAATACTGAGCAGATCGGGACCTTCTGGATGCAGCGGCTTGTGACGGCTCGCGAGATCAAGGATAATTTCCTCGACCTGAAAACGGTCTATGCCCAGTATCTCCTGGAGGACACAGCGGAGGAGCGGAGGGTCGGACAGCAAAAAATCGACGCCGCCGGCACCGCGCTCGAGAAAGTTGTCGCTGAATACGAAAAGGGCGTGCGCACCGAGCGTGGGCGCGAACTGATCAATCTGATCAAGCCGGAACTCGCCAAATATCGCGCGCTGTCAGAGCAAATGACCGCGTTTGAAAATGACGGGAAGACGCCTGAAGCAATCCGCCTCTTCAAGGAAAATATGGAGCCGCAAGCCGAGCTGGTGAACAAGGCGGTGGCGGATCTGGTCGCTTTCATTCTCAGCCAGGCCGAAGGCTTTGTGACCGCAAGCGGTGATTCTGCGCAATCCGCTTTCATGCTGACGGCCGCGATCGCAGGGCTGGCCGTGCTTCTTGCCATTGCCGGCATCTTCTTTGCGATATCGGGCATCGCCAACCCGATCCGAAGCATCGCCTCCGCCATGAGGCGCTTGTCGGATGGCGATCTTGACAGTGATATTCCCTATGCCGGTCGCGCCGATGAAGTCGGCGAAATGGCCGGCGCGGTCGAAATCTTTCGTCAGAACGCCCTCAACGTCGTCAGGCTCGAGAAGGAAGCCGCTGAATCCCGCAGCGAGAGCGAGGCAGCGCGCGCCGCCGCCCAGCAGCGCGCCGAACGCGAGGCGGAACAATTGCGCTTCGCGACCACGACATTGGGCGGAGGCCTCCGGCGGCTTGCAGCAGGCGACATATCCTTCCAGCTTTCGGAGCAATTTGCGGCCGAATACGAAGCCTTGCGCGAAGACTTCAACGCTTCGCTCCGGCAATTGGGCGCGACGATCGGCGCAGTGCTCCAGACGGTACACAGCATAGACAACGGTACCGGGGAGATTGCATCGGCGGCGCAGGATCTTTCCAAGCGTACCGAACAACAAGCCGCCTCTCTCGAGGAGACGGCCGCAGCCTTGGACGAGATCACGTCGAATGTGACGATGGCGACCAAACGCACCGACGAGGCACGCAATGTGGCCAAAGAAGCCGATATCAGCGCTCAGCGGTCGGCAAGTGTGGTCTCGGAGGCGGAACAGGCCATGCGACGCATCGAGGAAAGTTCACAGCAGATTTCCAACATCATTAGTGCAATTGATGAGATCGCCTTCCAGACGAACCTCTTGGCGTTGAATGCCGGCGTTGAGGCTGCCCGTGCGGGTGAGGCGGGCAAAGGCTTTGCAGTGGTCGCCCAGGAAGTCCGTGAGCTTGCCCAGCGCGCCGCTCAAGCGGCCAAGGAGATCAAGGGCTTTATTCAAAAGTCATCAACTGACGTGGAAAATGGCGTGAAACTGGTTCTCGAAACCGGAACGTCGCTGAAGTCGATCGGTGAGTACGTCGTGCACATCAACCAACTCATGGATGCGATTGCCACATCGGCGCGTGAGCAGTCGACGGGACTTGCCGAAATCAACACGGCCGTCAATCAGATGGACCAGGCGACCCAGCAAAATGCGGCGATGGTCGAGCAGTCGACGGCTGCCGTTGCCTCATTGTCCTCCGAGGCAGGCCGTCTGCGGGATCTGGTCAACCAGTTTCAATTGGACGGCGACAAAGGCGCGGCGGACGGACAGCGCAGCGGACGGGCCTTCGAAGGCAACAGGCCAATCCACTTGGTCGCTTCGCGGCGCGTGACGCAAAGATGACGCGCGGCGCACGTCAGATCAGGTACACGCGACAACTTGGACAGCCCTTGGCAAATACGCCGGGCTAGACTTCCACCTTCATCGACCTGATCAGCGCTTCTCGCGAAGCAAGACCTGTCATTGCGCGATCACCCATCTCGTGCGCGACGAGATTGAGCAAACCTTCACAGAACACGATGTAGGCCCCCATGCTATTGCTGAAAAAGCTGCTCGTGTGGGGAATGAAAAATGCGTGTTGCGACGGCCCAACGAGGGGGGAGGCACGCGTGTCCGTCACCGCTATGACGGCGAGGCCGAGTTTGGCTGCGACTTCTGCCACGTTCGCGACACTGCGTGTGTATGGCGCGCAACTCGCCACGACCACGACGTCGCCCTTCTCGAGTTGTGCCAAGGCTTCGGCAACACCAAGGCGAGGCGCATCCAGAAGCGAGACGTCGCTCCGCAACATCCCCAGACCATAGGTCAGAAAGCTTGCAAACGCGTGGAATTGACGGACACCGTGGACCCTCACGCGGCGGGCGTTTGCAAGCAGGCCGGCGGCTTCAAGCAGCGACTTGGGGTCAAGCTGCGTCAGGAAACCGTCGATGTTGTTCTTGGTCTCGAGACCGAGCCTGTCGAAGATATGCAGCTCCTCCTCGCTGTCTTCCTTCGTGGAAAGAAGACGCCCCGCCTGCCGGCTATAGAAGTACCGATCGTCAGCGGAAAACGCCTGGCGGAAAACACTTTGCAAATCGCTGAACCCGGTAAAGCCGAGCTTCTGCGAAAGTCGCGTCAGGGTCGAAGGGTTCACCCCGAGGGTGTCGGCCAGTTCGGAAATGGTTCGAACCGCGGTCTGTTCCGGTGTGTCCACCAGCTTCGCCAACACGTCGAGAGCCTTGTTGCCGAGAGAGATGTTGGCGTTCTCACGGTTGATGCTCACCGTGAGGTTTCGGAGTTCCTCGATTGTCGCCGGTTTTGCAAATCCAGTCGCTCCATCCGTCAAAACCATGCGTCTGCCTCGATGTCACATTGTCGCGATCTTCAGGCCGGTATTTTCGAAACGTGCCGCCGATCCCGCGCTATCATAAACAGCCCAGTCGACGCTGTCCCTGCCGATTTTGAATACGGCGGTCGCAAGGGTGTTCTCGTTATCAGGATCGTCCGGCTGGACGCGGTAGATCGGAAGAATGCGATGTTCTTGATCCCATAGGACAGACAATGGTGCCGGCGGTTCGTCGTTTGCATCGAGAATATCCTGACCACGTTCCTGCCGTGAGCCGGACGACCCCGTTATGATTTGCGGCTCGAATGCCATCTCCACGTGGACAAGATGATTTGCATGGACGGCTGGGCTTGCGATTTCCGCGATCGAGCAGTTCGCATGCGTGAACTCGACGCTGACCAAGCGGGACTGCCCTGCCTGCGCCAGCGTGAAGTGGAACGCGCCGGAGCGCGGTGCCTCAGACAGTAAAGTCAGTGCGGCGTCGATCGTCGCGCAGTCGAGAACGGCGCGGCTCAGCACCATCCGCGGCAATCCATCTCCGGCAAGCGTTGAGCGGATGTTGTTCACGGTAAGCACGAGACCGCTACCATTGATCGCAAATGTATGGCCGGGTATCGATCCCGGATAGACGAATGCCGTGAATGGCTGACCCTGGTTCGGGGTGATGGTCGCCAGCGCGCATCGCGACCGCAGCCCCGGATCGCCGTCTTCGTTATGGGCTATGACCGGGAATGAACCCGGTATCTGGACCGTGGTGCAGCCATCCGGCGCCATCGCCCAGACGTCGCCCCGGCAGTTCCACGCAAAGACTTCGTCGAAGGGCAGCTCCATTCCGTCCGCCAGGCCTGAGAGTTCCTGCAGATACTGCGGATAACGCTCCTCGACCACTGACCTCGCCGCACGTATGCGGTCGTCGTGCCTGAGCGCCATGACCGTCGCCCATGCATAGGTCTTGACGAGGTGTCCGTGAACGAGGGACGCGCCATGACGACCGAGACCCCGTCCGATATCGTAGTGGCTTCCCGAAAGGGTCAGGCTGGCAAGGCGATAGTCTGTGTCAATGGACATGCTGCAGGAACTCGCGGAGGCGTGGATTTTCGGGGCTGTCGAGGAGAACGGCCGGATCGCCGTCAACGGCGATGTTGCCGTTCTCCATGAAGATCAGCCGGGTTCCGACCTTGCGGGCGAAACCGATTTCATGCGTCACCACGATCATCGTCATGCCCTCTTCGGCCAACGACTGCATGACGCGCAACACCTCATGACGCAGTTCCGGATCAAGCGCCGAAGTCGGTTCGTCAAACAACATCAGCTTCGGTTTGACCGCCAGGGCGCGAGCGATGGCGACACGTTGCTGCTGGCCTCCAGACAACTCCGACGGATAATGATGGCCGCGGTCCGCTAGCCCGACCTTTGCAAGCAGCGCCGTCGCCTGTTCGGTTGCGTCCGCCTTGCTCAGGTTGCGGACCCTGCGGGGTCCAAACGCAACATTCTCGAGCGCAGTCATCTGCGGGAACAGATTGAACTGCTGAAACACCATCCCAGCCTCCTGCCGGATCAGCCGGACCTTGGAACGGCTTTCCCGTACGCTGATTCCATCAACGATCAGATCGCCGCCGTTGATCTCCTCAAGCGCGTTGATGCAACGCAGCAGGGTGGACTTTCCGGATCCGGACGGGCCGATCAACACGACGACCTCACCTTCGTCAATCTTGAGATCGACGTCCTTCAAGACCGAAATCGGCCCAAAGTTCTTGGTGACATTTTTGAATTCGACGAGGCTCACAGGATTCGCATCCTTTTCTCGGTTACACGCAGGATGAGGGTCAGCGTTCCGGTCATGATCAGATAGAACACGGCAACGGCTGACCAGATTTCGACGGCGCGGAAGTTCGCCGCCATGATTTCCTGGCCCTGGCGGGTCAGTTCGCCCACACCGATGACGATGAACAGCGACGTGTCCTTCAAACTGACGATGAATTGATTTCCGAGCGCCGGGATCATGCGCCGGAAGGCTAGCGGTCCTATGACGTAGAACAGCACCTTCCAGAGCGGAAGACCCAGCGCGAGCCCGGCTTCCTTCAGTCCTTTGTGGATGGACAGAAACGATCCCCGGACGATTTCGGCGATATAGGCCCCGGCATTGACGACGATCGCGGTGATCGCCGCGGTGATCGGATTGATCCTGATATCGGCGACCAGCGGAAGCGCAAAATAGATGAACATCACCTGCACGACGATCGGGGTGCCACGGATGAGTTCGACATATATGAAAGCGATCACGTTCAGGACGACATTGCCATAGGCGCGCATCAGGCCGGCAACGATACCGATGATAAGGCCACCGACAAGCCCGGCTAGCGCGATCATGACCGTCAGCTGCGCGCCCTTGAACAGTTCCGGCAGCGCCTGCCAGACAACCGACCATTCGAATTCCATAGAAATCATCTCCATGCGAGGAAGGAGCGCCGGCCGAGCCGGCGCTGATAATCTCGTATTGGAGATCAGCTCTTGGGCGGTTCGGTACCGAACCACTTCTTGTAGATGGTGGTATAGGTGCCATCGGCCTTCAGCTTGGCCAGCGAGGCGTTGACCTTTGCGACAAGTTCGCTGCCCTTGGGGAACGCCATGCCGTACTGCTGTGCCATCATCTGGGCACCGACGGTCTTCACTTTACCCTGGCCATTGGTCTTGATGTAATAGAGCACGTTCGGCGTGTCGTGCATCGCGGCGTCGGCGCGGCCTGTTGCAACTTCGAGATAGGCGTTGTCGCTGTTCGGAAACAGGCGCAGTTCTGAATCCTTGAAGTTCTCCTTGGCGTAATCGGTGGCGGAAGTTCCCGTCTTCACGGCAAGCGTCTTGCCCTTGAGATCTTCCGGTCCCTTGATAGCGCTGTCCGTCGGAACCATCAGCAGGAAGCCGCTGTCATAGTAGCCGTCGGAGAAATCGATGACCTTCTTGCGTTCGTCCTTGATCGTGATGCCGGCGAGACCGACATCGACCTGTTTCGTCTGAAGGGCGGGAATGATGCCGTTGAAGTCCATCGGCTGCAGTGTGTAGGTGACGCCAATGTCCTTAGCGACAGCATCCCAGAGGTCGATGTCGAAGCCGACATACTTGTCGCCTTCCTTGAACTCGAACGGTACGAATGCCGTATCGGTGGCAACGACCAGATCGGCGGCGCGTGCCGGCAGTGAGAACGCGATTGTCGCTGCAACAGCGGCTCCAAGTAGGTATCCAAATCTCAGTTTCATGTGAGTTCCCCTTTTTTGGGCAAATGCATTCGGCGTTTGCCTTTGATCGACGTACGCAAATATAGACTGCATTATTAATGCTGTCGCATTCAAAATTTGCACTGCCGTGTCGAGAGGGTGTGAGGAATGACCAAAAGCAAGGCGCCGCTTGCCAACAACGGAAACATCCGATCCCCGACGCCCAAAGACGGTCACGGCGGTAGATCTCTGAGATTCCAAGCGGTTAGCATGTGCAGGAAATCTTGAAGTAAAAAACACGGCCTTCCGGGCGCGCACATAAAATGGCCAAGACGATCAAAAATGATCCAGATAGATCATATATTTTATTCACGAAACGAATGGATCACAAATTATTACAATGTCGCTTAACCCGGGCCATGGGCGCAAATGCTGGTCTGAAACGCCTCGCAAAACCGTTTCGAGCGCACGACAGAAAAAGCCGGCCTCTGTCGAGGTCGGCTTCGGTCAAGAATGCAGGAAAAACCGATCGCTTGTTTATGCGATTGCCAAGCCATCCGGGAGGACTACGCCAGGCCGGCAACCGCCATATCGATCGCGTCGCCGAGACGCTCAACGATCGTGTCGATATCCCGGTCCGTGACGATAAAGGGCGGTGCCAACAGAACGTGATCGCCCGTTTTCCCGTCGATCGTGCCGCCCATCGGATAAACCATCAGGCCTCGGGCCATCGCTTCCCTTTTAATGCGAACGTTCAGTTTTGCCGATGGATCGAACGGCGTTTTGGTGGACCGATCCCTGACAAGTTCAACGCCTCGGAACAATCCTCGTCCGCGGATGTCGCCGACATGGTTGTGGTTGCCGAGACGTTCGATCAGTCGGGTTTCAAGGTGATCTCCCATGGCGACCACATTGGCCAGAAGGTTTTCGTTGCGGATGACGTTTTGAACGGCGAGGCCGGCGGCGGCAGCCATCGGGTGGCCCATATAGGTGTGACCATGCTGGAAGAAACCGGACCCATTGGCGAAGGCGTCGAAGATCCTGCCCGAAAGAAGCACGGCTCCAACAGGTTGATAACCGCCGCCCAATCCCTTGGCGATAGTCATGAGATCGGGGACGACACCATCCTGTTCGCAGGCGTGAAGCGTGCCCGTCCGGCCCATCCCGCACATGACCTCGTCGAGGATAAGCAGGACGCCATACCTGTCGCAGATCGCACGAATCTTCTCGAGATAATCGGCAACCGGTGGCACTGCGCCAGACGTGGCGCCCACGACGGTCTCCGCCACGAAAGCGATGACCTGATCTTCGCCAAGTTCGAGAATCTTGTCCTCAAGCTGCTGAGCGGACCGCGCGGCGAAGGCTTCATCGGCTTCGCCTTCTTGCCGCAGCCGATAGGCGTAGCAGGGATCGATATGGTGTGTTTCGATCAGAAGAGGCCGAAACTGCGAACGCCGCCACTCGTTGCCTCCCGTCGCAAGCGCTCCCAGCGTGTTTCCGTGATAGCTCTGACGACGGGCGATGATGTGCCGGCGCCGCGGTTCGCCCATCTCGACAAAATACTGGCGTGCCATCTTCAACGCTGCCTCGACCGCTTCCGAGCCACCGCTGACGAGATAGACATGATCAAGGCCCTGCGGCGCGTCTTCGACCAACCGGTCAGCGAGCCGCTCGGCGACGTCGGTCGTGAAAAAACCGGTGTGCGCATAGGCCATAGTGTCGAGCTGTTCGTGCAATGCGGCAAGGACTGCGGGATGCGCATGGCCGAGGCACGAGACGGCCGCTCCTCCCGACGCATCGATATAACCTTTTCCATCGGCATCGAAAATTTCGATACCTTGGCCGCGCACCGCGACGGGAAGTTTCGAATGGATCGCACGATGCAGAATATGGGTCATGACCGTTTTTTCGGGTTCCGTGGTTTGAGATGAGTTTTGAACGAAGCAAACAGTTCATCGGACCGTCTGAGCGCTTCGACCGCTTTCTCGCCTGCGTTTCCTGCGATGAGAGTCCCAAGGACTTCGGCAACGGCGAAGGCCGGCGACATCGTATGGAAGAAGGACGCACTATCGGTAGCGACGAGCACGGCGACGGTAGCGAACTGGGCGAGAGGCGCTACTTCGCTGTCGGTCACGGCAACGACAGGAACGCCCTTTTGGTGGGCGTATTCGGCGATTTCGATGGTCGCGCGGGTATAGGGCAGAACGCTGGCAACGAGGAGCACGTCATCGATGCGCGCGTTCCCGATGGCGTCCGCGCCGGTTCCGCCCAGACCGTCCAGCATGACGGACTTCTCGCCGATCAGCGACATCATGTAATGCAACTGCCATGTGACTGAATGGCTCGACCGAAGTCCCAGGCAGTAGACCCGTCTTGCCGCAGCCAGCAGCGTGGCCGCTTCAACGATCCGGTTCAAGGATTGTGGCTCCGCCAACTGGGCGACCTGGGTGCTGATCGAGGCGAGCATGTCTGCGGCGAGCGCATGGTCGCCCTTGAGCTTCTGGCTGGCGACCTGAGCCCCGGCCTTTCCGGCAAAACCGGGCTCCTTGCCACGCACCGCCTCGGCATACATCGCACGGATCGCGTCGTATCCGTCGAGGCCGAGATGTTTTGCCAGGCGGGTCATGGTCGCAGGCTGGACACCGGCATGCTTCGATTGCTCCCGCATGGAAAGGAGGGCGACATCGCGGGGATGGTCCAGGATGTAGCGCGAAGCCGTCTGCAATTGCGCGGACATGCTGTCAAACGTGTCAATGATGGCTTGGCGAAGAGGTGCTTGATCCATGTCTGACTTATAATCCCCTTGCAGGCAATTGCAACATATGTTTCACAAAAGTATACTATGATCCGTATGGATCAAGGCGAGGAGCGCTTTCATGAGTATTGAGACTGGTTTGAAGTCCGTCGCAATAGCGGTTGCTCCGAACGGAGGCCGCAAGACCAAGCTGGAACATCCGAACCTTCCTTTGACAGCAACGGAGCTTGCCGAGACCGCCGTTCGATGCAAAGAGGCGGGCGCCGCGATGATTCATGTCCACGTTCGCAAGAATGATGGCAGCCATCTTCTCGATGCGGACGCATACCGGAAGGCGATGTCGGCTATCCGGTCACGCGTCGGTGATGACCTCGTCGTGCAGATCACCAGTGAGGCACTCGGAGCTTATACGCCGGCCGAGCAGATCGCAGTCGTCAAGGAGACATGCCCGGAAGCGGTGTCACTCGCGCTACGGGAACTTGTCCCGGACACCTCGTTCGAAGCTGCCTTCGCCGATCTCCTGGCCTGGATGGCGCGGGAGGGTGTACTCCCCCAGATCATACTCTACGATCCCTCCGAGGCTGTAGTGCTTGCGGACATGCAGACGCGCGGCCTCATACCCTGGCGCACCATTTCCGTGCTCTTTGTG
Source organism: Rhizobium sp. PRIMUS64 (assembly GCF_023006465.1). NCBI lineage: Bacteria > Pseudomonadati > Pseudomonadota > Alphaproteobacteria > Hyphomicrobiales > Rhizobiaceae > Rhizobium > Rhizobium sp. PRIMUS64. The sequence continues at coordinate 212,761 of NZ_JALBGX010000001.1, read as the reverse complement.
CTTGGGCGATACACGGCAGAACAGACATCGCAGCCGACCGATCTCCTGCCATTTCTGGCGACCGGCATTCCACGTTTCGAGCATTGGAGTGTTTGTGCATTCGGCCGTCATGAAGCAGCCTGCGTTTCAGCGGGCGCGCTGTTTGGAGGAAATGTGCGGGTGGGTTTTGAGAACAATACCCGGCTTCCCAATGGAGCGGCTGCATCCGGCAACGAAGATCTTGTCATCGCTGTGTCTCAGACAGTTCAGAGCTTAAATTACAAACTGGAAAGCGGCGTCGATCTCAGGCAGCGATTGATTAAACTAGCAAGTTAGCCAATGCGCCGGCGGTTCCAGCATTTGCAGAAAAGGCTACGGCAGGAATGGCGGATTGCTCACAAAGCGGTGGCATCGGATCGAAAGCCTGGCAGGTCACCCTTTCTCCTATGGCGTACCGCTGAATTACGGGGTCTGCGTTTCGTATCCCATCAAGGCGATCGTCCTGCCTCTTGTCGCAAGACATTATGGGCGGCAGCGATATTCTCATATCCCGCTGCATCTTGTAGGGTCGGCATCTGCAGACCTACGGGAAAGTTCAGCGATGAAGAAGACCTTCAATCCGGCGTCGGTACGCCGGCCTTTTGGAAATTACAATCACGGCCTGCTCGTGCCGCCCGGCGCATCGCTCCTGGTCACGTCGGGCCAGCTTGGTATCGGTCTCGATGATGCTGTTCCGAGCGACATCACTGCTCAGGCGGAACTCTGCTTCGAGGCGATCAAGGCGATTCTGCAGGAGGCAGAGATGAGTTTTGCCGATGTGATCCGCATTTCGGGCTTCGTCACCCGCCGTGAGGATTTCCCGGCCTATATGGCTGTCCGGGATCGCTATACGCTCGATCCGAAGCCGGTTTCCACCTTGCTCGTCATCGGCGGTTTTACGCGCCCTGAGTTCCTCGTCGAGGTCGAGGTGACGGCCGCGAAAATCTTGTAGAGCATTTCCGTTTTTTCTTCGAAGCACCGAGATGCTCTACCTCTTTGTTTTCACGCAATTCCCGGCAAGAGCGCTTCGCGCTTTGCCTGGCAAAACCGCGGCACACTTTTGCTCGAATTGCTCTAGAATCGCTCCATCGCGTCTCCGACGCGGGTGAGGAATTTTGCCCGCGTCTCTGGCGTGCAATTGTTCATATCGTAATGGGCGAGGAACGTCACCGGCCTCACCGGATTGATCTGCGCCCTCAGCACGCGCTTGACGATTTTCTTCGGCGGGTTGCCGGCGGCGAAGGCGCGGAAGGGCGTTGCCCCGTAAGTCAGGACGGCTGCGAGCTTGCGGATGTGGCGCAGCCGCGATTCTACCTTGCCGTTGACCAATTGGAAGGAAACACCCGGTAGCCACACACGGTCGAAATATCCCTTCAGGATAGCCGGAAAGCCGAAGTTCCAGATCGGGGTGCAGATCACCAGCCCCTCGGCCGCTTTGAGCCGGTCGACATGGGGCGCCACCAGCTTCAGATTTTCTGGATAGTCGTGATAGACGAGCCGGTCGTGGCGCGAGAGCACCGGATCGAACTGCTCTTCATAGAGGTCGCAGGCGTCCACCATATGCCCGGCCTTCTCAAGGCTCTCGACGGTCTGCCGGTAAAGCGCCTTGCCGTAACTTTCCTCGACCGGGTGAGAGTGGAGGACGAGAACCCTCATGAAGCCTCCATCAGGGCCGCCAGGCCGGGGAAGAGATAGTTCTTGCCGGCGTTGAAATCGAAATCAGGATTTTCCCACGCAATCATCTTGCCGGGATTGAGCAGGCCCTTCGGATCGGTTTCCTGCTTGAAGGCAAGCTGAACAGCGTCGGTGCGCTTCATGCCGCCTTCTTCAAGCGTATAGCGGTGCGGGTTGAAGATCGGGCATCCATTGTCCTGGTGGATCTTGATGATCTCTTCCAGCCGCTCTTCGGTGGTATAGCGGACCAACGGCAGGCCGGAGCACTGGATCTGGCCGTCAAACTTGATGAATTCGAGATGCCCTGGCACTTCGTCACCGAAAATTTCGACCATCTTCCGCACCTTGGCGACATGGTCCGGGCCTGGATATTGCACCTGCAGATAGGTGAAGCTCGGGTCGACCTTCAGCGCACGCAATGTCGTGTGGTTCCAGGCAAGCTCATAGGCATGCGGAATGCCGCGCATGCTTTCCACTTTGTCGGAGCGGAACATGATCTCGCCCTTCTGCGCCGCCGTGAAGGCAAGAAAGGCATCCATGGAGTGCGGCGCAATCATCAGCACGACGATCGACTGGCCCTGACGGATGTAAGGCTTGTGGCGGGTGAAATAATCGAAAGGAATGGGAGCGGCGATCGGCGCGATCTCCTTGACGAGGATGCCGTTGCATTTCGCCAGCGCGTCGGAGAAGCGCACCGCTTCCATGAAGTCGTCATAGCCGACGAGCACATCGACCCAGTCATAGGCAGGTGCGAGCGGCATCTCAATCTCGGTGATGATGCCGTTCGTGCCGTAGGCATGGCTCACTTTCTGGAGATCCCAGCCGGTGAGATCGAGGACGCGCGGTTCGGCCTCCATGGTGACGACGCGCAGCCGCAGGATGTTGCCGAGGTCGCGCAAGCCGCCCCAGGTGATCGAGCCGACGCCGCCAGAACCGCCGGCGATGAAGCCGCCGACCGTCGCCGTCTGGGCGGTGGAGGGGTGGAAACGCAGCTCTTGGCCGGAATGGGCCTTGGTCTGCTTGTCGAGTTGGGCAAGCACGATGCCCGGTTCGCAGATGACGCGGCCGGGATGGATCTCCTTGATCTTGTCCATGGCTGCAAGATTGAGAACGATGCCGCCGGAAAGTGGCATGGCCTGGCCGTAATTGCCGGTGCCGGCGCCGCGCGGCGTGACCGGCACGCCATGGGCAAAGGCGACCTTCAGCGTCCGGATGACCTCTTCCTCGGTCTTCGGTGTGACGACGATATCGGCCGTCACATTGTCGAGCTGGGCTTTGAGTACAGGCGAATACCAATAGAAATCCCGGCTCTTCTGGCGAACCAGCGCCGGATTGTCCTCAACGGCGATGCCTTCGAGTTCCTTTTTGATCTTCTGATAATCGGCCATGTCAGGCTCCAACGACGTTATCGAGTTCACGGTAATCCGGCAGGCTGCGGTCGATCACCTTGCCGCGGCGAAGCACGACGCGGTCAGACTGCGGACGGGACAGGAATTCACTCCAGCGCCGCGCGCTGAAGAGCACGAGATCGGCCGGATCGCCGGCGGCGATACGGCCCTTGTCCGACCGTCCGACGATGGCGGCGGGCGAGGTGGTGACGACGCGGGCGGCAGTATCGAGCGGATGGTCGAGATGCAGAATCCTCACGGCCTCGCGGAAGACCTCCACTGGATCGAGATCGCCATAAGCATAGAAGGGGTCACGCGTATTGTCGGATGCGACCGCGGTCGCGACACCGGCAGCGGCCAGCTCCTTGAACAGCGTGACGCCGCGCCAGCGCGGGGTGCGGCCGGGATAGCGATCCTGTAGATACATGTTGCACATCGGCAGTGCGATGACCGCGATACCTGCCTTGGCGACCAACGCGACGGTGCGCGCGGCGGTGTCTTCGTCCTGGCGGGCGAGCGAGCAGCAATGGCCGGCGGTCACCTTGCCCTCGAACCCGTTGCGCAGCACGGCCTCGGCGATTGCCTTCAGTGTCTCGGCGCCGCGATCATCCGTCTCGTCCACATGCAGATCGACATCCAGGCCATGCTCCGCGGCAGTCCTGAAGAGCGTGTCGAGCTGCCAGACAAGCTCCGGCCCCATCCTGGTGACGCCGCCAAGCAGGCCGCCGGTCTGCCGGATGACCGTGACGAGATCGGCAAAGAAGGTGCTGTCTGCCATGGCATCCAGCGGGAAGAGGGCGACCGCCTGCAGCGCGATCCTGTCCTTCCAGGCATCCCGGATTTCGTCAAAAACTTCGAAGGAGATGCGATGCTGGGGCGCAAGCGAATCCAGGTGCGTGCGGATCAGGCTGGTCCCATGGGCATAGGCGGAGCGGAGCGAGAATTCCATGCGCCGTTTGACGTCCGCGGCCGACCAGTTGGCTTCCCGGTCGGCCCTGACGGCATCGAGCGCGCCCATGAAGCTGCCGTCGGGATTGGCCTGGCGTGGCCAGATATGGCCTTTGTCGAGATGAGTATGGATATCGGCAAAACACGGCCAGACCATGCCGTCCTTGAGATCGATCCTGGCATAATCGGCGGGTGCGGCGCCGGCCGGCCGGATGGCTGCAATCATGCCGTCGCTGATGACGATATCGACCGTGGCCAGTCCCTCGGTGATTGGCACGTCGACATGCTCGAGGGTGACGACGGGCACTGTCGCATTGCTCAGCACGAAGCGGGCCGCATTTGGCGGGGATATGAAAGAATAAGTCATCAGTTTTCCCGTTTGATGCTGCTTTCATGCCAGCGGTGAAGGCTCAGCCAGGCAATGAGGGTGGTGAGGCCGAAGATCGCTACCCCAAGCATGGAGAGCATCAACAGCGCTGCGAAGAGGCGCGGGATGTTCATCCGGTACTGCGCTTCGAGCAGGCGGAAGGCGAGGCCGGAGCCGGCACCGGCCGAGCCTGCAGCAAATTCAGCGACGACGGCGGCGATCAGCGCGAGCCCGCCGCCGATGCGAAGACCGGTCATGAAATAGGGCTGGGCGGCCGGGATCTTCAGATGGATCAGCGTCTGCCAGCGCGAGGCGCCATAGAGCTCGAAGAGGTTGATGAGGTTATGGTCGACGCTCTTCAGGCCCTGCACCATGTTCGACAGGATCGGGAAGAATGCGACGAGGAAGGCGCAGATGAGGAGCGCGACCTGCGTGGAGGGAGCGTAGATCAGGATCAGCGGCGAGATCGCCACGATCGGCGTTACCTGCAGGATGACGGCAAGGGGATAGAAGGCAAGCTCGACCCAGCGCGATTGCACCAGGAAGATCGCAAAGCCGACGCCGCCGACAAGCGCCAGCATCAGCGACATGAAGGTGATCTTGGTGGTGACCCAGAGGGCAGGGGCGAGCGTACCCCAATCCGTCACGAAGGCATTTGCCACAGCGGCCGGTCCTGGCAGGATATAGGGCGGCACGCCCGACAGTTTCACATAGGCGTACCAGACGAGGATCAACAGAGCGATGACGAGGAAGGGGATTGCGATGCGCAGCGCAAGATCGCGGCGCCTTGCGCTTGCGGTACCCTTAACGAGCAGCGGCGATGTGTCTGTTTCATCACTCATCAATGATCCCCTGCCGAATTGATCGCCCCGATCAGCGAATGCGATACCGTTTCGCAGGCCTTGCGGTATTCTTCCGAGGTGCGGTAGTGCGCGTCGCGTTCGAGGCTGGTGATCAGCGGGACGTCGGCATGCACGCGCCCGGGCCTTGCCTTCATCACGACGATGCGGTTCGAGAGATAGGCGGACTCGAAGACCGAATGCGTCACGAAAATCACCGTAATGCCGGTCGCCTTCCACAGCCGCAGCACGTCGTCGTTGAGTTTCTGGCGGGTGATCTCATCGAGCGCGGCGAAAGGCTCGTCCATCAGCAGCAGCTTCGGCTTCGTCACCAGCGCACGGGCGATCGAGACGCGCATCTTCATGCCGCCGGAAAGTTCGCGCGGATAGGCCTTGGCAAAATCCTGAAGGCCGACAGTGGTCAGCACTTCCATGATCTGATCATGCGCGGCTGCCTTCGAAACGCGCCTCAACCTCAGCGGCAGATGGACGTTGTCGAACACGTTCTTCCAGGGCATCAACGTCGGCTCCTGGAAGACAAAGCCGATATCGCCCTCCGGCAGACCTCTGGAATTGATGCGCGAACTCGGCCAGTCGATCGTTCCCGAGGTGACATCGCCGAGACCGGCTATGATGCGCAGCGCCGTCGACTTGCCGCAGCCGGAAGGGCCGAGCAGGCTGACAAACTCGCCGCTTTCGACCGTGAGCGACATGTTCGAAAGAGCGACAGTGCCGCTGGAAAAGACCTTCGAGACCGACTGCATGACAACAAGCGGCCGCTTGCGCGTCTCTTTCGGGGATACCGCCTGGATGTCTGCTGGGAGCATTGCTGTCTCGTTCATGCGGGAGGATACGGCCCGCCACGTCCTCAATGGCGGACCAGGGGAGAGCCGTCGGTCGGCCTACTTCTTCAGTGCCACACCGGTGCTCTTGCAGACGAACTTCGTCGTAAACGCTTTGGTGTAATCCGTCTCCGGCTTGAAGACCTTGATCGCCACCATCTCGTTGAAGAACGTCTTGTAGTGCGCATCGGTGATGCAGCCGATGCCCTTGTCGAGGCTGTCGCCGGATTCGATGATGCCGTATTCCTTCATCTTGGCGATCGAGTAGGCGAGCTGGCCATCCGTCATTTCAGGATTATCCTTCTTGATCAGCTCGTTCGCCTTGCTGTTGTCGCCATGGAGGTAGTTGTACCAGCCCTCGATCGAGGCATCGACGAAGCGCTGCACGACATCGGACTTGCTGTCGATCATCGCCTGTGTTGTCGTGATCATCGTCGAATAGGGCGAGTAGCCGTTGTCGGCGAGCAGGAAGACCTTCGGCTCGAAGCCTGCCTGCTTCTGGATCTCGTAAGGTTCGGAGGTCAGGTACCCCTGCTGGGCAGAGTCCTTGTCTGCGAGGAAGGGGGCGGGACTGAAGTTATAGGGCTTGTACTGCTCGTCCTTGAAACCTTTGAAGTTTGCCTTCATCCATTCGAAATAGGTGAGGTAGCCGTCCTTGCTGAGGAACAGCGTTTTCAGCTTGGCGAGGTCCTCGAACTTGTCGACGCCATTGTCCGGATGGGCGATCAGCACCTGCGGATCCTTTTGGAAGATCGCGGCGACATCGACCAGCGGAATGCCCTGTTCGACGGCGGATATTTCGCCCTGAGGGCCGCCCATGTAGAAATCGAGCTTGCCGGATATCAGCAGCGCGCTGTTTGCAGCATTCGGGCCGCCCTGGACGATGGTGACGTCGAGGCCGTATTTTGCATAGGTGCCGTCGGCAACGGCTTGGTAGAAGCCGCCATGTTCCGCCTGGGCAAGCCAGTTCGTCCCGTAGCTCACCTTGTCGAGGGCAAGCGCCGGCGAGGCGGCGGCAAGCATCGAAGCGAGGCCGAGGCAGCTCAGGAATTGCGTCTTCATCAGTGCTTTCAACATGGTCGGCAGTTCCCCTTTTGTGGTCGAGGGACGCCTTGCTCGGCTCCCTTTTGAGGGAATTTGAGCCATTGCCATGCGCTTTGAAAAGCATCAAAATTCGTGCGCATTGATGCCTTTTCGGCATCTCTGGGAAAGCTGAAGATAATTTGTGCGTCCTGCGCAAAATTTATGCATTGGAGAGATCATGTTGCACTCCAGACGCCTTCTTTACATCAATGAGATCGCCCGTTGCGGTTCGATCCGCAAGGCGGCCGCGCGCCTCAACGTGGCGTCTTCGGCGGTCAACAGGCAGATTTTGGCGCTGGAGGAGGAGATCGGGGCGCCGCTTTTCGAGCGGCTGCCGCGTGGCCTGCGGCTGACGGCGGCTGGCGAACTCTGTATCGAGCATATCCGGGACGTGCTGAAGAATTACGAGCGCCTCGAGGGGCGCATCCGCAGCCTCAAGATGCAGCAGGCGGGAAAGGTGCGCATGGTGACGACCGTTGGGCTTGCCGCCGGGCCTCTGCCCGAAATCATCGCGCGCTTTCTTTCAGAACATCCGCGCGTCTTCGTCCAGCTGCGCAACGATACCGGCGGCACGACGGCCAGCCCCGTTGTATCAGGCGAAGTGGATATCGGTCTCGGCTTCAACATCCCCGCCACGCCGGGCATCCGCACGCTTGGAAATTTCGATATCCCGATCGGTGTCGTGCTGCCGCCGGGGCATCACCTGATCGGTCCCGGACCGATCAACCTCGCCGATGTCACCCAGGAAAAACTGGTTCTGGCGCAGCCGGGCACCAGCCTGCGCGAGGTGATCAACCTTGCTTTTGCGCGCCTGCCCATCTCGGTCGAGCCGGTGCTGGAAACCAATGCATCGGAGATGCTGAAACAGCTCGTCAAATGCGGCACGGGGCTGACGCTGCTCAATCCGCTCGACGTCATCACCGAATGCCGGCGCGGTGAACTGGTCTTCCGGCCGATCGCCGAGCCGCATGCGCGTTACCAGCAGATGAAGCTGTTTGCCCGCGCCCGCGCGCCCCTCGACGCGGCCACCAGCCTTTTCGTCGAATATCTGCTCGCCGAACTGCTCGGCCTGGTGCAGGAATTGCAGGCCAAGGGTCATATCCCACCGGATGTGAAACCCGCGGCTGAGCCTATTTCACATAGAGATTCGAAAGCGGATAGGCCTTGAGATCCTGGAGCAGCTCGACAAACCCCTTGACCTGATGGCGGCAGATCGCCTCGCCCTTTTCGGCTTTGGCGATCGAGGCATCGCCGACAACGCCGAAGGGATTGAGGTCATGCGCGATCCAGGCCAGCGAATGCGGCGGCAGAGGCTGAAGAAATTTGGATTGCTCCCGCATCCCTTCGGCCTTCGAGGTAAAATTTTGGGCCTTGTCCATGCGCACCAGTTCGGGGCGGAAGTGCAGCATCAACGACGTCTCGACATCGCCGCCGTGGATGCCGTATTTGCTCTCGTGATCGCTGACCATACCTTCCGGATGACCGAAACGGCCCCATTGGGTGGAGACCACCGCCATTTGATGGCGCACGCGCAGTTCGCGCGCGACGATGCTCATGATGTCGACATTGCCGCCGTGGGAATTGACGATCACCATCTTCCGCAGCCCGGCTTCGGCAACCTTCGCACCAATCGCCGTCCAGACGGGGATGAGCAGCTCGGCACTGAGCGACAGCGTGCCGGGGCCGTAGATGTGTTCGTTGGCCTTGCCGATCTCCTGTGTCGGAAGGACCAGGATATCCAGATCCTCCGGCCGCTGCCTCTTCAGCTCCGCCAGCATGCCGGTCGCGATGGCGACATCCGTTGCGATCGGCAGATGCGGGCCGTGCTGTTCCGTCGAGGCGATAGGCAGAACGGCAATCGTGGTCTCGGGGGAGAGGCCGGCAAAATCGTATGTATTGAGCTCGTTCCAGTAAAACGGCGTAGCCATGCGGTCTTCCCTTTTCGTCACCTGCTTCGATAGGGAGTAGGGAATAAAGATAAGCCGGAAAAGCATCATTTTTTGCGCATGGCGCTGCTTTTTTTCGTACGCATCAGCGGGCGTTACTCCTCCGGCGTAGGCATGGTCGGCAACCGCATCGACGAGACGCTGCGCCGACGCTTCCGCATCCAAGGCAACTTCATTGAATATGTGGCTCGCAGCCTCGACGTCGATACGCCAGACGATATCGTGGCCGCCGGTGGCGCAATGAAGAACTAACTCGCGGGATGGCAGCGAGATGGTTCGCCCTATCTGATGACCGTTGCATTCGATCTGGAAGCACCACGCCTAGAGCGCCGCGCGTCTTTCAGACGCGTTAAGGGCGCTCTATCTCTTTGAATTTGCGCATAATCCTCTCCGAAATTCGGTTCCGATTTTCGGGGTTATGCGCTAGAGCCTCATCTGGCCGCCATGCTCGCGACCAGATCGCTGAACCTCTCGCCCTGAATGCCGACATGACCCCGCAGCAGCCGGCGGGCCTCATCTCCATCTCCGGCAAAGATCGCATCGACGATGGCGCAATGTTCCAAGAAGGACGTCGACAGGCGGTTGCGCACACGTAGTTGGAGGCGGCGATAAGGCCGCAGGCGTCGATGCAATTGCAGACATTGCTGCTCAAGGAAATCGCTTCGGCCGGCGGCGTAGATGGCCTTATGGAACTCCTCATTGTCGTAATAATAGGCATCACTGTCACCGGCAGCGGCTGATTGCTCACAGCGGCCGTGGGTGGCCGTGATCGCTTCTCGAGAGGTCTTGTCCAGCCGCCGTGCGGCGAGCGACCCGGCCAGGCCCTCCAGTTCCGCCATAACTTCGAACATCTCATAGACGCGGTGCGGCCCCGGATCGATGACAACAGCACCTCTGCGCGGTCGAATTTCGATGAGACCAATGGCATCGAGCTGCATCAGCGCCTCGCGCACCGGCGTGCGGGAGACCCCGAAACGCGTCGCAAGCACCGTTTCGTCGAGCCGCTCACCGGGAGAGAACTCGTTGGAAAGAATTGAATTTTCAATCTCATCCCGAAGCCATCGGCCGACATTCTCGGACATTCGTTTCACTTTCCTCATACACAAATGCTATTCTTGTATACACGATTGTTGACCTCGTGTACGAAGAGTGGCATTCTACATACTACCGGTGAAACCCGAGGATGGGAAGCAGCCGTCAAAAAGGTCCGCACCTGGCTGGCCGGCGGAAGAGAGGAGAAATGGCATGTCTGAGGCTTCCTTCTTCACCGACATGCTGCAGAGCATCACGGATCGCGGACGCCAGCTCCTGTTTTCCGGCGCGCGCGCCACGCAGGTCGCAGCCAAGGTCGATCTCCAGACACTCTGTGAAATGCTGCTGTCGAGCCGGGGCGAGGCCTCGGGCATGGCGCTTGCCGCCGAGATACTCGATCGCTGGGGCGCGCTCGAGAGCGAGGGCGCGCAGAAATTCCTCCTTATGCTGCATGAAAAGTTCGGGCCTGACACAACCAAGCTCGACCAAGCGATTGATAAATACCGCGCTGACAAAAGCTCTGCCGCGATCATTGCTCTCCACCAGGCAGCCGAGCCGCGGCGACAGGAGCTTCTGCGCCGATTGAATCACGCGCCGAACGGCACCGCCAAGCTCGTCCGGATGCGCCAGCAGCTGCTTGCTTCCAAAGATCAATCCGCAGGTTATCACGCGCTTGACGCCGACTTCACGCATCTGTTCGGCTCCTGGTTCAATCGCGGCTTCTTGACGCTGCGGCCCATCGACTGGATGACGCCGGCTTACATCCTGGAAAAGATCATCAAATACGAGGCGGTGCACGAGATCGCCGGCTGGGAGGAATTGCGTCGGCGATTGGCGCCGGCCGACCGCCGTTGCTTTGCCTTTTTCCACCCCCGACTAGCCGACGAGCCGCTGGTGTTCGTCGAGGTGGCGCTCACACGATCGGTGCCCCGCGCGATCGGGGATGTGCTCGACGAGGGCAGGGAGCAGATCAACGCCGACGAGGCGACGACGGCCGTCTTCTATTCGATCTCCAACTGCCAGGATGGCTTGCGTGGGATCTCGTTCGGCAACTTCCTGATCAAACAGGTCGTTGAAGATCTGCGCCGAGACCTGCCCGGCCTGAAGAACTTCGTCACGCTATCGCCCGTTCCAGGCTTTGCCCGCTGGCTTGCCAAGGCGCGCCCGGAAACGCTGACGGCGCTGGACGATCCGAACTGGCCCGACGACAAGAAGACGGCGACCGAAGTGGAGCGCGTGCTGCTGCCTCTTGCGGCGCGCTATTTCCTGGTCGAACGGACGCCGGAGGGCCGCCCCGTCGATCCGGTCGCCCGCTTCCATCTCGGCAACGGCGCTCGACTTGAAAGACTGAATTTTCTTGGCGACCGCTCGGCAAAGGCGATGCAGCAGGCACACGGCCTGATGGTCAACTATCTCTACAAGCTCGACGACATCGTGGCCAACCACGAGGCTCTGGCGCAGCGCGGCGAAGTGATTGCCTCGCCTGCTGTCAAAAGCCTGCTCAACCAGAACGACGAAAGCCGCAGCGGCGGCAATGGCCAGCAAGGCTCCCGGCCATTCGCACAGATAGTGAACTCAACGCTTGGAGGAGGGCGAAAGTGAGCAACCATCTTTTCGACGCCATGCGGGCCGCCGCGCCCGGTAACGCACCATTCATCCGGATCGATAACACGCGCACATGGACCTATGACGACGCCGTCGCTCTTTCCGGCCGCATTGCCGGCGCGATGGACACGCTCGGCATTCGCCCCGGCGACCGCGTTGCGGTGCAGGTCGAGAAAAGTGCCGAGGCATTGATCCTCTATCTCGCCTGTCTTCGAAGCGGCGCCGTCTACCTGCCGCTCAACACCGCCTATACGCTGGCTGAGCTCGATTATTTTATCGGCGATGCGGAGCCGCGTTTGGTGGTTGTCGCATCGTCGGCTCGGGCGGGCGTGGAGACAATCGCCAAGCCCCGCGGTGCGATCGTCGAAACTCTCGACGCTGATGGCAGCGGCTCGTTGCTGGATCTCGCCCGCGATGAGCCGGCTGACTTTGTCGATGCCTCGCGCTCCGCCGATGATCTGGCTGCGATCCTCTACACCTCGGGAACGACGGGACGCTCCAAGGGGGCGATGCTCACGCATGGGAACCTGCTCTCGAACGCCCTGACCTTGCGAGATTTTTGGCGCGTCACCGCCGGCGATCGACTGATCCATGCCTTGCCTATCTTCCACACGCATGGGCTGTTCGTCGCCACTAACGTCACACTGCTCGCCGGCGCCTCGATGTTCCTGCTGTCGAAGTTCGACCCGGAGGAGATCCTGTCGCTGATGCCGCAGGCAACGATGCTGATGGGCGTGCCGACCTTCTACGTGCGCCTCCTGCAAAGCCCGCGCCTCGACAAGCAAGCAGTCGCCAACATCCGCCTCTTCATTTCCGGTTCGGCTCCACTGCTTGCAGAAACACATACCGAGTTCCAGGCACGTACCGGTCACGCCATTCTCGAGCGCTACGGCATGACGGAAACCAATATGAACACGTCCAACCCTTATGAGGGGAAACGGATTGCCGGAACGGTCGGCTTCCCGCTGCCTGATGTGACGGTGCGCGTCACCGATCCCGCCACCGGGCTCGCGCTGCCGCCTGAAGAAACAGGCATGATCGAGATCAAGGGGCCGAACGTTTTCAAGGGCTATTGGCGCATGCCCGAAAAAACCGCGGCCGAATTCACCGCCGACGGTTTCTTCATCAGCGGCGATCTCGGCAAGATCGACCGGGACGGTTATGTCCACATCGTCGGCCGCGGCAAGGATCTGGTGATTTCCGGTGGATACAACATCTATCCGAAAGAGGTGGAGGGCGAGATCGACCAGATCGAGGGTGTGGTTGAGAGCGCTGTGATCGGCGTGCCGCATCCCGATTTCGGAGAAGGCGTGACCGCCGTCGTCGTGCGCAAACCCGGCGCTGTCCTCGATGAAAAGGCCATCGTCAGCGCCCTCCAGGACCGGCTCGCGCGCTACAAACAACCCAAGCGCATCATCTTTGCCGAAGACTTGCCGCGCAACACGATGGGCAAGGTTCAGAAAAACATCCTGCGGCAGCAATACGCCGATCTTTACACCAGGACGTAAGAGGACCGCGCCCTCTGGGAGGAGGGTGCGTCGACATCCCGCATCAATCTTGAAAACAGCAACTGCGACGCGGAGGCGTCGGAGGGAGGGGAATCATGGGTATTGAATTACTGTCCATAGGCCTGCTGATCGCCATGTTCATCATTGCGACGATCCAGCCAATCAACATGGGTGCGCTCGCTTTTGCCGGCGCCTTCGTGCTCGGCTCCATGATCATCGGGATGAAAACCAACGATATATTTGCCGGCTTTCCGAGTGATCTGTTCCTGACGCTCGTCGCCGTCACCTACCTCTTCGCCATAGCGCAGATCAACGGCACGATCGACTGGCTCGTCGAATGTGCCGTCCGCCTGGTGCGCGGGCGGATCGGCTTGATTCCCTGGGTGATGTTCCTGGTCGCCGCCATCATTACTGGCTTCGGCGCACTTGGGCCTGCTGCAGTCGCCATTCTCGCACCCGTCGCGTTGAGCTTTGCAGTGCAGTACCGCATTCATCCGGTGATGATGGGTCTGATGGTGATCCACGGCGCGCAGGCAGGCGGCTTCTCGCCGATCAGCATCTATGGCGGAATCACCAACCAGATCGTTGCGAAGGCCGGCCTGCCTTTCGCTCCGACCTCGCTGTTTCTTTCCAGCTTCTTCTTTAACCTGGCGATCGCGGTGCTGGTCTTCTTCGTGTTCGGTGGCGCGAGGGTGATGAAGCACGATCCCGCATCACTTGGCCCCTTGCCCGAACTCCATCCCGAGGGCGTATCGGCGTCGATCAGGGGCCACGGCGGCACGCCTGCAAAACCGATCAGAGAGCATGCCTATGGTACGGCGGCCGATACCGCGACGACGTTGCGTCTGAACAATGAGAGAATTACCACCTTGATCGGCCTGACGGCGCTCGGCATCGGCGCCCTGGTTTTCAAGTTCAATGTTGGCCTCGTCGCCATGACCGTCGCCGTCGTCCTCGCGCTGCTGTCACCGAAGACCCAGAAGGCCGCAATCGACAAGGTCAGTTGGTCGACCGTGCTGCTGATTGCCGGCATCATCACCTATGTCGGCGTCATGGAGAAGGCCGGTACGGTCGACTACGTGGCGAATGGCATATCCAGTCTCGGCATGCCGCTACTGGTGGCGCTTCTGCTTTGCTTTACGGGCGCCATCGTCTCGGCCTTTGCTTCCTCGACCGCGCTGCTCGGCGCGATCATCCCGCTTGCCGTTCCGTTCCTCCTGCAAGGGCACATCAGCGCCATCGGTGTGGTCGCGGCGATCGCCATCTCGACGACGATCGTCGACACCAGCCCATTCTCCACCAACGGCGCCCTTGTCGTCGCCAATGCGCCGGACGACAGCCGTGAGCAGGTGTTGCGACAGCTACTGATCTACAGCGCCTTGATCGCTATCATCGGTCCGATCGTTGCCTGGTTGGTGTTCGTCGTGCCCGGGCTGGTTTGACGACGGGCTGCTCCCAGCGAAAAGTGTGCCGAGCCCTGTTCGGCACACTTGGAGACCGTGGATGTCCCGATCACGGAAACGGGGAAAAACGTTTTCAAGGGAGAGCGATCCGGCGTGAAGCGGGGGGCCAGCTCTTGCCAACTAGAAGGACGTCTTATCATTCGGCGCCTTAGCGCAGTTTCTCAACGGCGACGGCAAGACACGCCTTGAACGCCGTGAGATCCGTATAGAGCGCATCCCGCGCCGCGTCTCCGATGATGAGGACGCCACCGCGCCGCTCAATCCCGGCGTGCAGCATCAGATTGTCGGCCAGCCCGAAATCCTCGATCGCAATTCCATTCGGGTCCCGCAGTCGACCTTCAGCATCATAGGCGACGGCCCCGCCATAAAGATCGCTCACCCGCCCGCTGTGATCGCGGGCCACATTCGTATAGGCGAACACAGGCTTACCGCTTGCGCACATAAAGCCGAGTTCGAAGGCCGTCCCTGTATCCGCGGCAATGCCACGAAAGGGCGTCAGATTGGCGATGATCGCGTCAGCCTCAATCATCATCTTCTCGTCCACCGCGTTTATCGCAGCCGCCCGCTCTCGCTTCGAGTTCGTGTGCGGGATTTCCAGATCGCCGGGCGAGAGGGGGATAAGTCCCGCCTCACGGGCAAGTCCCGCCTTGCGGTCGAGCATTTCACGGGCGTTGGGAAGGAAGACCTCCGGACCGGCGAGATAAACTTTTTTTGTCATAGAATCGCACCTAAAAGGGATGGGCTTGGCATCAAAATACCTCCCTCGCTCTACAGCGAAGTAGGATCACAATCCAGTGGGCGAAACCACCCATGCCGCAGCGCGTATCTGCACGCGTAGAGATCACGCCGCCGTGCTGCAGATTGTAAGTGCAGCATAGGCAACGCGGTGCCATCGCCACGTCAGGCCTGCTCGTGCTCGATGTCAATGTTGGCGGCGCGGCCCCGCTCGACGTCAACACGGTGCGCAATGAACTGCCCGCGGCGACTGAGCGGGGAATCAAACACCTCATTCCTGTCTGCGTAGGCTCCCCAACATAGCCTTGAACCCCGCGACCGCCCGCCTCGAAACGGCCTCCGGATTCTCCGCATTGGCGATCCACAGCGCCATATGGCTGCTGGCGCCATTGATGAGGCGAGCGGCGGTTTCGGTGTCGATGTCGATGATCTCGCCATCGGCCTTGAGACGGTCGAGGCTGCGAGAGAGGGCGGCGATACAGCCGGGGGTGTTCTGCCATTGCGAGATATCGCCGAGTACGGCAGGGCCATCGCGAAACATGATGCGCTGGATTTCGGGCTCAAGCGCCATTTCGATATAAGCGGAGCACTCATCGACAAAGCCCTGCCAGCGCGTGGGAGCGGCGGCCGAGACCTCATTCAGCCGTTCAGTCATTTCCGCGTCGATTTCCATGATGACGGCCTGGAGCAGGCCCCTCTTGTCACCGAAATGGTGATAGAGGGCCCCGCGCGTCAGTCCCGCTTCGCCGGTGAAATCGTCCATCGAAGCTTCCGCGTAGCCGATCGTGCCAAAGGCACGCCGCCCGGCTGCGATAAGTTTGCCGCGGGTCTCTGCGATCATCTCCTGGCGCGGTTTGCGCATGGCTACTCCATTGACATACGCCGCGTATCTTTTTCATTGACATACGGGACGTATGCATTATCTAGACACATACGCTTCGTATATAAGTGTTCTATCCGATAGCTGGAAGGATCGTCCCATGTCAAATCCGTATAAACAAATATTCGCGGCACCTGGGGCCAAGGGCTTCTCCGCAGCCGGCTTTTTCGCACGCCTTCCCATCGCCATGGCGCCGATCGGCATCGTCGCCATGCTCTCCCAGGCACATGGCGAATATTGGCTGGCAGGCGCCGTGTCGGCGACCTATGCGCTCACCAATGCGGTGATCTCGCCGCAGATTTCGCGAGCGGTCGATCGGCTGGGCCAGACGGCAGTCGTCGTTCCCAGCACCATCGTGTCAGTACTGGCGTTCATCGCGCTGATCGCCGCTGCCAACCAGAATTGGCCGGTGTGGACGCTGTTCGCCTCGGCCTTCCCCGCGGCGGCCATGCCAAGCATCCCGGCGCTGATGCGGGCGCGCTGGACGGAACTCTTTCGCAACAAGCCCGAGCTCAACACGGCCTTCGCGTTCGAAAGTGCCGCGGACGAACTGGTCTATATCGCCGGCGCCTCGCTGTCCGTCGGGCTTGCGGTCGCCCTATTCCCGGAAGCCGGCATGATGGTGAGTACAGCTTTTCTAGCGCTAGGGACGGCCGCCTTCATCGTGCAGCGCGGCACCGAGCCGAAGGTGCGGCATGTCGCCGGCGCAGCTTCGGTCGGCTCCGCGATCCGCCAGCGTCCAGTGCAGATCATCACGCTCGCGCTGATCTTCGTCGGCGCGATCTTCGCAACCGCTGAGGTGAGTGTTGTCGCCATCACCAAGGAGCTTGGTCAGCCGAATGCGGCAAGCCTGGTCATCGGTGTCTATGCCCTCGGTTCCTTCCTAGTGGGTTTGACCCTCGGCGCGCTTAATCTGCGCATCCCCTTGCATCGTCAGTTGCTGATCGCTGTTGCGATCCTCGCACTGACCTCGTTGCCGCTTCTCGTCGCCGGCAGCTCGGTAATGCTGCTTGCTGTCGCCGTCTTCGTCAGCGGCATCGCGATCTCGCCGACCTTTATAACTGCCTTCGGACTGATTGAGCGTCGCGTACCGGAATCGGTGCTGACGGAGGGCGTCACCTGGGTCATGACCGGCATCGGCATCGGTATGGCGCTTGGTGCCTTCGTCTCGGGCTGGGTCGTCGACAGCTACGGTCCCCAGAGCGGATTCTGGGTGTCTGCGGCGGCCGGGGCCGCGACCGTCCTTATCATTGCGCTTGGTCAGCGTACCCTGTCGGGAGAGTGCACCGACGGGGAAGATTGCGCGATGCTGGAACCGGCGCAGTAGCAGGGCGGGCGGTAGACAGGAACGAAGCAGGAGGGTTCACCGGCCAACGGTTCGAGACCGTTCAAGGCGGAAGGCAGTGGGTTAAGCCGCTTTTCGGGAGAACTCCCGAGCTAAGTCGAGAAATGCTCTGACGCCAGCCGATAGATTTCGGCGTCCAGGATAGTAGAGGCATAGGCCTGGATAGGGCGGCGTCCAATCTTCCAGAACACGAACAACGCGCCCCGCCTCTATCTCCGAGAGTATGTCTTGTTCAAAGAGGTAGCCCACGCCGGCGCTTTCGAGCACGGCAGTCCGCGTAAGGCTGGCCTCATCGAGTGCGATTGGCCCCCGTACATCTATCTGCACCGGCTCGCCGTCTTTTTCGAACCGCCATCGAAATAAGGAGCCGTCAGGCAGCCGCACGCGGATGCATCTGTGATTGAGAAGATCCGGAGGCACTATGGGCCTTCCGTGCTTCTTGAAATACTCAGGAGACCCGACGACAGCGTGTCGCTGAGGCAGCCCGAGCGAAACGGCAATCATGTCGGTGGGAACGAGGCCTTCAACCCTGACGCCCAGATCGAACCCGTCCTTGACGATATCGACCATTTTCCCCTCGGTAACGATATCGACATTCATGTCCGGATAGCGGCGCAGGAACTCCAGCACGAGCGGTGAGATGATGGCGCGCGCCGCAAATGGCGCTGCGTTGATCCGTATTGTTCCGGAAGGAGTCTCGCGATGGGAGCGCACCAGATCCAGAGCAGCATGGAGCTCCTGAAGCGAGGGCGCGACCTGCTGCACAAACAACCGGCCGGCGTCCGTCAGCGAGACACTGCGGGTGGTGCGGTTGAACAACCGCACGCCAAGTCCCGCCTCGAGCCTGCTTATCGTGTGGCTCAACGCGGTCGTGGACATGCCGAGGTCAATGGCCGCTGCTCGAAAAGTCCCGCGCCTAGCAATTGCAATGGCCGCTTCAAGTTCCTTCAGGCTGGCTAGCTCCATTGTCCCGACCTGTTCATCATCGCATGCCGGTTTATCCCACTTATTTATGCAATGGTCGAGGGATAAGTATCGGTTAGGTTATGAGGAGAACACAATGGATATGCCCGGTATCATTAACACGTACTTTGAAGCAGACCGTCGCAATGACGCGAATGCGCTGCTGGACACCTTTGCGGTCGAAGCCTTCGTCGAAGACGAACGAGCGCGCCATCAAGGCGTCGCCGCAATCCGAGAATGGTGGGTGGCTGCGAAGAAGGCGGCTCAGTACGTTGCTGAACCTTTGGAATGCACGGTCGACTGTGACAAAGCGCTCATCCGAGCCAAGGTGAGCGGCCAGTTTCCCGGTAGCCCGGTGACCCTCACCTACGACTTTGCCATCAAACACGGCAAGATCGTCAGCCTGGAGATCCAATAATGACTGACTTTCTCAATTTGGAAGGCAAACGCGTCCTCATCACGGCTGGGACCAAAGGTGCCGGCGCTGCGACCGTCAGCCTGTTTCGGGAGCTCGGCGCAGAGGTGCTGACGACAGCGCGGGCCCGTCCGGAAAACCTACCGGAAGAACTGTTCGTCGAAGCAGATCTGACCACCGAGGAAGGCTGCGCAATCGTCGCAGGCGCCGTGCGTCAACGTCTCCGCGGCGTCGACGTCATCGTCCATATGCTAGGCGGCTCTTCAGCAGCCGGAGGTGGATTTTCTGCACTGTCGGACGACGACTGGCATAAGGAGCTGTCGCTCAATCTGTTTCCGGCTGTCCGACTGGATCGGCTGCTCGTTCCGGACATGGTCACCCGAGGAAACGGTGTGGTCGTGCACGTTACATCCATCCAGAGGGTCCTGCCGCTTCCGGAATCGACGACTGCCTATGCTGCAGCCAAGGCAGCACTTTCCACATACAGCAAGGCGATGTCGAAGGAAGTGTCGCCAAAAGGTGTCCGGGTCGTTCGGGTGTCGCCTGGCTGGATCGAAACGGAAGCCTCGGTCCGTCTTGCCGAGCGTCTGGCGAAGCAGGCGGGAACTGACCTTGAGGGCGGCAAAAAGATCATTATGGATGGGCTGGGCGGCATTCCGCTCGGTCGTCCGGCAAAACCGGACGAGGTCGCAAACCTGATTGCCTTCCTCGCCTCCGACCGCGCTGCGTCGATCACTGGTACTGAATATACGATCGATGGAGGGACAGTGCCAACAGCCTAGGCGCCGACATGCACGGCAACTCAGGTCGGCGCATCCCACCCGCCGATCTGGGAATAGATCGCGTTGCGGAGATGACGGACGTCGCGGTTCAGAGCGCCCAATTCCTGTGGCGTCTGGGTCGAGGCAGCAAGCAAGGTGTCGCTGAGACAACCAGCCTTGTGCTGCAATGCCCGGCCTTCGTCGGTCAACGCAATCAACACCTGGCGCTCGTTGTTCAGGTTTCTGGTCCTGTGCAGCAACCCGGATGTCTCAAGGCGCTTCAATAGCGGCGTCAGCGTGCTGGATTCCAGGGCAAGGGCGTTGGCAATGGCACCGACCGTCTGCCCATCTTCGCTCCACAACACATTGAGCACGAGGTACTGCGGGTACGTCAGGCCCAACTCGTCGAGAAGAGGTTTGTAGGCGCGCTGGATTGCAATTCCGGCAGTGTAAATCGCGTAGCACAGTTGGTCGTGCAGGGGGGGTGGGTCGTTATGGCGTTTGGTCATTCTGAACTCCTGTAGATCTCCATATACCCTATGCAATAGCAAAATTAAATATCGCGATAAGAATTATCTTGACGCCCAATCTGAAGTCTGCCAGCTTATATATATCGCAATAACAGTTATCGCCATTACCGAGGAGTCAGCCATGCCACGCAAGACCACGACCACCATAGCCGCAATTGCTACTGCAGCCTCACTGTCCGCCGCCGCATTGCCGGCGAACGCCGCGGACACCATCTCTCAAGGCCAATCCGTCAGAAATGTTGTGCTCGTCCACGGCGCCTTTGCGGACGGTTCTGGCTGGAAGGGTGTTTATGACAACCTCACCAAGCGGGGCTATCGCGTTACCATTGTCCAGAACCCCCTGACATCTCTCGAAGACGATGTCGCAGCCACCAAACGTGCGCTGGAACGGCAGGATGGTCCGGTCATTCTCGTTGGACATTCCTGGGGCGGCACGGTCATCACGGAAGCTGGCATTGATGCAAAGGTTGCAGGCCTCGTTTACGTCTCGGCTCTCTCTCCTGATGCAGGCGAGACGACGGCTCAACAATACGAAGGATTTGCTCCCGCATCGGAATTCGTCATCGAGACGACGAAGGATGGTTTTGGATATGTCAGCCCGGAAAAGTTCAAGGCTGGCTTTGCTCATGACGTCAGCGATGCTGATGTTGCGTTCATGAGAGACGCGCAAGTCCCGATCAACATGTCGGCGTTCGGCACGAAGCTCGAACATGCTGCCTGGCACACCAAGCCCAGCTGGGCTGTGATTGCTACCGAGGATAGGGCATTCGATCAGGCCATGCTGATCCACATGGCCGAACGCATCAAGGCGAAGATCACCAAGGTTTCGGCAAGCCACGCCCTGTTCATAACGCAGCCGAAGGTGGTCGCGGATACCATTGATCAGGCCGCCAAGGCCTTCTCGGCGAAGAAGTAATGACAGACGCAGTTTCATCTGGACAGCCGGCACTGTCCCGATGGTGAAGAGCAGCGCCCGTCGAACCGAGCGAGGTCGGGCCAAAGCGAGCAGATGAAGGCCGCACGATCTCGGCCTAGGATCCATTGCCCGCATTCGCCCCGGGATCCTCAGCACTTTCGCTATTATTTTGAATCCATTCACGGAGGTAGTCACGTGAAGCTGAATAGTCATGACCAGAATGCACCCAAAAATCCGCCCATTCCTCAGAGCGAGGTCGGTGATGTTTTCGACTTCATCGTCTGCGGCGCCGGGTCCAGCGGCTCCGTTGTTGCCGCGCGACTGGCAGAGGATGGAAACGCAAGCGTCCTACTGCTCGAGGCAGGCGGGGACGATGCGGCCGAGACCGTTACAAACCCTGCGCAGTGGCCGCTCAATCTCGGCTCGATCCGGGACTGGGGTTTTGTCGGACAACCGGCACCTGGCCTGGACGGTCGACGTCTTCCTCTCAGCATGGGCAAAGGGCTCGGTGGCGGTTCGAGCATCAATGTCATGGTGTGGGCCAGAGGACACAGGGGAGATTGGGACCACTTTGCCGCTGAAGCCGGCGATGACGCGTGGGGCTATCAGTCAATCCTCGGCTACTATCGCCGGATCGAAGATTGGCAGGGCGCTCCGGACCCAACGCGTCGCGGCGTGGGAGGACCCGCCTACGTAGCGCAGCCGCAGGCGCCCCAACCGATCGCAGAGGCCTTGTTGAGTGCGGCATCCACTATCGGCATTCCCGTCTACGATAGCCCGAACGGTGAGATGATGGAGGGGCCAGGAGGGGCATCGATCGCTGAACTGCGGATCCGGGATGGCAAGCGGGAATCCGTGTTCGGATCCTATGTCCGTCCGCTCATGTCGCGCCCAAACCTGACTGTGCTGACCGACGCACTGGTCACGCGCCTCATCTTCGATGGCAAGCGCGTGACGGGGGTCGAGGTTCTCGTCGATGATCAGCGACGTCAATTCACGGCGCGTTGCGAAACGGTACTGTCGCTAGGCGCGGTCAACACTCCGAAAGTGTTGATGCAGTCGGGCATAGGTCCGGAAGACGAGCTGCAAGCCCATGGCATTCCCGTGGTTCAACACTTACCTGGCGTTGGGCGCAATCATCAGGATCACCTCGCATTCGGCTGCACCTGGGCATATCGAAAATCAGAAGCCGTCGGTGGTAGCGGCTGCGAAGCAAAACTCTACTGGAAAAGCGACTCGCGTCTTGCGCAGCCGGACATTCTTCAGTGCCAGTTGGAGTTCGCTGTGCCGTCGCCGATCGAGACGGGCCTCGAAACGCCGGAACATGGCTGGACGATGTTTAACGGTCTCGCCCAGCCAAAAAGCCGTGGTCGATTGCGGCTCTCCGGCCCCAATACGAATGACCCTATCCTGATCGAACCGAATTCACTCAGCGCGCCGGAAGACATGGCGGCCGCCTTGGCTGCGGTGGACTTGTGTCGCGAACTCGGAAACAGCGATGCTTTCACGCCACTGGTGACAGCCGAGGCGGCTCCGGGCGCGCGCGACAGATCAGGGATGATCGACTTTATCCGGCGTTCGGCGGTCACCTACTGGCATCAGTCCTGCACAGCCAAAATGGGACGTGACAGCAGGTCTGTGGTCGACAGTGAGCTCAAGGTGTACGGTATCGATGGCCTTCGCATCGCATACTCCTCGATCATGCCGCGTATCACCACCGGCAACACCATGGCGCCTTGCGTTGTCATCGGAGAGCGGGCGGCCGATCTGATCCGGAACATGCATGGCCTTACGGACTCGAGCGGAGGGTTCAATCAGCCCATCTGATGAAGAGATTTATGTGGAGATCGGCGGCCAGCATACGTGGGCCGCCGAGCTTTTTGTTCGCCTCGCGCCATATTGGTGCAAGGCGACCAACCTCACGGCACCTGCGCCCCACTCACCGCAACGTACACCGCATAAACCGACCGCGTCGCCGCAATAAACAGCCGGTTGCGTTGGGGGCCGCCGAAGGTGAGGTTGGCGACGGTCTGCGGTACGCGGATCTTGCCGATCAGTTTGCCGGTCGGGTCGAAACAATGGACGCCATCGGCAGCACTCGACCAGAGGTTTCCGTTGACGTCTGTGCGAATGCCGTCCGGAATGCCGTTGTCGATCAGGCAGAAGACGCGGCCGTTCGCGAGCCTTTTGCCGTCGATCACATCGAAAGCGCGGATGTGACGCGGCAGGCTTTCGTCATGGCTGGCGGCCGAGTCCGCCAGGTAGAGGATTGTCTCATCGGGCGAGAAGGCGAGGCCGTTTGGCTGAATGAAATCCGTGACGACAGCCGCAATTTCGCCGGTCGTCGGATCGAGCCGGTAGACGTTGCGGGTCGGCTGCTCCGGCTCGGCGCGATAGCCTTCATAGTCCGACATGATGCCGTAGGTGGGGTCGGTGAACCAGATCGTGCCGTCCGATTTTACCACCACGTCGTTCGGCGAATTGAGCCTGGCGCCCTTGAAACGATCGGCGAGCACGGTGATTGCGCCGTCGACCTCGGTGCGGGTGACGCGGCGCGTCCCATGTTCACAGGATATCAGCCGTCCCTGCCGGTCGCGCGTATGGCCGTTGGTGAAGTTGGAGGGTTGGCGATAGATGGAGACGCCGCTCTCAGGCGTCCATCGCAGCATGCGCTGGTTGGGAATGTCGCTCCACAGCAGCTGGTTCGCGTCGTTGAACCAGACGGGACCCTCCGCCCAGCGGCAGCTTGAATATAGCTCGTCGAGACCGGCGCTGGTCACGATCATCTGCCGGAAGCGCGGGTCGTGGATTTCGTAGATGCTGGCCTCGGCCATGGCGGTCTTTCCGTTTATCGCATGCCGGCCCGGCGGCCGCCGGCGAGCATGATGACGCTGATGATGATGAGGCCGGTCATGATCAGGCGGATGCCCGCGCCGAGCCCGTAGGTGTTGAGCATGGAGACGACCAGGAACATGAAGAGCGATGCGCCCCAGATGCCCGGCACGTTGGAATCACCGCCGGCGACCGCCGTGCCGCCGATGACGACGACGGCGATCGACATCAAGAGATATTCCGAGCCCATGTTGAGCGCGGCGCCGCCGGAAAAGCAGGCGAGCAGATAGCCCGCGACCGATGCGAGCACGGCGCAGAAGAGGTACGTGACGAAACGCGTGCCGTCGACCGGAATGCCGGCCATGCGGGCTGCCGGCATGCTCTGGCCAATCGCCGAGATCCAGCGCCCGTAGATCGTCTTTTCGAGCAAGAACCAGGCCAGCAGCGAGATCAGGAGTGCTGCGATCGCCACATTCGGCACGCCGAGCGTGTGCGACGTGGTGAATTCCGCCAGCACGCTCGGTGGCTTGATGCGCAGTCCCCGGTTCGTCCAGATCGCGGCAGACTGCACGATGAAGCTCATGGACAGTGTGGCGATGATCGGCGGAATGCGCAGCGCCTTGATAAGTGCATAGTTGCCGAGACCGACGACAAGGCCGATGACGATGGCGACGAGAAGGCCGGGCAGGATCATGCCGTTTTCGACATTCATCAGCTTCAGCGCCACCGTGCCGGCAAGCGTCATGGTGGCGGGAACCGAGAGGTCGATGTTGCCGGGGCCGAGCGTGATGACGAACATCTGGCCGATGCCGACGATGACCGAGAAGGCCGCGAAGGTGAGGGCTGCCTGCGACAGGCCGAGGGCGCTGGCGCCGAGCGTCACCATGATCGTCAGGAACCAGACGACAAAGGCGGCAAGCCACGACCAGATCCAGGGTTTGCGTAATAGGCGCAGGAGCGGGGTCATCGGCGTTTCTCCCGCTTCTCCAGGCGGTTCAGCATCAGCCGAAGTGCCAGCACGATGATCAGGATCGCGCCCTGAGCCCCGATCTGCCAGTCCGGCGAGATCCGCAGGAAGGACAAGAACGAGCCGGCGAGCGTCAGCGTCAGCGCGCCGATGACGGCGCCGATCGGGGAGACGCGACCACCGATGAACTCGCCGCCGCCAAGGATCACGCCGGCGATCGACAGCAGCGTGTAGCGCAGTGCGATATTGGCATCGGCCGAGGTGGTCAGTCCGACAAGGGCAATGCCGGCGAGCACAGCAAAGAGGCCGGCAAGCCCATAGGCGGCAGCGCGCGCCGCGACAATCGACCAGCCGGCGCGCTCGACCGAGCGCTGGTTGCCGCCAATGCCGCGCATCAGCACGCCGAGCGAGGAGCGCATGATGAGGAGATGGGCAACCAAGGCGATGACGATGCTGGCGACGATCGCCATCGGCGCCAGCGGCGGCTTGACGGTCATCAGCCAGCGAACCCAGTCGGGCGCCTGCCCGCCCGGCGCCGGCAGCAGCAATACGGCAAGGCCACCCCAGACGAAGCTCATGCCGAGGGTCACGACGATGGAGGGCAGGTCGCGCAGATAGATGACGACGCCAAGCGCCGCATAGGTTGCGATCGCCCCGGCAAGGATCAGCACGCCGGTCACCGGGGCATCCCGCAGAAAGGTTGCGGTGACGCAGGCGACGAAGCTGACGAAAGTGCCCATCGAGAGATCGAGATCGTTGACCGCCATCACGATCATCTGGGCGATCGTCGCCAGCGCGATCGGCACAGCCAGGTTGAACAGCAAGTTGAGCCCGACATAGCTCATGGCGCGCGGCTGCAGCCAGAAGACGGCGGCAAGCAGCAGCGTCAGCGACAAGGCGGGAATGGCAAGACGCATGGCGTCGGACGACAGCCGGACCGTCATGCGGCGACCCCTTCGAAGGAGGCGGCGATGATATTCTTCTCGTTGACGGCGTCGCCGGCGAGTTCGGCCGTGATGCGGCCTTCGCGGAAGACATAGACGCGGTCGCAGAGGCGGACCTCGTCCATTTCGGTCGAGTACCAGATGAAGGTGCGGCCACGCGCCGCTTCCTCGCGGATGATCGCGTAGACCTCCTGCTTGGTGCCGACATCGACGCCGCGCATCGGATCGTCCATCAAGACGACAGGCGCGCGTGTCGCCAGCGCCCGGGCAAAGAGCACCTTCTGCTGGTTGCCGCCGGAAAGCGACAGGATGCGGTTGTCCATATCGGGGGTGCGGATCTCGATCCGCCGCTTCCAGTCGGCGCCTTTCGTCTCCTCTTCGCCCTCGAGGATGAGGCCGCGCCGGGACAGGTCACCGAGCGAGGCGATGGAGAAGTTGCGCAGAATGCTCCACAGCTCGAAGACGCCGTTGAGGCGGCGGTCGCCGGCGACGAAGGTGACGAGCGGATCGCGCTCAGGCAGCCAGTTGCCGGACTGGGCGGCATGCAGGGCGAGCAGGAGCTCGGTCTGCCCATGGCCCGCCAGACCCGCCAGTCCGATGATCTCGCCCTTGCGGGCTGCAAAGGAAAGGCCTTTCGCCTGATGGGAGAGAATGAGCGGGGCGGTGGATTGTTCACGGGCCGAGCGCTGCTTGGTCTCCTCTTTCGCAACGGTGCCCATCGCTTCCACCAGGCCGTGATGGTCGAAGCCCTGCGCCGGGCGCTCGGCGACGACACGGCCATCCTTCATGACGACGATGCGATCGGAGGTTTCGAGGATCTCGTGCAGGATATGCGAGATGAAGATGACGGACCCGCCCGTGGCGATGAAGCGGCGAACATAGTCGAGCATCTGCCGGGCAAGGCTTGCATCGAGCGACGAAGTGGGTTCGTCGAGGATCACCAGACGGGGTGCAATGCCGGCGTCGGAAAAGGCCATTGATATCTCGACCATCTGCCGCTCGGCGATCGAAAGATCGCCGACGGTCCGGCTGCTGTCGATGCCGTGGCCGGGAAAGACGGCATCGAGGCTTTTCTCGATGATCTCTGCGGCGCGCCTGCGCCAGCCGAAGCCGCCGAGATGGCGATGCATGATGCGCGTGTTCTCGACGATCGAAAGGTTGGGGCAGAGCGAAAGCTCCTGGAAGACGCAGCGCACGCCGCGGGCACGCGCCGCGTTGATACCGTAGCGCTCCAGCCGCTCGCCGTCGCTTGCCACACTTCCTTCGTGCGGCGTGAGGCCGCCGTTGATGACGCTGACGATGGTGGACTTGCCGGCTCCATTGTGCCCGACGAGCCCGACGCATTCGCCCGGCATGACGCGGAGGGTCACGCCATCGAGCGCCCTGACCGCGCCGAAGCTCACCTTGGCGCCATCGACGGCGATCACCGCCTTCAAAACCTCATCCATGCTGCCCGCCATGCCTGCTTGCAAAAAATGCCGCGCGGCCATCTGCGGCCGCGCGGCAGTCGCCGGGAGATTTACTTTGCCGACTCGATGACCTTGATTGCGTCTGCCTGCGTGTATTCCACGTTGGCGACGCCGCCGGCCTGGGTATTGGCGAGGTTGGTTTCAAGATTGTCCTGGTCGATGCGCAGGAAGGGCACGACGAGGTCCTTTTTGACTTCCTTGCCGTCGAGGATCTGCTGCGCCACCCAGAAGGCAAGCGTCGAGACGCCGGGCGCGATCGACACCGACATGGTCTCGTAGCCCTTCGCGTCCTTCTGCTCCTTCCACCATTTCAGCTCGTCTTCGCGGTTGCCCATGATGATGATCGGCATCTTCCGATCGGTCGCGGCAATCGCCTGTGCGGCGCCATAGCCGTCGCCGCCCTGCGTTACCACGCCGGCGATGTCGGGCAGGCTCGGCAGAATGCCGGCAACAGCCTTCTGCGCCACGTCCTGCGCCCAGTCGCCGTGAACGGAGCCGACAATCTTGAACTGCGGGAACTGCTTGACGCCGTCGTGGATACCGGCCGAGATCTCGTCGTCGACGAAGACACCGGCAAGGCCGCGGATCTCGAGCAGGTTGCCACCGTCCGGGATCTTCTTCGACAGGTACTCGACTTCGCTGCGGCCCATTTCCTTGAAGTTGACGGCGATGCGCCAGGCGCAGGGTTCGGTGACGATGCCGTCGAAGGAAACGACGGTGATGCCGGCGTCGCAGGCTTCCTTGACCGCACCATTCAGCGCCGTCGGCGAGGCGGCGTTGAGCACGATGGCGTCATAGCCCTGCAGGATCATGTTCTGGATCTGAGCGGCCTGTTCCGTCGCCTGGTTCTCAGCAGTGGTGAAAGGGTCGGCTGCGGCAACGGTGCCAGCCTTCACGGCTTCACCCGTCACCTTGCCCCAGCTCGTCAGCATGGCCTGGCGCCACGAGTTGCCGGCATAGTTGTTGGAAAGAGCGATCTTCTTGGCCGACGTATCGGCAAAGGCGGAAACGGGCATCGCGGCGCAAGCAATAGCGGCCGATGCCAGAAGCATCTTACGGATTGTCATGTCTTCCTCCCTGATGATCGCGCTGGTCGGCGGATCGCTTCACTCCTGCCGGCCCAAGTGGGTCCGAGTGAAAATTGTTCTTGCACTGAGCTTCCTCCTCTCAGTAAGGGCAGGATGCGGGAGATCGATCGGCCTGTACAGGGGCAAGGCGGCAAGTCGTTTGCGGGATTTGCGCAACAAGCTGCGGGTTTACGCAAGACGGCGACGCGTCCGCGGGCGCTTACTGGGAAGGAGACGCTGCGGGTTGAGGAGCCTGCTGCGGCCTCGGGGAGGAACTGACGATGCTGCATCTCGTACCCGCAGCCATGTTCGACCACTATCTCGGCATTTCCCGGCTGCTCGCGGGCCAGCTCGACTTCCGCTCGGCTATCCGTTCCGTTGCGGCCGAGGTCGCCCATATCATCCCGCACGACCATCTCGATGTTTGCGTGCTGCTTGAGGGCGGCAACTACCACACGGCCTATGAGACGGGCATCGAGACCGCCTGGGGCGGCCTTGCCGGTGCGCCTGTTGTCAACAGCCCCATCCGCTCGCTGCTCTGGGGCGAGGTGGATTTTCTGCTGGCGGACGACGCCATGACCGACCCGCGTTTCCACTTCGAGGGCGCGTTCAAGCGGCCGATCGTCGAACAGTCGCTGAGGAGCCGCTTGCATGTGCCCATGAAGGTGCAGGGCACGATCATCGCGGCGCTCTCCTGTTCGTCGCACAGGGCGGGTGTCTATACGATGGAGGATATCGAACGCGCCCGTATTATCGCCGACCTGCTGACGCCCTATTTCTTCGCGCTGCAAGCGGCTGAGCAGGCGCAACGCTCGGCCATTGTCGAGGCAGAAGCCCGCGCCCGCGAGGAGGGCTTGCGGCAAGGTGCGCTGAAGCTTACCGAAGCCCTGGAGCAGGAACGCCAGCGCATCGGCATGGACTTGCACGACCAGACGCTCGCCGACCTGACGCGGCTCGCCCGCCGGATCGATCGGCTGTCGCGCAACGGAGAGGTGGCGCCCGAGGCGCTGGAGCCGATCTCCCGTTCCCTGCAGCATTGCATGCAGGATCTGCGGCAGATCATCGAACAGGCAAAACCCTCGGTGCTCCAGCTCTTCGGCCTCGCCCAGGCGATCGAGCATCATCTGGACCGATCGACCCGCGACAGCGGATCGGGGATCGAATGGGGCCTTGTCGACGAAACGCACGGCGCACTGGAGCGACTGGAACCGACCGTCAGCGTCGCGCTGTTCCGGATCGCGCAGGAGGCGATCAACAATGCGGTGCGCCATGCCGCCCCGCTCGCCGTCACCGTGCGGCTCGAGGCCGATGACGACCGGCTATCGATCGAAATCTCCGACGACGGAACCGGCCTCACCAAAGCGCGGGGACGGATCGGCGGTGGCATCGACAATATGAAGACCCGTGCGCGGCTGATTTCGGCGCGGTTCACGACCGGGCCGGGCCACAACAATCGCGGGACTGCGGTGCGCGTCGTGCTGCCACTCGTACCGCACGACCCGGCAATCGGGCCAAACTGAGGAGGAGGGCACCATGAAGGTTCTGATCGTCGAGGACGACCCGCTGCACCGGTCCTATCTGCACGAGGCGGTCAACGCAGCTCTGCCGGAATGCGACACGGTGATCGAGGCGGAGAACGGAACCGTCGGCGAGAAGCTCGCCCGCGACCACAAGTCGGCGCATATCGTCATGGACCTGCAGATGGCGAACCGCAACGGTATCGAGGCGGCGCGCACCATCTGGAAGGAGCGGCCGGAAACGCGCATCCTGTTCTGGTCGAATTACTCGGATGAGGCCTATGTGCGTGGCGTCTCCCGCATCGTGCCGGATGGCGCCGCTTATGGCTATGTGCTGAAATCCGCCTCCGACGAGCGGCTGAAGCTTGCGCTGCGCTCGATCTTCATCGAGAGCCAGTGCGTCATCGACCGCGAGGTGCGGGGCCTGCAGCAGAAGAGCCTCGGCCAGACGAACGGCTTCACCGATTCTGAATACGAGATCCTCGTCGATATCGCGCTCGGCCTCACCGACCGGGCCATCGCCAAACGTCGGGGCCTGTCGCTGCGCAGCGTGCAGAACCGTCTGCAGCAGCTTTACGATAAGCTCGACGTCTACCAGAGCGCCGGTGACGACCACGAGGACGGCCGCTTCAATCTGCGCGCCCGCGCCGTCACCGTCGCTTTCCTGCGCAAACTCCTGAATTACAGCGCTCTGGAGCGGGCGGAGGCAGAGCTGCAGGAATGGCTTGAGGGAAAGTAGTTTCCGGACTTGCGTGGAATGACTGGGGATCAGAGACGTGGGCTGCGGCCACTGCCTTTCACGGCGCGTGAGCCAGCGCGATTGCATCGGCAGCTTCCTCGCAGCGATCGCTGAGTGTGCTCGTCGCCACTCGAATATGACTGCTTGGCAAGACGGAGAATTTGTTGCCCGGGTTGACGGCGATATTGCGTGCGGCGAGCGTCACCATCGCGAATGGTTCGGAGACGACGGGCACCCAGAGGCACAGGCCCTGGCCTGGCGGTATCGGTATTCCCCGTTCGCTGAGCGCTTCGGCAAGAGCGTCGCGCCTCTGCTGATAGATCTCGCGCGCCTCGCCGATAAGCTGCCAGGTTGCCGGATCGCGCAATAACCAGGCGGCGGCACTTTGCAGGATACGGCTGGTCCAGCCGGCACTGAAGGAGCGGTAAGACTGGATCTGGTCGACGATAGGCGCGGAACTCGACAGGACCGCGAGACGCAGATCCGGGCCGAGGCTTTTCGAGAGTGACAGGATATGGATCGTCCGCTCCGCAAATCGGCCACCGAGCGACTGCGGAGGTGCCGCCGACACGTCGCCGACGCCATCGTCCTCGATGACAAGCGTATCGCTGTCTTCCAGCACATCTCCGAGCTGATCGAGGCGGGATGAACTGACCGTAACGCCGGTCACGGAATGCAACCGCGGCTGGAACAGGAAGGCCGCGGGACGTTGCCGCAAAGCTTCGCGCAGCGAATCCGGCAGGGGGCCTTCGCCGTCGCAGGCGACAGGAATGATTTTCACGCCGAGATCTTCCAGAATATCGAGCAGTCGCATGGCGGTCGGATGTTCGATCGCGACCGCCGAGCCCGAGGAGACCAGCGCATGCAATATCGTATAGACGGCGTTGTAACCGCCATTGGTGGCCAGAAAGGCTTCCGCCTCATAGGGCCATCGCTCTGAAACGGCGTCCTTCAACTCAGGTACGATCCGGCTCCGCTCATAGCTGTTGAGATCGTCGACGGACGCGCCATAGGCCATTGCTTCGGCCAGGCGGGGAAGAAGTGCTGCATCCGGCCCGGCTAAGGTAAGGTCGAGCACACCTTCCCTATAGTTTCCCGAGCTGGCGAGGCGTTCCGGCTTGGCGACAAAGCGGTCGCCGCTGACCCAGGTGCCGTTGCGCCCCCGGCCGCTGATGATCTTCTGCCGCCGCAATTCGCTCCAAGCTTCGGAGATCGTCGCCGGACTGACATGCAATTCGTAGGCGATATCGCGGATCGCCGGCAGGCGCGTGCCGATGGGCAGGACACCGGCACGGATCAGCGCGCTTGTTTCGAGAGCGATCCCCCTGATGCTGCGATCGGCTATTTTTTCGGCAAACCAGGAGGCTTCGACCGCGTCGCCCATTTTTTTCTCACTTTAAATGTTCAATAACGTAATAACATTTGTGCTCGTTATTTTGAACATTTAATTTGCCCCTCGTCGAGCCATTTCAGTGAGTTTTTTGCATGCCTGTAACGCTTCGCATCGCCCTTAGAGACTGGGATTACATGACACCGCTGGTGCTCGGTGACGTCAGTTCTTCCCGTCTCCATATCAAAGTGGATCGTGTAGGCACGCTGGTCTCCAGCCTCGCCGATGACGCGGCGCATGACGCCGCGGAAATGTCCTTCAGCCGCTATTCGCAGATGCGTCATGATGGCGATGATCGGATCGTCGGCATGCCGAACTTCATCATGCGCGGCTTCCGCCATCGCTGCATTATCACCACCAAGGATAGTCCTTTCCGCACGCTGTCCGATCTCGGCGGCAAGAAGATCGGCGTAACCGGCTGGCGCGATTCCGGAAATACCTGGACCCGTGCTGCGTTGCGCCGGGAGGGCGTCGGCGTTGAGGATGCCATGTGGTATGCCGGGCGCCTGACGGAAGCTCACCCGATCGTCGACCGGCTCGATGGCTTTGGACGGCCTGGCCGCATCGAGGCTGTCCCCGGCGAGCGTCCGATGGTCGATCTTTTGCTGGATCGCGGGCTCGACGCCGTGTTCACGCCTTTCATGCCGAAGGGTTTCTTCGATCAGGAATCGCCCCTGCGACAGGTGCTGGATGATTTCCGCGCCGCTGAAGTCGCTTACCTCAATGAGGTCGGCTATATCCCGGGCATGCATCTGATCGGCTTCAAGGCTGATATCGTCCGGGAGCATCCCTGGATCATGGATGAACTCAGCGAGTTGATCGACGAGTCCCAGCGTCTGTGGCTGGAAAAGCGTGAGAAATACGCCGACACAACACCGTGGATGATCGACGAACTGCGCCGCTGCGCGGCCGATCTGCCGCCGACCTGGAGGGCCAGCGGGCTTGCCGAGAACGAGGCAATGATCGCCGACTTTGCCGAGGAACTTTACGAACAGAAGATCATGCCGCGCCTTTTGACACCCGCCGAGCTGTTTCCGTGGCACGCCAAGGCCCGGTGAAACTCTTCGCGTCATGTTGAACTACCATTTTCGCAAAACCAAAAAGGGGAATGACATGCATTCGAAACTGATCGCTTCCGCCGCCCTGCTGGGCCTGATGATGACGACGTCGGTGTTCGCTGAGGAGGCGGCCGTACCAAAACAGACCGTCAACGACGCGCTTCACGCCCGCCTGCCGGAGAAGATCCGCACGGACGGCAAGATGATCTCCGTCAACAATGGTTCCTTTCCTCCCTATGAGATCGTCACCGGCACGAAATTGACGGGCGCCAGCGCCGATCTGACCGATGCAATCGGCCAGATGCTCGGCGTTACGATCGAGCACGAAACCGTCAGCGGACTGACCGCATTGCTCGCCGGCATCAATTCCGGCCGATACCAGTTCGCCTTCGGCCCGATCGGTGACTTCAAAACCCGTGAAGAGGCCAATGATTTCATCGACTGGGTTCAGGAATACGTGGTCTTTTCCGTTCAGAAGGGCAATCCGAAGGCCATCGATTCGCTAGATAGCGCCTGCGGCAATCGCATTGCAGTCATGGCCGGCGGCTCCGCCGAAAAGGTGATCCAGGCCCAGGTCGAAAAGTGCAAGGCGGGTGGCAAGCCCGCGCCCGAAGTGCAGTCCTACACCGACCAGCCGAGCTCGATCCTGGCAGTCCGCTCCAAACGCGCCGATGCCTTCTTCTCCTCGCAGGCACCGTTGACATATTTCGTGTCTCAGGCAAACGGCCAGCTGGAACTGAGCGGCGTTGGCCAGAAGAATGGCTTTGACGATCTCTACCAGGGCGCCGTCGTGCCGAAAGGTTCCCCGCTCGGCCCCGTTCTGCTCGACTCGATCAAGGCGTTGATGGATAACGGGACCTATGCCGCCATCATGAAGAAGTGGGGTCTTGAGAACAACATGATCAAGCAGCCCGGCCTCAATCTTGGCGGAAACCTGCCGAAATGAGCGATCACCATTCGATTGGCGCACCGCCTTTGGGCGGTGCGGACTTCCGCGATGTTGCCCACGCCCACAAGCCCTTTCAAACGGGCAGGCTCATCCTATGGGTGGTCGTGCTCCTGATTGCCGCGAACTTCTTGTGGATCGTCGCTCATAACGAGAATTTTGGCTGGCCTGTCGTCGCGGCCTATTTCTTCGATCCGACTGTCATCAGTGGCCTTTACGTCAGCCTGGGCCTGACGGTGGTCGCTATGGCCATCGGTATCGTTCTCGGCCTCGGACTGGCGATCGCCCGGCTGTCTAATGACCGGCTCGCCCGTTCACTGGCATCGCTGTTCATCTGGTTCTTTCGCGGCACGCCGCTCTTGGTGCAGCTGATCTTCTGGTACAATCTCTCGACCCTTTTTCCCGAACTTTCGCTCGCCATTCCGTTTGGTCCGGCGCTCGCAAGCTGGGAGACCAATTCGGTGATCACGCCGATGACGGCGGCGATCGTCGGCCTTGCCTTGAACGAAGCGGCCTACATGGCCGAAATCATTCGCGGCGGGCTGCTCTCGGTCGATCGCGGCCAGTTCGAGACGGCGGAAGCCTTCGGCATGACCAAGGCGAGGGCGCTGTGGCGGATCATCATTCCGCAGGCGATGCGCTCGATCGTGCCGCCGACGGGCAACCAGCTGATCAGCATGATCAAGGCAACGTCGCTCGTCAGCGTCATCGCCATGGCCGATTTGCTCTATTCCGTCCAGTCGATCTACAATCGCACCTTCGAGATCGTGCCGATGCTGCTGGTTGCCGTCCTCTGGTACCTCTTCATCACCTCGATCCTCAATCTCGGCCAGAGCTATATCGAAGCCTATTACGGGCGCAGCGAACGTCGCAACAACGCCGCTGCCGCCAAATCCGAGACCCTTGCCGAGGAGGCAAGCCATTGACCGGTGCCGAAATTGCAAAACCTCTCGTCAGAGCCCGCAACGTCCACAAATCTTTCGACCGGCTCGAAGTGCTAAAGGGGATCGACCTCGACGTCATGCCGGGTGAAGTCGTCGTGGTGCTTGGCCCGTCCGGCTCGGGAAAATCGACCTTCCTGCGCTGCATCAACCATCTCGAAGCGATCAATAAGGGGTTCATCGAAGTCGATGGCGAACAGATCGGCTATCGCCTTCGTAAAAACCGGCTGGAAAAGCTGTCCAGCAACGGGATCGCCAGCCAGCGGCGCAAGATCGGCATGGTGTTCCAGCAGTTCAATCTCTATCCGCATATGACGGTGCTGCAGAACATCATCGAAGCTCCGATCGGTGTGCACGGAGAAAGCCGCAAGGCCGCAACCGAGAACGCCATGCGGCTTTTGGAGCGGGTCGGCCTGTCGGAAAAGGCGGGTAGCTATCCCCGGCAACTCTCCGGCGGTCAGCAGCAGCGCGTTGCCATCGCCCGCGCCCTTGCGATCAAGCCGAAGCTGATGCTGTTCGATGAGCCCACCTCTGCGCTCGACCCGGAACTGGTCGGCGAAGTTCTCTCCACCATGCGCGATCTCGCCAAACAGGGCCTGACGATGATCGTCGTGACCCACGAGATCGGTTTCGCCCGTGAGGCGGCCGATCGGGTGGTGTTCATGGATGGCGGCAATGTCGTTGAAATGGGCAAGCCCGAGGATGTCATCGGCAATCCGCAACATCCCCGAACCCAGGCTTTCCTCGCCCGTTTTCTCTGACTGGTGTCACCTCGCTGCTTCGGCCCTCGGGTCGGAACAATCGTCCTTTTCGACCAATACTGGATGTTTTCATGCCCACGCTCGACAATGCCTATGCCCGCCTTTCCGACTTCGAAGCCATGGAGGGGGAGCTGAAGGCGACCCGCCAGTATCTGCATGCCCATCCGGAACTCTCCTTTGAAGAAGCGGAAACGGCACGTTACGTCGCGGAAAAGCTGGAAGGCTGGGGCTACGACGTGACCCGCAATGTCGGTGGCCATGGGGTTGTTGCGCGGCTCAGCGCCGGCAAGGGTGGCAAGGGCATCGCCATCCGCGCCGATATGGATGCGCTGCCGATCGTCGAGGAAACCGGGCTTGCCTATGCCAGCGGCACCCCCGGCAAGATGCATGCCTGCGGCCATGACGGCCACACCACCGTGCTGCTCGGCGCCGCCGAATATCTCGCCCGAACCCGCCGCTTCAACGGCACGGTGACGCTGATCTTCCAGCCGGCGGAAGAGGCGGGCAAGAATAGCGGCGCCCAGGCGATGATCGCCGACGGCCTGTTCGAGCGATTTTCGTTCGACGCAATCTTTGGCCTCCACAACCACCCCGGCGCTCCCGAAGGCACCATCCTGCTGCGATCCGGCCCGATGATGGCGGCGTCGGATACCGTCGAGATTACCATCAAGGGCAAAGGCGGCCATGCGTCGCGGCCGCACCTGACCATCGATCCCGTGGTCGTGGCGTGCAACCTCGTCGTCTCGCTGCAGACGATCATCTCGCGCAACCTCGATCCGACCCAGACAGCGGTCATCACCGTCGGCACGATCCATGCCGGCGACGCCGTCAACGTCATTCCGGAATATGCCAAGCTCGCATTGAGCGTGCGCTCCTTCGAGCCTGGCATTCGCGATCTCCTGCAGGAACGCATCACGAAGCTAGCCCGCGCGGTGGCCGAGGGTCACAATGCTTCGATCGAGATCGACTACGATCGCGGCAATCCTGTCGTCGTCAACTCCCCTGCCGAGACGGATTTTGCCCGCATCGTTGCGGCAGAACTGATCGGCGAAGACAAGGTCGCGACGTGCCCGCTCATTCCCGGCAGCGAAGATTTTTCGCACTTTCTCGAGCACAAGCCGGGCAGCTTCCTGCGCCTCGGCAACGGCATGAATTCCGCCATCCTGCATAGCCCCAAATATGACTTCGCCGATGCCAGCCTGACGGTAGGTGCGGCCATGTGGGCTAGGCTCGCGGAGCGCTACCTGCAGGACGACGCCTGAAGTCCCGATCGCCGGGCTTGACCGGGTCGCATTTGAGCTTGCACTTTCTGTAGCGCAAAAGGATTTTGTAGCCCCTTTTCAAGCGAGAAGATCACTTCAAGATCTCTCGCCGCAATTCAGGATGGGCAGCATGACTGCCAACTATACCGACGCCGGCCTCAACTTGTCTTACGATCTCGAATTTTACGCACTGATGGCGGAAAGCTTCGAACGAAGCGTAGGACGCAGCCTGACGCCCAAGGGCCAGGGTGCCGAATGGCTTTACGAGCAGTCGCCGGCGGTTGTCCTTGCCCACAACACTGACGCCGATCCGCGCTTCATCTACGCAAACCGCGCTGCTCAGGCCTGCTTTGAATATTCGTGGGACGAGTTCATCACTTTGCCATCGCGTCTTTCGGCGGAGGCACCCGATCGCGCGGAACGTGACAGGTTGTTGAATGCCGTAGCGGCCAACGGCTTTATCGCCGACTACCGCGGACTTCGCATCGCCAAGTCAGGACGGCGTTTCTATATCGAGAAAGCCATCGTCTGGGATCTCGTCGACCGCAGCGGACACCGTCGTGGTCAGGCTGCGACATTCGACTCCTGGCAAGACGTGCAGGCGGATTGAGCGCCGGCTGCGGAGACGCCGACCACGCGCCGGATATGTTTCCGCGGCTTTGCAAACCATCGTTTGCCACTTGGTTGCCAAAAAACCATGATTGCGTCACATAGATCGCACATCGACATCAGGCATAAAGAATTGGATCAACGCTGCATGCGCATAGCCTACGTTTTCCTTGGTGCATTTCTTGCAATTGCACAGTCCGCATATGCTGAAGTCGCATCACCGCCTGTTTTGGCGCCGCTAAAGCGACAGGCGCAAGCCGCTGAGTTGAGCGCACAATTTCTTTCGCGGTATAGCTACAAGCCCGTTCCACTCGACGACGCCTTGTCGGCCAGGATCATGGATGGGTTCATCAAGTCACTTGATCCGGACCGCATGCTCTTCCTGCAAGCGGATATCGACAGGTTTATGTCAGATCGCAACGAGATCGACGATGCGATAGAACGGAAGGACTTGAAGATCCCGTTTGCGATTTTCAACGCCTATGAACAGCGCGTTGTCGACCGCATGAACTACGCGCGCAGCCTGCTGAAGCAGGGCTTCGATTTCAGTACGCAGGAAAATTATTCGGTGCTGCGCGATAAAGCGCCGTGGTCGCAGTCGGAAGCCGAAAGCAATGAGCTTTGGCGCAAACGCGTCAAAAGCGACTGGTTGCGGCTGAAGCTCGGCGGCAAAACCGACACGGCTATTCGCGAAACGCTCGACAAACGTTACGAAAACACACTCGAGCGCGCCTACAAGTTCAAAAGCGACGACGTGTTCCAGTCGTTCATGGACGCCTATTCGACGTCGATCGATCCGCACACGGACTATTTCGGCGCGGCCGCTTCAGCCGACTTCAATGTCTCGATGAAGCTTTCGCTGTTTGGTATCGGAGCTGTGCTGCAGGAACGCGACGACTACACGACGATCCGTGAGCTCGTGCCTGGCGGGCCGGCGCAACTGTCCGGCAAGCTCGCGGTCGGAGACCGCATTACCGGTGTTGGTCAAGGCAAGGATGGGGCGATCAAGGAAGTGGTGGGCACGCGCCTTGATGAAGTCGTGCAGATGATACGCGGAAAAAAAGGCTCCGTCGTGCGGCTGGACATCCTGCCGGCAGATGCCGGAGCAGATGGCACGCACCGCGTCATCAGCCTGGTGCGCGATAAAATCAGTCTCGACAAGCAGGCCGCCAGGAAGACTGTGCTGTCCGTGAAGGCGGGCGACGCCACGCGTAAAATCGGGATCATCACGCTGCCGGTATTCTATGAGGATTTTGAAGCCAAGGGCAAAGGCGACAAGGATTACAAAAGCGCAAGCCGCGATGTCGCCAAGCTTCTCGACGAACTGAAGCAGGAAAAGGTCGACAGCGTTCTCATTGACCTGCGCAACAATGGCGGCGGTTCATTGGACGAGGCAATTGATTTGACCGGTCTCTTCATCGGCAATGGACCGGTCGTTCAGCAACGTCGCAGCGACGGCAAGATCGAGGTTAAAAGTGCTGAGTTTGCAGCGCCTGTCTGGACAGGTCCGATGGGTGTCCTGATCAATCGCGGCTCGGCGTCGGCTTCGGAGATTTTTGCCGCGGCAATCCAGGACTACGGTCGAGGCGTAATCGTCGGTGAACCCAGTTTCGGCAAGGGCACCGTTCAAACCGTCATCGATCTTGACCAGATCGTCCGCAACAGCAAACCCGAGTTCGGGGAGCTGAAAGTGACAATTGCCCAGTTTTTCCGGGTCAACGGCGGTACGACGCAGCTGCGCGGCGTGACGCCTGATATCGGCTTGCCGGGACTGTCCGATCCGACTGTTTTCGGGGAGACCAGTTATGACAATGCGCTGCCGTGGGCTGAGATCAAGCCCGCGAACTACACGCCCGCTGACACTGTCACGACGCTGCTGCCGACATTGCAAAGCCGCCATGATGCGCGGGTTGGCAGCGATCCGGACTTCCAACGCCTGTTGAAAGACATTGCCGACCTCAAGGCCCAGCGCGAAAAAGGGGTCATCTCCCTCAATGAAGCCGAGCGTCGCAAAGAAGCGACGGCTCGCGAGAAACGCTTCAAGGATCGAGCGGAAGCAGGGGATGGCGAGGATCTTGGAGATGATGGCCTTGAGGCCGGCGAGCGCAGCCTGAGCGCTGATATTGCCATCGAGAATGCCCGCAAGAACGCCAAAGACGTCCTGCTGGATGAGGCGGCCGCCATTCTTGCCGACGAGGTGGATTTGCAGGAAGGCATGCTAAAGGCAGCCACGAAACAAACGGGAAAAACGGACGGAAAATAGTCATTCGACACCTAGAGGGCGAACGCCGTCCACTGGGGTTGCTGCTTGACGCTCGACACACGCGACTTCACACTTGCAGTGTTGAAGGTGAGTCGGACAGACTGTACCGTTTTTCATATCCGTTGCTCGCCTGAGAAGGAGTCGCCAGCAGGGCTGATTGGTCCACGCGCCGACCGGTACCGGTTGGTCGCAAATAGGATCGAGGTTGATTGAGTTCGAGCTCGCAGCCGCTCCTGTTTTTCTCGTGAGGTCGCGCCGTGGACAAAGTGCTATCAGCAGTCGATCCTCCTCGCGACAGCCCGCTTTGGCACCGGAATTTCCCGTTGCTGAGCAACCGCCGGTCTCTGCTTTGGGGCCTTTTGATACCCGTTTTGCTTCTTGCAGGCATCGTTGTCTTTTATCGCGAAATCCACCACCTCGAAGAGCCGGTCAGGCCCTATGAACATCGAGCTCTCAATAAGGCTGTCCGATCATCTCGCATAGCCGCCCGCCCTGATCCGGCGGCTCCTTCTACCCTCCCGCCGATGTCGATATCGCTGCAGCTGATCGAGGTCCCGAAGCTGGAATTGGCAAGTCAGTTTCTGCGGATATGGCGCGTCTCGGGGCCGAATATTTGCGGTGCTCTTCGAGAGGCCGGCATCGAGATGAGCGAATGGAAAGCCGCATCGATGCGCAATCGCAGCTATGAATGCTATTTTCAGCGCATCTACGAACGGGACGAGGTGCGTCCGCTCAGCTCGACCTTCCTGAAGGTTCGCGGAGATGAAATGGGCGACATTCTTGAGATCCGCGCCAAGATTATTGGGCCAACGACCGACGCCCAGGGACGCCTCGCCCCGGCCGTCCTACGCATTTTCGAGATCATTGTGAAGCAGGCGTGCTGGCGTGATTTCGAGGATACTCTTGCCTCGATCCAAAACCTTCAAAATGTCGAATACGAACGATTCGGCTCCTATCTCAGCTTCACACGTGAAGCCGGCAGCGCAAATATCTTTAATTTTGTTCTTGGCCTTAAGGCGACTTCAGGTTCGCAGGTGAGGACCAAGATGTATTTTTCGACTGAGCGCTGGCTACAAATGCCCGCAGTGCTCCTGCCAGCTTCATCTTCAGGGAGCGCTTGGGGGCATCCATATCAGCCAATTGCGCTCAATGACGTCGCAAGCCCCCGTCAAAGTCCAAGATCAATTTGGAACTGTGGCTAAACATCGACGGCTTCATCGTTTTGAGCGATGAAAGCGTCACGCCGAGCAGCCAAACAGACCGCCGTGGTGATTTCGGCCATGAATGCTGCGATCATCCCTAAATCTTCTTGTACACATACTATGTGTACGTTATATTGAGATCAAGGAGATAGTTATGCCGAGAACCGCGGACAATAAATCCGAACGCTACCAGCTGCGCATCCCGCCAAAGCAGAAGGCAATGATCGCGCGCGCAGCTGCCCTTTCGAACAAGGATATGGCCGATTTCATTCTCGATAAGATAGTACCTGAAGCCGAAGCCGTCATCCAGGCTGCTGAAGTTGAGACCGTTTCGAGCCGCGATTTCATCCGCATCCTCGACCTGCTTGAACGCCCGCCCAAACCAAACGCGAGACTACGCGCCGCGATCTCTGCTCTACCGGATGCCTTGTGACCCTCCCCGTCTGGCATGAAGAGCCGATCGCTAAGTCGCATGATCGGGCCTCATTCGATTGCGGTGATGCGGCAATGAACGAGTTCATTCGGCGCTTCGCCCGGCAGAGCCATGAGCAGAATGCGGCGAAAACCTTCTGCGCTATCGACAAGGCCCACCCTGATCGCATCCTCGGATTCTACACAGTCGCGCCCTCTGCCGTTACGCATGAGGCCGTGCCTCCGAAGATGACGAGAGGCCTCGCACGCCATGAAGTCGCAGGCTTCAAGCTCGCGCGCTTGGCAACCGACATAAAGGTGGCGGGAAAAGGTTTAGGCGGTCAGCTCATCGCTGCTGCAGCGCTCCGTTGCCTGCGGCTCGCCAGCGAGGGCGGCGGGATCCTGCTAATCATCGATGCCAAGAGCGAGCGCGCCGCCCATTGGTATGCCAGCTACGGCGCCGAACCGCTGCAAGGGAAACCGCTCACCCTCGTTATGCCGCTTGCCACCTTCGCCGCCGACTTCAAGGCCAAGGGGCTCCTGTAGCCGTTTAGCCGCCAAGCCATTGTGCTGCCGGCCCGAACCGCGACACCTCACATCATCAGTCAAAGCTGTTTGCCAGCAGAACTGCGGAGAGCTTTTTTATTCCCGCCCCAAATCCTATCTACAAACTCTCACCGGGATTGAGGACAACCGCCGATGCCGCCGAATGCATGGACAGGCCCGGAAAAGAACATATCTTCGAAGGGTCCTTCCTTTTGAAGCCTCGAATCAAACAGCACGGGCACACATCCATGACCAAAGGCTCCGATCTTCTAGTGGCAGCGCTTGAGAACGAAGGTGTCGAGCGCATCTTCGGCATTCCCGGCGAAGAGAATCTCGACGTCGTCGAATCCATCCGCAAGTCGTCGATTGAGCTCGTGCTCACCCGACACGAGCAGGCGGCGGCGTTCATGGCCGCGACCTATGGCCGCCTGACTGGCAAGCCCGGCGTCTGCCTGACGACGCTTGGGCCGGGTGCTCTCAACCTCTCGACGGGTGCGGCATACGCCTTGCTCGGTGCGATGCCGATGGTGATGATCACCGGTCAGAAAGGGATCCTCTCATCCCGCCAGGCGCGTTTCCAGGTGGTCGACGTCGTCGCGTCGATGAAGCCGCTGACCAAGCTCGCAAGGCAGATCGTATCGCCGCAGATGATCCCGACGACGGTCAGGGAGGCGTTCCGCATCGCCCAGGAGGAAAGGCCGGGGCCGGTGCATCTGGAGCTTCCGGAAGATATCGCGGCCGAAGAATGCCAGGAGGTGGCGCTGATTGCGCCGCACCAGCTCGAACTGCCGACGGCAAGTGAGGCGGCGCTTAACCGCGCAGCCGCGCTCATCACCGCGGCCAAGCGTCCGCTTCTGATGTTCGGGGCCGCCGCCTCGCGTCCGCGCTCGACCTCCGACATCGCGCAATTCGTGATCCGCACGCGCATCCCGTTCTTCACGACCCAAATGGGGAAGGGAACGGTTCCGGGTGGAACCGAACTTTACATGGGCACCGCGGCGCTGTCGGAGCGCGACTATGTCCACGAAGCCATCGAACAGGCCGACCTCATCGTCACGATCGGCCATGACACCATCGAGAAGCCGCCGTTCATCATGGGCAAGGGCGGTCCGAAGGTCGTCCATATCGGATATCAGCCGGCGACCGTCGAGCAGGTCTATTTCCCGCAATCCGAGGTCATCGGCGACATCGGCCCCTCTCTGAAGGCGCTGGCCGATCGCCTCGAGGGCAAGCTGCCAAACGCGCAGGCGCTTCTTCATCTCCGCGAGCGCATTCTCGAGCGCATCGCCGCGCGGGCGACG
Source organism: Rhizobium sp. PRIMUS64 (assembly GCF_023006465.1). Classification (NCBI taxonomy): domain Bacteria; kingdom Pseudomonadati; phylum Pseudomonadota; class Alphaproteobacteria; order Hyphomicrobiales; family Rhizobiaceae; genus Rhizobium; species Rhizobium sp. PRIMUS64. The sequence goes on along the minus strand of NZ_JALBGX010000001.1, from coordinate 169,278 downwards.
GAGGATCGCTTCACGCCACAGCGGCTGGTCCACGATATAAGAGAGGTGATGCCGCATGACGGCATACTGGCGCTCGACAACGGCATGTACAAGATCTGGTTCGCCCGAAACTACCGGACGCGGATGGCGAACACGCTGCTGCTCGATAATGCTCTTGCAACGATGGGAGCCGGGCTGCCGTCGGCGATGGTTGCCTCGATGCTCTACCCGGAGCGGCGTGTCATGGCGATCTGCGGCGACGGCGGCTTCATGATGAACTCCCAGGAGCTCGAGACGGCCGTCCGGCTGAAACTCAACCTCGTCGTTCTTGTCATCGAGGACAATGCTTACGGCATGATCCGCTGGAAGCAGGCGGTGGATGAGTTCCCGGATTTCGGGATGACCTTCGGCAATCCCGACTTCGTGAAATATGCCGAATCCTACGGCGCCAGGGGAACCAGGGTCGACGATATCGGCCAGTTCAAAAAGGTCCTCGAAGAGGCATTCTCTGGAGGTGGCGTCCATCTGGTGAATGTGCCGGTCGACTACTCGGAAAATGAACGCGTGCTGGTGAAGGAGCTTCGCGAGCGGCTCCCCGCGATATTGGAGGCCTGAGATGCAGTCTACCATGAAGGTCTATCAGGCGTTCGACCGCGTGCCGATTGCAGAGCTGCCGGCAGACGACGCGGCAGCCCTTGAACAGAAGCTTCAGCTCGCCGCAAAGACCTTTGCCGATCGCGACGGCTGGCTGCCCGCGCATCAGCGGATGGCAATCCTCAGGAAGGCGTCGGCGCTTCTGCAGGAGAACCGCGACCGCTTTGCGATGATGATCGCCAGCGAAGGCGGCAAACCGCTGACCGACGCAATCATCGAGGTAACGCGCGGGATCGACGGCCTGGTGAACGCGGCAGACGAACTGCGCAATTTCGGCGGCAAGGAAATCCCCATGGGGCTGACTGCGGCCAGCGCGAACCGATGGGCTTTCACCACCAAGGAGCCGATCGGGGTCGTGGCGGCGATATCGGCCTTCAACCATCCGCTCAATCTCATCATCCATCAGATCGCGCCGGCGATTGCGGTCGGTTGCCCTGTGATCGTGAAGCCGGCGGCAACGACGCCGATTTCCTGCATCGAGATCGTCAAGCTGTTCTGGGAGGCCGGTCTCGACGAACGCTGGTGCCAGACCCTCATCACCGAGGACAATGCGCTTGCCGAAGCCTTCGCAACCGATCGTCGCGTGGCGTTTCTGAGTTTCATCGGCTCTGCAAAGGTCGGCTGGTACCTCAAAAGCAAGTTGCCGCCGGGCACCCGATGCGCGCTGGAACATGGCGGAGCGGCACCCGTGATCGTCGACCGCAGCGCCAATGTCGATGCGATTGTCGGCACCATCGTCAAGGGCGGCTATTACCACGCTGGGCAGGTCTGCGTGTCGGCGCAGCGTCTTTTCGTGCACGAAGATATTCTGGCTTCCTTCACCGAGGCTCTCGCCGCCAAGGTTGCGGCCCTGCATGTCGGCGATCCCAAGCTTGCACAAACCGAGGTAGGGCCGCTCATCCTGCCGCGCGAGGCGGACCGCGTCACGAGCTGGATCAAGGAGGCGACGGATGCCGGGACCAAGCAGATCGGCGGCGGGCGGATGTCCGATACGACGCTTCTGCCTTCGGTTCTGCTGAACCCGCCTGTCGAAGCGAAGGTGTCGGTGCTCGAGGTCTTTGGACCGCTGACTTGCGTCTTCGGCTACCGCGACCTCGACGAGGCGATCCGCATTGCCAACTCGCTGCCCTATGCCTTCCAGGCAAGCGTCTTTTCCGCCGACATAGCGGTTGCTCTCAAGGCGGCAAAACATCTGGATGCATCGGCCGTTCTCGTCAACGACCATACGGCGTTTCGCACCGACTGGATGCCTTTCGCCGGACGCAGACAGTCCGGATACGGGGTCGGCGGCATTCCCTCAACGATGGAAGAGATGGCCGACGACAAGATGGTCGTGTTCAACCAGGTTACTTAAGATCAGTCGGCACTCCGTCGCCGTTGGCAGCCGACAAAGACAATGGACGACCCTTTCGCCAGCGTGCTGGACCAGCGGCATTTGCATCGAGGCTGCTGGGCGATGCGATGTCGAGTACCGCTGAGAGTTAGACAAGCATTGGATAACAGCTCGCTCAGCCAGGATCGACTTGCCTCGCCTGTTATCGGGGGGCATGGTCTGTCATGGAACAACGGAATCACGAAACTACGGACGAGAGGTCCTTGGCCATGCTCGAAAGCTCGCAGCGCATCGCAAACATAGCTGATTAATGTTTTCCTTCCTGCACAGTTCGGACCTTCATATTGGCAAACGATTTGGCAATCTTCCGGAGGATTTGAGAGGGCGCCTGCGCGAGGCGCGGCATGGCGTGATCGCTAGGCTCGCCGCTGCGGCACGAGAGCATGGCGCTGGTGTCATCCTGCTCGCGGGCGACACCTTCGATACCGAGACGCCGACGCCTGCCGTGCTTCGGCAAGCGCTTGGCGAGATGGCCCGGAATACGCCGCTGCGCTGGGTCCTGCTTCCGGGCAACCACGATTCACTGCTGGCGGACCAGCTCTGGAGTGCGGCGCGCGGCGTTGTGCCCGACAATGTCATCCTGGCGACGGAAGCGGTGCCCCTTCCGCTTGGACCTGATGTCATCCTGCTGCCGGCGCCTTGCACGACCAGGAGGCCGGGCCGCGACCTGACCGAATGGATGACGGGTGCCGCCACACCGGACGGCGCCATCCGCATCGGCCTCGCCCATGGCCCGATCCAGGAATTTTCGGAGGATGCCACGGCCACCAACGTGATTGCGCCGAACCGCGCGGCGCTGGCCGGCCTCGACTATATGGCGCTCGGCGATTGGCACGGATCGGTGGCGGTGGACGCCAGGACGTATTACAGCGGTGCGCCCGAGCCGGACCGTTTCAAGCATAACCGGCCGGGGCAGGCGATGGTCGTTTCCATTGCCGGGCAGGGGGCGATGCCGACGACGGCGGCGGTGACGACCGCCAGTTTTTCCTGGCAGACATTGCACCTTCCTCTGCTGGCATCGGAAGACGGTGTTGAAGTGCTGAAGGCCGCGTTGCCCGAACCGTTCGCGCGCCGACAAACCCTGTTGCGCATCGCGCTGTCCGGCCGTGCCCGGTTGAACGGGCGCACAGCAATGATCAGCCTGCTGGAGCAGGTCGCGCCGGAATTTGCGCATCTGGAGATCGATACCGCCCTTCTGGGGACCGACTGCGAGAGCGATGATCTCGAGACCATCGATCGAGCCGGTGCGCTGCGCGATGCTGCGGACTTGCTGCTTGCCGAAAGCCTCGACGAGGCCCGTTCCGGCGACGACAGGAACGTGGCGCGCCAAGCGTTGATCCGCCTGTTTTCCTATTGCGAGGCGATCGATCGATGAAACTCACCGCCCTTCGCCTCCACAATGTCAAACGTTTCGCCGGCCGCGGCATATCAGTCGAAGGAATCACCGACGGCGTCAATGTGCTGAGCGCCGCCAATGAACACGGCAAATCAACCTGTTTCGAGGCGCTGCATGCCCTGTTCTTCCAACCGCACAGCGGCAATCCAAAGAGCGTGCAGATGCTGCGCCCCTATAGCGGCGGCAATCCGATCGTCGAGGCCGATATCACGATCGAAGCCGGCCGCTACCGCCTGACCAAGCAGTTCCATAGCGGACGGCGTGCCAGCGTCACCGATCTCGGCAGCGGCCGGATCGTCGCCCAGGCCGACGAGGCCGAGGCGTTCATCGGCGATCTCATTTCCGGCGGAACCTCCGGCCCGGCAGGCCTGCTCTGGGTGCGTCAAGGCGTCACCGGCATCGAAAATCGCAGCAAGAGCGAGGAGGAGAACGACAAGCGGGTGCGCGAAAGCCTGCTGTCTTCGGTACAGGGCGAGGTGGAGGCGCTGACGGGCGGACGGCGCATGTCGGCGGTGCTCGAAGCCTGCGAGGACGAACTCAATCGCCTGGTCACCGCGACGCTCCGGCCGAAGGCAGGAGGCCGCTTTGCCGCCGCTCTCGAGGAGCGTGACCGGCTGCAGGAGGAGGAGGCCCGGCTGGCCAAGGAGGTCGAGATGCTGCACGGCGCACTCGACCGCCGCCGCTCAGTGCAGGCGAGACTGAGCGAACTGGAAAACCCTGATGAGGAAGCCGGCCGAAAGACGGCGATTGCCAATGCCGAGGTGGTGCTCGAAGCCGCTAAACTGCATGACAGGGAACTCAAAGCGCTCGATGCCGAGGCCACCTTGGCCGCCAGCCGCCGCGATGAGGCGCAACAGGTATTCGACCGCTTCCACACGGCATTGAACCGCAGCGGCGAACTCGCGCGGCGTTTCGCCTTGGCGGAGAAAGAACTCTCGAGTGCAGCCAAGCGACGCACGGCATCGCTGGCCGAAAGCGAGGCGGCAACGGCGGAGGTGCAGGCGGCCGAGGAGGAGGAGCGGATAGACCGTCAACTGCTTGCGCGGCTGGAGGCAGCGCTCCGTTCACGCCACGCCGCAGAGCGACTGGCCGAGGTCCGTCTGCGTCTCCAACAGGCGGAATCGGCGCGCCAGCAGATCGAGGACGGGGAGGCGGCGCATGCATTGCTCGCCATTCCAGCCGATGCGGTCGAGCGGCTTGAAGCGCTGGATCTCAAGATCGTCGGCTTGCGTGCAGCCGCCGAGGTCGGTCTTCCCACGCTCAGGGTCGATTACCTGAAGGATGCCTCCGGATCGGTGAGCATGGACCGCCAGCCCTTGATTGGGGGTGAGGACAGAAGCTTTGCCGGGATCGCGAAGCTCGACATAACAGGCGTCGGCACCCTGACCATCCACTCCAGCCGGCAGGCAGATCAGGACGGGGCGCTGGAGACTGCGGAAGCCACGCGCCAAACATTGCTTGCCAAGCTCGGTGTCGACAGTCTGCGAGCGGCGCGACAGCGCGATATTGCCGCGCGGAACAAGCAGGAGGAACTCGTGCGGGCGCGCCAGCGGCTCGCGGATCTCGCCCCGAATGGCATTGACAAGCTTCACCTCGACGCCGCACGCTTTGCCGAACTCAGCCAGGATCCGGTCGAACTCGAGGCGGACCCGGAAGAGGTGCGCGCCCGTCTCGCGGACGCGACGCGGCGCATCGAACTGTCGCGGAACCGGGCGCGGGAGGCGTCAGTGATGCGCACGGAAGCCGGCGAGGTCATATTGCGCGCGCAGACGGAGCACGCCAGGCTTGGCCAGGAACTCGAGGCCATCGAGGCGGTCATCGGCCCCGAAGCCGGCCGAACTGAATTGCAACAGGACCTTGCTCTCAAGCTTTCCAGTGCCAAAGAGCAGGTCGATGCTGTCGAACTGCGGGCCGAGCCTTTGCGCAGGACAGGGCGGGACCTCGCAGGCGCAGAGGCCGCCCTTGCCAGGGCGCGCTCGGTCGCCGACGCCGCAGGCCGCGAAATTGCCAGGCTTCGCGAAGAGCTTGCCGATCTCGGCGGTCAGATCCGCACCCGCTCGGACAGCGCGGTGGAAGAAAACTGGTTGGAAAGCCGGGATTTGCTGGCAGCGGCGCGCGAGCAGGTGAAGCGTTTCGAGACGGAGGTCGGCGTGCTCGATCGCCTGCGCAAGGCACTGACGGCGACGCGGGCGGCGGCGCGCGACCTCTATCTCAAGCCTGTTATGAACGAACTCGCCCCGCTGCTCGGCCTGCTGTTCGACGACATCTCGATCACGTTTGACGGCGACACCTTGCTGCCGCAGATCGTGCGCCGCAACGGCCTGGACGAGGATGTCGACCGGCTGAGCGGCGGCATGCGGGAGCAGCTCTCGGTGCTGACCCGCCTCGCATTCGCAAGGCTGCTTGCCCGCGACGGCCGGCCGGCGCCTGTCATCCTCGACGATGCGCTTGTTTATTCCGACGACGACCGGATCGAGCGGATGTTCGATGCGCTGCACCGCCAGTCCCGCGACCAGCAGATCCTCGTCTTCTCCTGCCGCCAGCGCGCCTTCGCCAAGCTGGGCGGCAATGTGCTCACCATGCAGCCATGGCAGCCGGATTGATGAGGATCGATGCTCAGGCGACGCCGACGCCTCGCTCAAGCCACAGATAGGCGGCGGCCGTCCAGGAAAAGCCGAGGCCGCCGCATCCTTGGCCGGTGACCGGGTCGAAATATTCGGCAAAACCTTCCGTTTCGATCGCCGCGATGGTGGATCGCCGCAGCTCTTCGGCGACATCCGCGTGGCCATTGCGATTCAGTCCGTCGATCAGAAGCCAGTTGATGATCGCCCAGGCGGGGCCGCGCCAGTAACGCTTCGGCTCCCAGCTGGCGATGCCCGGCTTCGTCGTCGGAAAGGCGACCTTGAGATCCTTGGACCAGGCTTTCATTTCCGAAACCAGGGCGCCGGCAACCTGCTTGTCGAGGTCCAGCGAGAGGAGGGGGATGAAACCGGCTTGCGTTGCGGCTTCGACATCTTTGCCGGAGATCAGGTCTCGCGACACGAACCGCGAAAGATCCGGCCGCCATTGGGCCATTATCGCCTTGCGAGTGCGGTTATTGAAGGCAGCGATCTCGATCGCGTCCTCGGTCCGGTCGAACAGGCGGGCAAGGTGCTCGAGGTCTTCGCCGGCCTTGAGCAGGATGGCGGTCGTCTGGATCTCGGCGACCTTGAAGGACGCCTTTTCCCATTGTTTCGCTGGATCCCAGCCACAGGCGGCATAGGTATCGACCAGATGAATGAAGCGGCGGTAATCCTCGTCGCGCGGGCGCATGTCGGCATCGACATGGCCGGTATCCTTGCGCACGACGGGGGTATCGGTGGTGGAGGGTACACGAGCGAGCGCGATGTCCCAGGCGGGAGAATTATCGCTGCCGCTTTCCCAGGGATGCAGGAGCGCAACGAGCCCGGTGCCATCGGGATCGCGGGCGGAATACCACCAGCGGTGCCATCTCAGCGCCGCCTCGTAGAGGGGCAGGGTGCGCGTCTCGGCATCGTTGCCCGCGGCGGCTTCATGCAGCTTGCGCAGCGCGATCGCGAAGACCGGCGGCTGGGTTATGCCGGAGGTCGGGATCATGTGCGTCGTGCGCCAGACGTTCGGTCCCGGGAAATAGGTTTCGCTTGGCGCGTGGAAGACGATATGCGGGATCATCCCGTCCGCCCACTGGCCCTCGACCAGCCGTTCCAGCTCGCGATAGGCGCGATCGATGTCGTAGAGCGCGAAGCCCATAGCGACGAAGGCTGAATCCCAGTTCCACTGGAAGGGATAGAGCCGGTCTGTCGGCACAGTATAACCGCCGCGATCGTTGGCGGCGAGGATGCGCTTCGCCTGGTCGATATGCATATTCATGTCGGATGCTCCGGTATTCTTAGGCCAAGACGGCCGGAAAGGACTTGCCGCTTTCGGGTGAAAGCCAGGTGATGCGCTTCTGGTCGAGCTTCAGACCGATCGTGTCGCCGCTCTTGACGGTTTCCGAGGCCGGCAGGATGACGCGCACCGGCTGGTCGTGGATCGAGCCGGTTAGAAGCAGGTGCGAGCCCATCGGTTCAGCAACGCGTACCCTCATTTCGAGACCCTGCGGCAGCGGTGCGAGTTCGACGGCTTCGCCGCGCAGGCCAAGGATCACTTCATTGCCGGACCCCTGCGGCGCGGCAAGCTGCTCGGCGCCTGCCGCCACGTGGCTGTTCGTCACCGGCACCTTGATGAAATTCATCGGCGGGTTGCCGATGAAGCCGCCGACGAAACGTGTTGCCGGGTGATTGTAGATCTCGACAGGATGGCCGACCTGCTCGACCACGCCGCCATGCATGACGGCGATGCGGTCGGAAAGGCCCATGGCTTCGGTCTGGTCGTGGGTGACGTAGATCGTCGTGGTCCCCGCCGATTGCAGCACGGTCTTGAGTTCGGTGCGCATTTCGAGGCGGAGCAACGCGTCGAGGTTCGAAAGCGGCTCATCCATCAGGAGAACCTTCGGTTCGACGGCAAGGGCACGAGCGACCGCGACGCGCTGGCGCTGGCCGCCAGAAAGCTTGTTCGGGTAGCGGTCGAGATATTGCTCGATATGCAGGAGGCCGGCGGCCTTCTCGACCTGCGCCTTCACCCTGGCGTCGTCGGCCTTCTGCATCCGCAGCCCGAAAGCGACGTTCTCATAGACCGTCATGTGCGGAAAGACGGCGTAGTTCTGGAAGACCATCGCAAGGCCGCGATCCTTGGGAGGCAAGCCGATCACCGACTTGTCGCCGATGCGGACATCTCCCGACGTTGCGGTCTCGAGGCCGGCGATGATGCGCAGCAGCGTGGTCTTGCCGCAGCCGGACGGACCGAGCAGCGAGACGAATTCGCCGTCGTTGATCGTCAGCGAGACCTCTTTCAGCGCCTGGAAGGCTCCGAAGCTCTTGCGGATGCGGTCGATGACAATATTGGCCATATCTCTGGTCCCGTTATTTGGAGGAAATGCCCCAGATCGCGAAGAGGTAACGTCTGACCGCGAAGATGAAGACAACCGAGGGAAGGATGAGCATCAGGCCCCCGGCAAAACGGTAATGCATCGGGCTTTCCGACAGCACGGTCAGCAGGTAGGCGGTCAGCGTGCGGTTGCGCACCGTCAGCACCGAGGCGGCAAAGACCTCGTTCCACGAGATGACGAAGGCAAAGACCGCGGTTGCGACGATGCCGGGCAGCGCCAAGGGTGCCACCACCTTGAAGAAGGCCTGGATGCGGGTGCAGCCGAACACCCAGGCGGCTTCCTCCAACTCCTTGGGCACGCCGAGGAAAATGCCCTGCGTAACGAGTGCCGCGAAAGGCAGCGCCAGGACGGTATGGATGAGACCGACGCCGACGATCGTGTCATAGAGGCCGAGCCGGATGAAGGAGACCGTCAGCGGCAATGCCAGGATTGCCAGCGGGAAGGCGCGGGTCAGCAGCACCAGGAGGCGGTAGCTGTCCTTGCCGCGGAAATCATAGCGGGCGAGCGCATAACCGGCCGGCGCGCCGAGCAGGATCGAAAGCGCCACCGTAATGCCGGCTGCCCCCAGCGAATTGAGGAAGGACTGGACGACGCCTTCGGTCTTTAGGAAGAGAATGAAGGGCTCCAGCGATATGCCAGTGGGAAGACCGGTCTTCGGCCAGATATAGACGCCTTGGCGACCGCCAAGTGCGCCGAGTGCCACCAGATAGATCGGCACCAGCACCCAGGCGCAAAGCGCTGCGATGCCGCTCCAGAGAAGCCAACGGCGTGAAGAGACGAAGCCGGCCGCTTTGGGTGTGTCTGCGGCCGTGCTGATGGTGTCCGTGGTCATGGCAGGCGCTCCGGATCGACTTTCAAGGCCTTCAGATAGATGAGCGTGGCGGCAAGCGAGATGATCATGATCAGCACCGCATAGGCGGCAGCGACGCTGTAGTTCTGGTTCTGGTTCTGCCAGTTGTAGGCCTCGCCGACGAGGACCGGGAAATTGCGTCCGCCGAGCGCATAGACCACCGCGAAGACTTCGAAGGCGAGCACGGTGCGCAGGATCAGCGCCGATTGTAGAGCCGGGCGGATCAGCGGCAGGGTGATGCGCCAGAAGCGCGTCCACGGGCCAGCACCGAAGATCTCGGCGGCTTCTTTGAATTCCTTCGGCACCTGGTTGAGACCGGCGACGATGATGACCATCACGATGGCCGTGCCGCGCCAGATTTCGGCAACCGCAATTGCAATGAAGAGCGCGACCGGCGTCTGGTAGGAAAGCCAGCTCGCTTGCCTGCCGATGATGCCGAGGCCGAAGAGCAGCGAATTCAGATAGCCGGTATTTTGCAGGATCGACAGCCAGACGAGACCGGCGGCGAGATCGGAAATGCCGAGCGGGATCGTCCAGATCCACAGGATCGTCTCGCGCCCGCGGCCGACCTTGGCGACCATGGTGCCCATAGCAAGCGCAATGGCGATCTGCACCGGCACGACAGCGATCGTCAGCAGGAAGGTGTTCTTCACCGAGCGGGTGAAATTGATGTCGGTGACCATCCGCTCGGCATTATCAAGCGACAGCACACCATTATCCGAAACCGCCAGCCAGATTGTCTGCACCAGCGGCACGACGAAGAGCAGCGCCAGAAAGGCGACGGATGGCAGGATCAGCAGATAGGGGATCCAGGGTCGGCTATTGGTCATCGGCTCCCGCCTTGACGAGCAGAGTGGTGAAGGAGCGCCCGGGCATTTCGCCCGGACGCGTCTCGGGCGGATTTATTCGACCGGGCAGGGGCCGTCGCTCTTGGCATCGGGCGCCCAGCAGGCAGCTTTCGTGTCGGTCATCAGCTTGGCCATCGTGGCACCCTGGGTCTTCAGCACGTCTGCAACGGGCTCGTTCTGCAGCACGATGCGCTGGAAACTGTCCATGTAGACCTTGTTAAACTCGCCGCCCTTGTCGCCGAGGCCGACCGGGAGCAGCGAGATGACGGCGTCCTTGGAAGCCTGGGTGGCGGTGACCGCACCGGCGAGAAGGGCAACGCCCGCGTCGAGATCCGGCGGCAGCTTGACGTTCAGGGTCGGGAAGAAGCCGACCTTGGAGGCGGTCAGGAGCTGCGTGTCCGGCATAGACAGATGCTCGATGATCTTTTCTGCGCCGGCCTTGTCAGGCGCGCCCTTCGGAATGGCGAGACCAGCAACGACTGGCATGTAGCCGCGGCCCTTGGGACCGGCGGGAGCGGGGAAGACCACATAATCATCCGGTGCGGCAGAAATGGCATTCTTCAGCCGGGCGATATGATCCCAGGCGACCATGACTTCGCCGGCAGCGAGCGGCTCCTGCATGAAGTCGTAGCTGGTCGAATTCGGTGTCACATAGGCCCACAACGCCTTCAGCTTCTCCCAGCCAGCAGCCGCATCGGCACTCTGGAAGGTGCGCACGACACCCCCCGTGAAGGACGGATAGAAATAGCCCTGGAAATAACGCGCCATCAGCCCTTTCGGGCCGGCCGGGAAACCGATCTGCGGCTGGCCCGTCGCCTCCTGCATATTCTTGCCCCACTCGATCAACTGATCGTAGTTCAGCGCGTTCACGTCGGCGCCATCAGGCAGGTATTGCAGCGCTTCCTTTTTGGCAGCCATCACATAGGTCGCCTGCATCCAGGGGATATACTGCTGGGTCGGCTTGCCGAGCTTGCCGAGGTCGAGCAGCGACTGCGGCATGCCGCTCGCTGCCAGCTTCTTGGCGAGATCGTCGAGTGGCTCGAGCGTGTCCTTGTCGGCAAGCGGCGAGAGCTCGCCATGTAGCGCACCGACGAGGCTGACGGTGCGCTTGCCGGCCTGACGTTCGGCCTCCATGCGGACAGCAAATTGCGGCGGCTCCTCGACCACGTAATCAACCGAGCCGACATCCTTCAACAGCTCCTCGCGGACGACGGTCGCCTCTTCGATCGGGCGAAGCTGGGTGGACACGAAAACCGTCTGGGCAAGCACCGGCGAGGCGAAGGCCAGCACGGTGGAAGCCAGAATTCCAAATGACATGATATGTTTCATCTTCTCCTCCTTCATTGTTCTTTGTTTGAGATGCACTTCTGTCTATGCCGCCTTGGCGGGACGGCGATGGCTGTCGCGATCGACGAATTCGATCGCGTGAAGTTCCTGGAGTTCTTCGGCGGGCTCTCCGGCAATGGCGCGCAACAGCAGCGAGGCGAAGCTCGCGCCGAGGTTTTCGCCGGTCATGCGCATGGTCGAGAGCGGGGGGCTGGTGAAGGCGCCCATCGGCAGATCGTCATGGCCGACAATGCTGATCTGGTTGCCGCCATCGACCTCGCGCAGCGCCCTCAGCGCCCCGATCGCCATTTCGTCGGTGGCACAGACGAGTGCGGTCGGACGCGATGGTTGGCGCAGAAGTTCCAGCGCCGCGAGGTAGCCGCCCTGTTCCAACGGCGCACCTTCGGCGCAGAGGTCGGTCGCAAGGCCGCATTCCTCCATCGCCGCCCGCCAGCCACGGCAGCGGTCATGCGCGAAATAATATTCCTGCGGGCCGGCGATATGGCCGATACGGCGGTGGCCGGCGGCATGGAAGCGCAGCGTCGCGGCTCGGAAGCCAGCAAAGCCGTCGCCGTCGATATAGGGATGGGGCAGCAGGCTTTCGGTGCGGCCGTTGGTGACGAAGGGAATGCCACGCGACTGCAGAAATTCGACGCGCTCGTCCTTCCGTTTGGTGCGGACGAGAAGCATGGCGTCGACGCGGCGGCCATCGACGAAGCGGCGGCAGATGTCGAGTTCGCTCTCGCCGCGCGGCACCGGTGCAATCACCAGATTGAGGCCGGCAGCGGCAAGATGTTCGGCACAGCCGGACAACATATCGAGGAAATGCGGAGGGCCGATATGGCCAGGATCGCTTGGCAGCGTGACGGCAACCAGCTCGGCGCGCTGCCTGCGGAGGCGACGGGCCGAAGCATTCGGCCGGTAGCCAACCTTGTCGGCAGCCTCGCGCACCCGTTCTCGCGTGGCGGCCGACACATCGGCGTAACCGTCGAGCGCACGCGACACCGTGGTGATCGACAGTCCCAGCGATTGCGCAAGCTGTTTGAGATTGGCCAAGATCGTCCTCCCGAAGTGAGAAAAAGATTCTCCAAAACGTTTTGGGAGTCAAGCCAAAACGTTTTGGATTCGTGCAGATGTCGCACGCATGATCTTTCAAGACGAGCAGAGACGTCACAGAGATATGCGAAGGGGCGGGTCTTTTCAGCGCAGCCTAGGCGGGACCACTATCTTGTGTATCTGGATACGCTCGGGAAGTTCGCAAAGTAGCTCCGCGTCCCGCTCCCGATGCGGCGGGGATAACCGAAGTCTTGCTTTGGGCAGGGAGGTGGCTTCGAATTAGCTCTCGCTCAATCGGTAAGCTTGAGGGTTGCCGTAAACTGCGTTCCTTCCAGGCGATTGTATCTCGCCTCGCCATGCAGTTGATTTACGAAGGCTTTAATCAGCCGCGTCCCCATCCCGGCGCTGTCCGATCGGCCATCGAATCCAATCCCGTCGTCGGCGACGGTCAGTTGGGATTCCTCTCCTTCAGTCGCGTGCAGCATGACGCGAATATTTCCGGATGCCCGGCCGTCGAAGGCGTATTTCATGCTGTTGGCAATCAACTCGTTGAGCAGGAGGGCAAACGGCGTTGCCTTGTCGGCCGCAATCACGATGTCGTCGATTTCAAAGTCAACGGAAACGGCGCGACCATGGACGTCTACGAGCGTCCTAACGAATGATGGAATGAATTCCCGAGCAGATATTCCGCTAAACTGGTCGAAGCCGTACATCTGCTCGTGAACTGCGGACATCGCAGAGATGCGCTCGTTTAATTTTTGAACGGCTTCCGGTTCAAAACCCTGCAAGCGCAGCAGGGCCATCACCGTCTGCAGGTTGTTCTTCACTCGATGGTGTATCTCGCGCATGAGCGTTTCATTCGATCGCAACGCATCCGCAAGCTGCCTGGTGTGCAATGTGTCCACCTTGATGAGGTTCTGAATCCACAATGCAGCTGCCAAAGCCCCGACGAGGGCGAAAGCGACCAATAAAGCCGCGATTTTGGCATCCTCCCAAAAGGGCTGCATGATTACGTTGATATCTGCCGAAGCAATGGCCACAAAAGGGGTGCGTTCGAGGATTCGGTATGCGACCAGGCGATCTTCATTGTCGACTGGCGACACGGAGCGATATGTGCCTGATGTCGCCTTCCTCATATAGTCGGTAAACAGCTTGTGGTTTCGCATATCGACTGGTCCGGCGGGTTCCGGGTATCGGGCGATAAGTTGCCCGTCGCGCCTGATGAGGCCGACAATCGAGTTCTCGCCTATCGCGACCGCGTCCCATATTGGCCTTAGGATGCTCGCGTCGAAGGCAATCACGGCGGCGCCAGCGAACACGCCATTGCGTTCGAGCCTGCGGCTGAAGACGAATATCTGCCGCTGGGAAAGGCGGCTGATGATCAGCGGGGATGTATATTCGTCAGCGCCGTTTCTCAACCGAACGAAGTAGTCGCGGTCCGTAACGTTGATCGGCTTGATATCGCGATCGTTCGAAAAGAGCGTTTTTCCATCTGCCCCGATGACATAGGCGGTCGCCTGAGGAGGAAGGTCATAGACGGCAGCGTCGAGATCGCGCACCCGATCGGGGCCGGGCAAAGATGTACTCGGCCCCAGAGCATCATCAATTCGGTGCAGGGTCTCCCGAGCAAGGGAATTCAACCAATTCGCGTTCGCTGCAACGATTTTGGAAGCGGCGCTGACACGCTCATCGCCCCGGCGAACAGCTGTCTCGTAACTGGATATGAGCCAGATCGACAGGAGGGTGGTGAATGACAGGAACATCAGCGCGATGATCGCGAGCGATGCTTTGCCTACGGAGCCAACGTATTTATCGCCACCGATCATCTTTTTGGGCCAATTTCCATAGTGCGGCGACGGCCAGACGGGGACATTGCAACGCATTCCGAACCATATCCGATAAGCTGATTTCTGACTCTCGAAAATTATGCAGTGCTCACTACTCGGCGTCCTCAAAAGTACGACTGAGGATTGTATGTTCACAGTCACCTTTAGAGAATGACCGCGACATTCGGTCAATCCCACTCCGTTCGAGAAGGAGATCCGAATGATGGATAAAACCTTTCGCACGCGAGGCTCGGCACGACGGGGTTCTTAACTGATCATCGGCGTCTATTCGATCAAAATCTAATCAACCGCGTAACCTGATCTGAAAGTCGGTTTGCTAGGGAGGGTCTCCTTCCGGGAAGTGACGTCATGATCCTTGAGTTGCAGAATGCCATTCTGGAAATGATTGCCAAAGGGGAACCGCTGGCAGCAACGATGGAGCAACTTTGCCTCGAGGTTGAGGCCGCCGTTCCTGGGATCATCGCTTCGGTGCTGACGTTCGACGGGAGCCGTCTTCACACACTCGCTGGACCTTCCCTACCGCCTCACTATTCAGCGGCTGTCGACAATCTTGAGGCCAGTCCTCTTGCGGGCTCCTGTGGCGCTGCTGCCTATTTCGGTGAAGCGGTCATTGTCACCGATATCGAGACTGATCCTCGTTGGCAGGACTTCAAGTCCCTGGTCCTTCCACTGGGATTGAAGGCTTGCTGGTCCAGCCCGATCAAGCGTGGCGAGCAGGTGATTGGTAGTTTCGCCTTCTACTATCGAGACCACCGCGGTCCGAAGGCCATCGAACGGGACCTCGTCGACGCCTGTGTCCATCTCTGCATAATCGCCATCGATCGCGAAGAACGTGTAATGGAACGTCAGCGGCTGACATACAGCGACGCTTTAACAGGGCTGTCGAATCGCGCTCGTTTCAACCAGCTTCTAGCCGAAGAGCTGCCTCGATCCCGGCGCGCCTGGGGCATCTTGCTGGTGGACATCGACAACTTGAAACTCGTGAACGACACGTTCGGGCACGCAGCCGGCGACGCATTGATTCAAGTGGTTGCAGACCGGATCGCCGCGACAGCAGGCCCCAAAAACACGTTTAGGCTCGGTGGAGATGAGTTTGCTGTCATTGTGTCGGACGACAAGGACCTTGATCTGAATGTCAGGGCAACCGACATTTTGAAAGCACTGTCCTCTCCGTCAACCTGCGACGGTCATGTCGTCTTTCCCGCCGCGACGATTGGCGGTGCGCTGGCTGAGATGGAACCAAACCCTAACCAGATCCGCCAGAACGCCGATGTGGCGCTCTATCATGCGAAAGAACACAATCGCGGCCGGTACGTGCAACACTATCCCGGCCTGGGCACCGCCCTGACCCGACGCTTCAGGGCGGTTCGCGATGTGGGCGTCGCCCTGGAAGAGGATCGGATCGACGCGCATTACCAGCCGATATTGCGCCTGGATACTCGCGAAATTGTCGGTTTCGAAGCCTTGTGTCGAATGACCACGCCTTCCGGCGAAATCATAGCCGCAGCGCATTTCCATGAGGCCACGAAAGACGCCCATATTGCTGCTGAGCTGACACAACGGATGTTACTGAGGGTTGCAAGGGACATCCGGAGCTGGCTCGCCCGAGGCCTTCCTCTTCAACATGTCGGCATCAACCTGTCTGCCGCAGATTTTCGTGGCGGTAATCTGCAAGACAGGCTGTGCCGCATTTTCGGGGAAGCGGAGGTTCCTCTTAAGCACATCATCCTCGAAGTAACGGAATCGGTTTACCTCGGACAACGGGACTATGTTGTGGCGGAGGAGATAAAGGCTCTTCGGTCCAAGGGCTTACGGGTTGCCCTCGACGACTTTGGCACGGGCTACGCGTCTTTGACCCATCTGCTGACGGTGCCGGTCGACATCATCAAGATCGACAAGTCCTTCATCGATCGCATGGTGCCCGGCGACGCAGGAACTTTCATCGTTGAAGGCCTGATCGGAATAGCTGACAAGCTGGGAATCCGGGTTGTCGCAGAGGGGATTGAGACAGAATCCCAAGCTGCTCAGTTGAGCCAGCTCGGCTGCAAGCTTGGACAGGGCTACCTCTTTTCGAAAGCAGTCGATCGAACGGCTGCCGCAGCCATTTTAGAGCAGCATGGACAATGGCCCAACAAAGACAAGACCCGTGCCGGAGCCCGATAGCCTCCCTGGGCGAGGTTTCGCGCTCGGGCAAGGCCCGATACCTGAGACAACACATGAGTACCAAGATCATTTTGAACGGATCAGAGATGCGAAAACGGATACATGTCAGCCAATTGCGGGTCGGAATGTATGTCGAGGACGTCGAGATTGAGGGGGAAGACAGGACACGCCGGTTCAAGCCGTTCCTGATCTCGGCGGCCGGTCAGGTCGAGAGTTTGATGGCAAGCCGCCTGATGACGGTCGTGATCGACGTCCGAAAAGGCGCGGATGTCGACCCGGGTGCGACACAGGACATCGACCGGGCTGCGTTTGACGCCCAGCTTCGTGCCGTGTTTTCGGCGAAGGATATCAAGCAGGCGAGGGAATGCGTAGAGGATACGAGACCGCAGATCCGCCAAATGCTTGCCCACGCCAGGATCAAAGCCTCTTTTGCCAGCGATGCGGCAAGCTCGGCTGTGGAGCGGATCATGTCGGCAGCCTTCGACAATGCCGGTGCGCTGATCGCAGTTGCGAAGCTGAAGGAAAAAGATGAGCTGACGTTTCTCCACTCGCTGGCGGTTAGCGCACTGATGATCACCCTGGGGCGCAGCCTCGGTCATGGAGAAGAGGAGGTACGGGTCCTGGGACTGGGTGGACTGGTTCACGATCTGGGAAAAATGGCGCTGCCGGACGAAATTTTGACGAAACCCGGTAAACTGACGGCCGAGGAAATGGATCTTGTGCGCGGGCATCCTCAGCGAGGATATGAGCTGGTTTCTCATGTCGCGCATGTTCCCAAGCAGGTGCTCGACATTTGTCGCTACCACCACGAAAAGTTCGATGGCTCTGGCTATCCTGGTCGGCTCGCCGGAAAGAAGATCCCTTACGTAGCCCGGCTTGCGGCGATTTGTGACGTTTACGAAGCGTTGACCACAATCAGGCCGTATAAGCGCGCCTTCTCGCAAGCGGAGGCAATCAACATGATGATGAATTCGCCGGGCCATTTCGACAGCCAGCTTCTTTCCGCATTTGTATCAAAAATGGTGATCAGCGGCACGCTCCACTAGAGCCGTCAGTTGCCGGACGGCGCGTCGCACCGGCCAAACGTCAATTGCAACTCCGCTCCGGATCGGCGGTCACTTCGGCAGCAGAGGCCAAGGGCACAGGAGCGATCTCCACCCCGTCGGTTCGAATATCATCAAGGCGAACATTGATGGCCATATCTTATTCGGGAGGCGACGTTCGAAACTACGAGAAGTTCTCCAGCACAGCCAAGAACGTATGCCGATCACCGTGTCCTTCGGTGAGCCGCACGCGGCCCTCGATATCGGCCAGGTGATGGTCCATTAGTTGCTGAGCCTTCGCCAGGTCCTTGGCCTTCAGCGCCGCCACGATCATTCGGTGGTGGTCTGCGCCGCAGTCGTCCTTACGCTCTTCTTCGTACAAGGACATGACGAGGGACAGGCGAGCGACGATCTTCGAGAGCATCTCCGTCAAGACAGGATTTCCGGCGGTTTCGGCGAGTACGATATGAAATTTCCCAGACAGAACCGTCTTGGACTTCTCATCACCATGGTGATGGATGTGCTCTTCTTCGTCGGTCAGTTTTTGCAGGGCATCGAGTTGTTCGGCCGTTGCCCGTGCAATAACGAGTTCCAGCAGAAGTCCTTCAAGTTTTCGGCGGGCTTCGAACAGGTTATTGGCCTGGGCAATGCTGGGTTCGGCAACAAAAGTGCCGCGGTTTCTCTTTCGCTCCAGGAGGTGATCACTTTCGAGAACACCGAGCGCGCCGCGTACGACCGTGCGGCTAACGCCAAAATGCTCCGCGATCGCCTCCTCCAGGATTTTCGTGCCCGGCTTTAAGGCGCCTTCACCGATAGCTGCCGCCAGCGTGGCGCGAATGCGCTCGGAGACGTCGTCGTTGTTGTCGGCGCTATCGGCCGCCCCATTGGACGCGGGCGGCGTCTTTACGTTTTGGCGGCGCGTCTTCCTTATTGCCTTCACCACTTCAAGCCTCGGTATGTTTTGCGTGTCCAGTTACTCGTGCACCGAATATCCATTCGTTGTAATTATTTCTATAAGAATGTTTCTGCGCAACCACTGGATTTTGATAGAAATCCCCTGTGAGGGCGCCGACGAAAATTTCCGCCCGCGCGCTGTCTTCAAAGGCTAGGCTGCCTTTTGTTCTTTTGCCGGCGGGGACAAGGCAATACCCGTTTCGGCGCAAATAGCCTCGATGTGGCGGGCCGACTGCTTGATGAAAACAATCGCCTCATTGAAGCCGTAGGATTGCGTCTGATAGGTCGGGTAGCCGTAGCAGCGGCTCTCATAAGCTTCCCAGTCGAGAACCGCTCCGGAGGCGACCCGCTTTTCATAGGCATCCACCATCGCCATGTAGGCCGCAAGCTCATCCGCCGTCAGGTCCGGGTGGCCAGCTCGCCAGACCGGATCCTCGATCTCGATGCACTGCCGCGGATTAGCCTTGCGAGGCTTGTCGGCGACAGACTGGGCGACTTCCAGCGACAGGTTCAGCGTGGGGTTAGCGTCCGCAAGAATGGGAAGGATCGCGGCGAAATCAACTATGCCGCCGCCGCAGGGCCGGGTCTGAAAATCGAGACCGCCGGGGGCGCGACCGACATAGGCATCCTTGACATGGGTCTGGCGCACATAGGGCGACAGACGCTTGGCGGCAAACACCGGATGCTCGGCTCGCTGCAGTCCGTTTGCCGTATCGAAGACGACGCCGACGCAGTCGGAGCCGACCGCCTCGATCAGCCTCAGGATCTCGAAGGAGGTGATCTCGTCATGGGTTTCAATGTTGATATGCGTGCCGTTTGCGCGGGCAACGGGGGCTATCTTCTGCAGCACCTTTTCGATGGCGATAAGTTGGTCTTCCCAGCTGATATCCGTGCGGAAGCGGTCATTGGCCAGCCGCCCGCGATAAACCGACTTGAAGTTACCAGGTGAAACCCAGAGCTCACGGCAGTCGATTGCTGCACTCGCCTCGATCATCCGTGTAAAGCCAGCGATGATGTCGCCATCGCCGATTGCTCGCAGTTCCGGCGCTTCGGCGCTGCAATAGGGATTGATCTTGCCGATGCCGCTTTCGAGATAAAGGCCGAGCTCGTCGGCCTTGGCGCGGATCTCCCGCAGCAAACCGCCATCGAGATCCGGGCTCATGTCGAGGACAGTGCTAAAGAAGATGCCCGCCAGACCCAATTCCTTGACATGGTCGAGACTTGCCAGCGGGCCACGCTTCTTCGCTTCGGGCAGCTTCAGCCCGTCGATACCCAATTTCATTTCAAGCTCCTTTACTGTTTCCTGATCGGATCGCTTCCATGGCGATCTTTGGTGTTGGGCGTTCGGTGAAATTAAAGGCAGCCGACGCTACCGGCCGCGCCTCCTGACACGGGGCCTCTCCGCCGAGCTTCAGCCCTTCGGAACGAGGCTTTGTTCGAGGAAATGCTGGCCGATCGATGCGATGCTGGTGATTGCGAGGTACCAGATCGAGGCTACGAACAGCAGTTCGATCACCAGGAAGTTCCGGGCGTAGATCGCCTGTGCCTGGGTCAGCAGATCCTGCATCCCGATAACGGAGACGATGGCGCTCGCCTTTAGCATGCCGATCGCCTGATTGCCGGTTGGCGGTACGATGAGCCGGGCTGCCTGCGGCAGGATAACGGCCCGCAATGTCTGCACCGGCTTCAATCCCAGCGCGGATGCCGCATCCCGCTGGCCGCGATCGACCGCGACCAGGCCACCGCGTATGATCTCCGACATGTTGGCGGCTTCATGCAGCCCGAGTGCGAGAAAGCCAGCCAGGGCCGGCGTCACCAGATCGTTGATCGAAATGGTGAAGCTTCCCATCCCGACCTGCGGGATGAAGAGGGCGATGTTGAACCAGAAGAAGATCTGGACAATGAGCGGGACGCCGCGAAACCACCAGACGAAGCCGGCGGCGATCGCCTTCAGGACCAGGTTCTGACTCGTCGCCATCAGTGCCAGCAGGCATCCGAGCACGATGCCGAACACCATGGCGCCTGCCGTCAGTTCAAGCGTCAACAGCACGCCGCGCAGGATCGAAGGATCCACGAGATAGCGAGGGATCTCCGACCACTGGATACTCTGGCTCTGCCCGACGACGAGCGCGAAGAAGGCCAGCGCTGAAATCGCGATGGCACCGGTTGCGATCTGGCCCCAACGCATCGGTCTTCCGACCGATGGCGCAAGGGTAAGCGAAATTGGTGACGCTTGAAACTGGGCCATCGGCGTCAATCCGCAGGCATGTTGGCGGCATCGTTAACCTTGACGGTCTTCACGGCCAGCGGTCCGAGGCTCCACTTCTTCATGATGGTCTCGTAGGCGCCGGAGTCCACCATCTGCTGCAAGGCGGCAACGACGCTGTCGCGCAGTTGCGGGTTGTCCTTGGCGGTCAGCATGCCGAGATAACCGACGGCAAGGCGGATATCCGGCAGCGCCTGCAGGCCCTTGCCGTTTCCGGTCTGGTGTTTGGTCGTGTAGACGCTGGTGGCGTAGCCATTGACCGTGGCGTCAGCCCTCCCAGTGCGTACGGCCTGCAGCACATCCGGCATTTTCGGGATCGACATGATGTTGACCGGCGTCGCGCACTTGGCCGATGTCGCCTCGACCATCTTCGCCTGGAAGGTACCGACAGGAACGGCGACCTTCTTGCCGCACAAATCGTCCATGCTTTTGATCCCGAGCGGATTGTCCTTGCCGGTCATGATCGTGGTGGCGTCATACATGTAGTCGATCACGTCGACCTGCTTTTCGAGTTCCGGGTCGTCGTTGATCCCCGAGATCGAGATGTCGAAGCGCTTTGCCAATATGGAGGGCACGATTGCAGCACCCGCGCCGACATCGGTCATCTCAACATCGACACCCAGGATGACGCCGAGTGCGGCGGCGATATCGGCATCGATGCCGATCAGCTTGCCGTCTTCGCCGTGAAAGCTGATCGGCGGGGTCAGGTCGGTCGCGACCTTCAGGACGCCCGATGACTTGACGGAGGGCGGCAGCCCGTCGGCGAGCTTCTGCGTGAGGACGACACCGGGGAGCTTGGCGACATCGGCATCGGCCGTCATCTTCTCGGCGGCACTCTCGGCGGCATGGGCAGAGGCTGCGATCAAGGTGACCATCGCTCCGGCAACTCCGGCCTTCAAGATTTTCTGAATGCGCATCATGTGATCCCCTTCCATTTTTGTATCGGTGAATTCTCGGGATCATCCATGCAATCGTCGTGCCACCTGCAGTTATTGATCAATAATTATCTGATATTTATACACTTTTTGTCGATGACGATATTTCGGACACAGTTTCGCAGTATTATTCGCATAAAGTTTCGAACATCGAATGCACAATTTTTATGCTACCTGGCCCTGTCGTATCATTTTTGACCGACTCATCCGCCCACAAGACCAAAAAAACGCCTCCTCAGATGCCAAATCCCATGATTTTCGACACATGGTCGCCTGCTCAGAGGCCGTGACTGCGGCTATCTGATGCTCATTTAATATACGATGCTGGCGAAAATTTATACAAAACATAAATTCGAATTTTCAATTTAATATCTCTTATTATAAACTTTCGAAACTTTATAAATCATAAATATCGATTATTTTTCATATGTTTGCTTCTATCGTCAAGCGCGAACTGCAAAACTGGCATGCCGCTTGCAATTCGCTTTTCATGAACAAGCTCGACGCAAAATTCCTCGCTGGACCGCACCTCCGTCTTGTGCCGGAGACAGCGCAGCAGTCCGTGACCCCGCCCCAGAACCAGGGAGGCCCTATGCCAGGCATACCGAATACGGCTGAACGCAAACGGCTCAGTGTTCAGGGCCTCACCCACAGCTATGGTGGCCAGAATGCCATCAGCGACGTGGCCTTCGATATCGAGGCCGGCGAGATCGTTGCCCTGCTCGGGCCGAGCGGCTGCGGCAAGTCGACCGTGCTGCGTGCCATCGCCGGGCTGATACAGCCGAAGACCGGCAGGATTGTGCTCGGGGATCAAGACCTCGCCAATGTCTCGGCCCGCTCGCGCGGCGTCGGCATGGTTTTCCAGAACTATGCGTTGTTTCCGCATCTGACGGTCGCAGAAAACATAGCCTATCCGCTCGCCTGCCAGAAGCTTCCCCGCGCCGAGCGCAAGGAGCGCGTCGAGGAGATGCTGTCTCTCGTCAGGCTCAAAGATTATGGAAACCGCCTGCCGCGGGAACTCTCCGGCGGTCAGCAGCAGCGCGTGGCCGTCGCCCGCGCCATCGCCGGACGCCCGTCCCTTCTTCTGCTCGACGAACCCTTTGGCGCGCTCGACCGCGCCCTGCGTTTCGATCTGCAGGTGGAGCTGCTGCACCTGCAGAAGACGCTCGGCATCACGACGCTGATCGTCACGCATGACCAGGAGGAGGCTCAGAGCCTCGCAAATCGCCTGGTGCTGATGAACCAGGGCAATGTCGAGCAGATCGACACGCCGATGGCGGTCTACGATCGCCCGAAGACGCTCTTCGTCAACACCTTCATCGGCCAGGCCAACCTGCTCAACGGAACGGTGCTGCGGCTCGATGCTGACAGCACCCTGATTGGCCTTGCCAATGACCGGACCCTGCTCCTGCCGCGCCGGCTGAGCTTCACTCTCGGCTCGAAGCTCACGATCACCTTCCGTCCGGAAGAGGCTCGCCTGTCGACGCAGCCGAGCGAGAGCACCTTGCCCGTCCGTATGACGGTTTCCGTCCCGCTCGGCCCCTCTCTCGTCCATGACCTTGTTCTAGAAGACGGCACAGGCCTGCGCACGTCCGAGGTCAGAGGACCCACCACATTCATTCCCGAACCGGGAACACAGCTATTTGCAGAGATCGACACCGCAAGGTGTCACGCCTTTCCGGCCGAACCGGAAATCATGAGTGAAGAAACAGATCAACAGAGGTGAACGTTATGAAGGACTTTCAGATTACCCGTCGCGGGTTCGGTTTCCTGGCGGCCAGTGTCGCCGCATCTGCCATGCTTCCGCTTGCAGTCCGCGCTGCAGGCGGCGGCGCTGTCGCTGCCACCTTTCCAGGGAGCTGGGAGGACGCCTATCGCACCGTCCTGACCCCGATGGTCAAGGATGCAGGTTATGACCTCACGGTTGCTCCGGCACTCGCGCAGGACCAGCTCGCTAAGATCATGGCGAGCCCCGGCAACCCGCCCTATGACACGCTGCTGATGTCGCCGGGCCAGATGGCGGTCGCCATCGAGAAGAACCTGATCCAGAAGATCGATTCGAGCAAGCTCAAGAACTGGGGAATGCTCGATCCGTCCTTCCAGGGCGAATACGGCCCAACCGTGACCATCGAAGTCAACGGCATCGCCTACAATCCCGATCTCGTTCCGAAGCCGAAGGGCTATCGTGATCTCTTCGAGAACCCGGCCTATAGTGGCAAGGTCTCGTGGACGGGCTTTGCCTCGAACACCGCCGTGATGGCCTATACCGAAATCGCCAAGATCTTCGGTTCTGGTCCCAACGACATGGATGCCGTCTTCAAGCTGTTCAAGGACCATCCGGAGCATCTGAAGGGCGTCGTCGACAGCACCAATCACCAGATGACGCTGTTCCAGCAGGGCGAAATCGCCGTCTTCATGTGCTCGACCGGCAACGTCGCGCATCTGAAGAGCCTCGGCCTCAACGCCGAGTTTGTTCATCCGGAAACGGGCTCGCCGGCAGCCCCGGTCAACATCCATCTGACTAAGGGCTCCGCGAACGTCGATGCGGCCTACGCCTACATGGATGCCGCCATCTCCAAGGCTGCCCAGGATCAGCTCAAGGAACCGCCGACCGAGATGTTCCCGACCAACAAGGATGTGGCGCTGACACCTGGCATCGAAGCCTATGTCACCCGCGACCAGATCAAGACCATGGTCTATCCAGACTGGGTCGCGATCAACAAGAACCGCGACGACTGGATTCGCCAGTTCGACGCCCTCGTTGCCGGCTGAGGTGATGTGATGAAGGCGAGCGGCTTCCCATACGTCCTACCGATGCTGTTGCTTTCCGTGGCGTTCTTCGCAACGCCGCTCGCCGTCCTCGTCGGTTTCAGCTTCGCCGGCTCCGGCGGAGCAACCCTCGAACATTATGCCCGCTTCTTCGGGGACGCGTTCAATTTCCGCGTCCTCGTCAATACCGCAAGGCTCGGCCTTGAAACCGTCATCGGCACGACCTTGCTCGGCGTGCCGATCGCGCTTCTCTACTGGCATGGCGGCCGAAATCTGCGGCAGGTGCTGATTTTCCTGACGCTCATTCCGATGCTGACCAGCAATGTCGTGCGCACCTTCGCCTGGATCGTCATCCTCGGGCGCCAGGGGCCGATCAGCGAAGCGCTGGTTGGGCTCGGCCTCGTGGGCATGCCGACGAGCCTGCTGTTTACCGAACTCGGCCTGGTCATGGCCATGTGCCAGATCGACCTGCCACTGATCATCCTGCCGCTGATCGCGATCCTGTCACGCACGCCCGTCCAACTGACGGAAGCCGCCCAGGTTTCCGGCGCCGGTCCTTGGCGCATCCTTGTCACCGTGCTTCTGCCGCTGATGCTGCCGGGCCTGCTGGCAGGCTGGATCCTCGTCTTTGCCAGCACCAGCAGCTCCTTCGTCACCCAGGCCGTCATCGGCGGTGCGCGCAACGTCTATGTTCCGCAGCTGATCTACCGCGAAGTCGGCACGCTATTCGACTGGCCGCTGGCCTCGGCCATCGCCGTCGTTCTCCTGCTGTCCACCGGTTGCCTGCTGGTCGCCCTTACCATGATGTCCCGTCACAGGAGGTTGGTCGGTCATGCGTGATCGTCGCGAAAATCCCATGCCCGTCATGCTCTACAAGGCATTCGTCTACGGTTGCGGCGGGCTCTGCGTCATCTATCTCGTGGCACCCATCGTGATAGCGCTGACGATGTCGTTTACCTCGGGGCAGACATTGAAATACCCGCCGCAGGGCTTCTCGCTCAGGTGGTACGCGGCGCTGCTCGATCCCGTGCGCTCGGCCACCGAACATATCGCCGCCTGGAACTCGCTGAAGATCGCCGGCCTTGCCGTCCTCGGATCGCTGATCTTTGCGGTTCCGGCAACCATCGGCATGACGCGCATGAAGCGCAGCACCGCCGGCACCATCGAGCCGCTGCTGCTCGCCCCGCTCGTTCTGCCGAGCCTCGTCTACGGCCTTGCCGCCTTGATCGTCGCCAATTTCATCGGCTTCAAGCCGTCGCTCTGGCTGACCGTATCAGGCCATGTGGTCGTCTTCGGACCGTTGATGTACCGAGCCGCCTCCGTCGTCGCCCAAGGACTCAATCCCTCGCTTGCTGAGGCATCGACCACCATGGGCGCGAGCTGGTTCATGACGCTGCGGCGTGTGACCTTGCCGCTGCTGATGCCCGGCATTCTGGCCGGCGCTTTCCTCGTCTTCATCCAGTCGCTCGATAATGTGTCGGTATCGCTTTTCCTCGCCGACGCCCGAACGACCGTCTTGCCGCTGCGCATGTTCGCGCTGATCGAGGAATCGCTTGATGTGCGCGTCGCGGCAATCTCGGGAATTCTGATCGCCGTGACGCTGGTGGGACTGCTGGTTGCGCGGCGCGTTCTCGCGCCGCCGCGGCAGGCCTGAACAATCCGTCATTGACCTATGCCTGAACTTGGAAGGAACAAACTCATGAACATGCGCCCGACAAACGCTGGCGCCTATCGGATGGGATCGCTGCTGGCCGATTTCCAGCCGGATTTCGATTTCTCTGCCCCGCTGCCGCTTCCTGTCGAAGAGTTCGAGGATCGCCTTCGCAGAATTCGCCGTCAGGCGGTCGAAGCCGGTCATGACGCGCTGATCGTCCATGCCGGCAGTGTCGGGTGGTTCCACGCTTCGAATGCCTATTTGCGCTATATCTGCGACTGGATGCGCGAGGGCGTGCTGATCATCCCGACCGACGCCGACAAGGCGATGGTGCTTCTGTCCTTCTTCACGCAATCCGTCCTGCTGCCGCCGGGCGGCGAGCCCGTACTCGTCGACGAAATCTGGCAGATCGGCCCGATCGGCCGCGAGTATGCCGACCGCCCCGGGGATTCCGTCGTCAAGACCGCCGAGAAATGCGCAAAGGTTCTCGCCGATCTCGGTCTCGCCAAGGCCCAGATCGGCAGGATCGGCGACCGCACTTCGCTGACCCTCTGGTCTGCGCTCGACGAACTGATGCCGAAGAACAAGTTCGTTGCCGACAACGCCATTCTCGACCGCATGCAGAAAGTCCGCTCGCCGCGCGAGATCGAGATCTTCCGCGCCGCCGCCCAGCTGATCAGCATCGGCACGCAGGCTGCCTATCATGTGGCAAGGCCCGGCGTGACCGACCATGAAATCCTGGCCGCCTTCACCTATGCGCAGATGGCACTCGGCGGCGAGACTGGCGACGGCTACCAGATCGGTATCAACGAATTCGGCACGCATTGCGGCAAGCCCTATGGCCACATCGTCCGCCCGGGCGACCTCATCAACCTCTACATCTCCAACGTCACCTATCGCGGCTATACGGCCCAGACCGCCCGCATGATCGCGATCGGCGACATCACCAGCCATCAGGAGGATGTGCTTGCCGCCTGCACCGAAGGCGTCAAGCGGGCCGAAAGGCTCGTCAAACCCGGCGCATTGATGCGCGACGTCAACAATGCCGCCTTCGAACCGATGATCGAGCGCGGCATGCTCATGTCACCCGAGGCACGCACCATGCCCTATAACTGGTCGCCGATGGAAGACGGCGGAGCACGCCTGATCCCCAATCAGTATGTGAAGGACATCGACTGGGAGGCGCAGGGCCGCAAGCTCATGCATGTCTATCCGGCAACGCACGGACCGCACAATCCGAACCTCGGCCATTCGGTCGGCATGGCCGGCGGCCAGAACAGCTTCAACATCTCCTCGCACAACTACGACAGGATGGAGGAGGGCATGGTCTTCGTCCTCCACACCCAATGGCTGGAACCGCTGTCGGCCGGCTGCAATATCGGCGACATGTATGTCGTGACCAAGGACGGTTTTGAGAACCTCAGCCGCCATACCCCGCTTGAAACCCACCGCGTCGCTGCCGAGGCCTGACATGACCCATCATAAACAACACACGCATTTCGATTTCGCCAAGCTGACCGAGCGCGAGCGTTACAAGATCCTCATCGGCACGGTCATCCCGCGCCCCATCGCGCTGGTCACCACTCTGAGCAAGGAAGGCCTGCCGAATGCCGGCCCGTTCAGCTTCTTCAACGTTCTCACCCACGACCCGGCAATCGTTGCGATCGGCGTCGAGAATTATGGCGACATGCGCTTCAAGGATACAGCCCGCAACATCCGCGAAACCGGCGAATTCACGGTGCACATCTGCGACGACGCGCTCGTCGAGCGGATGGAGGTCTGCGCCATCAAGTTCGGGCCTGAAGTCGATGAACTCTCGGAAGCCGGACTGACAACGGTACCGGGACAGATGGTCAGAAGCCCACGCATCCTCGCAGCCCCCGCAGCGCTGGAATGCCGCCGCCACACGACCCTGCAGGTCGGTCCCGCCCGCGAAATCATCCTTGGCGAAGTGCTCGGCGTCTATGTCAGAAGCGATGCGGTCAATCCGGCGAACCTGCACATCGACCAACAGCGAATGGATGCCGTCGGCAGGATGGGCGGCCACACCTATGCCAGGACGCGCGACCAGTTCGACATCAAGACTCTGACGAAGGAGGAGTGGGCTTTGCGCCAAGAGGTTTCGAATGCGGCCACCGCTTGAGCTTGCCACCAATCCGAGATTTTCTCACGGACCTCGTCCGATCCTCACGCCGACATATCGAGCATCAACTCCTTCTTGTCGATCCCGCGAGCAATTTGGGGGGGCGACAGCTCATATCGCATCAAGGCGCCGGAGTGTTCTTGGAGTTCACCGCTTCTCGGAAATGACGGGGGGTCGTACCCGTTCGCTCCTTGAAAATCTCGTAGAAGCGGCTGCTGGAACCAAACCCGCAGTCAAATCCGATCTGGAGGACAGGATCGTCCGTGTCTGCGAGAAGCTGCATCGCCCGGGCAATCCGATGTCGGGTCAGGTATTCGTTGACTGATATCCCCAGAATCTTTCGGAAAGCGCTGTTAGCGGTGCTTGGATGCATTCCCGCAAGCTTGGCGAGATCGGGCACGCTTATCGCATCTGCGTATCGGGAATTGATGAGGTCGATCAGCAGCTCGACGTGGCGCACCGCGTGGTCAGCCAACGATGTCGGAGAGACATGGGTTGGCGAATTGTCGATTTCAGCATTGTCCAGGATCAGACGTCGTATTCGCAGTCGTACTTCCTCGACGATCAATTTCCGTCTTGCCGCACTGCCGCCCTGCCATTCCTTTTCCCATCGTGGGAGTGTCAACGCATCCATCGTTTCCTGATTTGCTTGCGCCAGAAACCTCCCCTGCATGATCGACTGCCTGGCCTTTCTGTCCACCGGCAGACCAAGGAAATCGATAAGGGGAAGATAGAGACATACGAGGGGCGCGTTTTCGGCAACAGCGATCGTCTGATGGGGAATTGCGGCCCAGAATAAAACCAGGCGGCCGGCCTCAACCTGTTCCTGCCTTCCATTGAAAAGGTAGGTCATCTGGCCTGCCATGAGCAGGTTTAATTCAACGTGGTCGTGCCAATGCGGTGCGGCCATCGCATCAGCGATGTGACGCTCGATCAGGAACTGCCCTCGGGATCCAATCCATTCGCCGCGGCTTTGGCTATGTTTCATTTGTAGAAGACTCGAATCCCGGAATTAATAAGCCGATAGCAGGAAGAAATTCTGATCTAGAAGGAGCAATAAGCAATCACAACCGATGGGGAGATTGCAATGCCGAAGATTTGTCTGGTTGGCGCTGGTAGCACCGTTTTTGCCCAGAACATTCTGGGAGATGTCCTGTCCTCGCAGAGAGGCGGCGACTACGTCATCAGCCTCTTCGATATCGATCCAGAGCGACTGAAGACCTCAGAAATCGTCGCTCGCCGGATCTGCGAGTCGCTTAAGCTTTCAAGCGTCAGGATCGACGCCACGCTCGACCGGCGGGAAGCACTGCGCGGGTCTGATTTCGTGATCCTCATGATGCAGGTCGGTGGCTACAAGCCGGCTACCGTCACCGACTTCGACATTCCGAAAAAATATGGCTTGCGTCAGACGATCGCCGACACCCTTGGCATCGGGGGTATTTTCCGCGGTTTGCGGACGATACCAGTCCTTGAGGCGATCTGCCGAGACATGCAGGAGGTTTGCCCGCGGGCTCTTCTGATGCAGTACGTCAACCCGATGGCCATCAACTGCTGGGCGATCAAGGATCTGGCCCCGGAAATCCGGACAGTCGGCTTGTGTCATAGTGTGCAACACACAGCCCGGCATCTCGCGCAATGCCTTGGCGAGGACATTGCCGACGTGAACTACGTTTCGGCTGGGATCAATCACGTCGCCTTCTTCCTGAAATATGAGAAAGTTCACAGCGACGGACGGCTGGAAGATCTCTATCCGAGACTGAACGCTCTCGCCGCCGATGGCCGCGTTCCGCCGGACGATCGGGTGCGGTTCGATGTGCTCAAACGGCTCGGCCACTTCGTCACCGAATCCAGCGAGCATTTCTCCGAGTATACCTCCTGGTACATCAAGGAGGGACGAGGGGATCTGATTGATCAGCTCAATATCCCGTTGGACGAATACATCCGGCGCTGCGAAGTGCAGATCAAAGAGTGGCATGCCTTGCGGAAGGAACTGGAAGGCGACAAGCCGATCGAGGTGTGCCGCAGCAATGAATACGCGGCCGGCATCATTCATGCCGCGGTAACCGGCAACCCGGCGCTGATATACGGCAATGTGCCAAACAACGGCCTGATCGAGAATCTGCCCGATGAATGTATCGTGGAAGTGCCTTGCCATGTCGACAGAAACGGAATTCAGCCGGTCCGGGTCGGTCGTATCCCCTCTCAGCTTTCCGCCGTCATGAACTTGAGCGTTTCTGTTCAGCAGTTGACGGTCGAGGCGGCTCTTACAAAAAACCGCGAGCGCATCTACCAAGCCGCTCTGCTCGATCCGCATACGTCTGCGGAATTGTCTCCAGACCAAATCTGGAACCTTGTCGACGACCTGATCGATGCGCACGGCGATTTGCTGCCGAGATATCAGTGAAATCCCGCGGGTAAGCCAGCCACAAG
This sequence comes from Rhizobium sp. PRIMUS64, assembly GCF_023006465.1. Taxonomy (NCBI): domain Bacteria; kingdom Pseudomonadati; phylum Pseudomonadota; class Alphaproteobacteria; order Hyphomicrobiales; family Rhizobiaceae; genus Rhizobium; species Rhizobium sp. PRIMUS64. The sequence goes on along the minus strand of NZ_JALBGX010000001.1, from coordinate 138,567 downwards.
CGCTGCTCGGGATGGCAGTTCATTCGTTAGTGGCGCGCCGTGAATTCACGGCGCGCCTTTTTTCATTCCGGCTCTCATCCAATAAATCACAAAACGTCAGAAAATTGATTGACACTGATCATTTGAAATGAAAATGTGATCGAACTTGGGATGGATCGTGAGGGAGATTTTCGTTGAGCCAGGCAGTCGGAGTGAAGGTCGATCGGCTGGATGCCATTCGCAGCCACCTCTACGCGAACGGCTTTTCGACCATCCAGGCTCTTGCCGATGCCATCGGAGCATCGCTCGCCACGGTTCGTAGAGACCTGCAGATCCTTGAGCAGGAGGGGGCCATTGATCGCGTGCATGGTGGAGCGCGCATTGCCGAAGGATCTTCGGTTGAGGTTGCATTTCAGGAGCGGGAAAAGCGCCATCTTTCGGCCAAGCGGGCGATTGCCACCGCGGCCTACGATCTGCTTCATCCGCGTACGGCAATCTTTCTCGACGCGGGAACGACCGTCCTGCAGCTTGCGCGCCTCGTTCGCATCAACCCCATGCCGCTCAGGATATTCACCAACGGCCTGACTGTAGCGCAGGAATTCCTGAATATTCCGAATTTGGAGGTGGTGCTTCTCGGCGGTCAGCTCCGTAGCGAGAATGCGTCGCTTGTCGGACCTCAGGCGGAGGCAATGCTGGAAACTTTATGGTTCGACCAGCTCTTTCTTGGCGCCAGCGCCATTAGTTCCGACGGCGCGATCTACAGCGTGGACAGTGCGGAAGCGAGCCTCAACAAGCGCATGCTGGCTCGGTCGGCCAATCGTTTCGTCCTGGCCGATTCCTCGAAATTTGGAACCACGGCGACCTACAAGGTCGCGCCGCTGGACACCGCGAAAGTCATTACCGATTCCGGGCTTTCGCGGCATTGGCGCGACGAGCTTGTCAACTTCGGCGTCGACGCAACGATCGCCGATCTGAGGGCGAAAGAGTGAGCGACGCGCTGATCCTCGGCATCGACGGTGGCGGAAGCAAGGTGCTGGTTGCCCTCGCGGACAAGCGTGGCCGGATATTGCGGCGTTCCCGCGGCCACGGGGTCAATCCCATGGACAATCCGAATTGGCTCCAGGAGCTGGAGCAGCATCTCCTTCCCTTTTGCGATGAAGGAAATCTGGCGGCCGTCGCCGCAGCGCTGCCCGCCTACGGGGAGGTTGAGCGCCTGTCGGTTCTACAACGGGATGCGATCGAGCGCCTGTTCCCAAACGTCCACCGGCGCGTCCTCAACGACGTCGACGCGGCGCATCTCGGTGCTTTTGCGGGTGAGCCGGGTATCCTCATTCTTTCCGGCACGGGTTCAATGGCATGGGCGCGCAATTCTGAAGGCCAGTCGGCGCGCACTGGCGGCTGGGGAGATCTCATCGGCGACGAGGGCAGCAGCCATTGGATCGGACAGAGGGCGCTCAACCTTGTCAGCCAAAGCTTGGACGGGCGTGCTCCGGCAACGGCTCTCGCAAAGGCCTTGTTTGACCACCTTCGCATCGACCCGAGCAATCCCATGAATGGCCTCGGCGATTGGGCCAGCTCCTTGGCGAATCCACGGGCAGACATTGCAGCAATTTCGGCCCTCGTCGATCAGGTCGCACTTGGCGGCGACAAAGGGGCGATCGGGTTGATCGAGCAGGCCGCCGATGAACTGGCGAAGCATCATGCGGCAATTGCCGGCCATTGTGATCCGGATTCCGGCTGGACCTATGCCGGCGGTACCTTTTCGAGCCGGCTACTTCTGGAGGCGCTTGAACGCCGTATTGGCAGGCCTCCGGCTTTGCCGAAACTTCCCCCCATTGGCGGCGCGCTTCTGGCTGCCGCCCAGCTTCTCGACTGGCCGTTAGACGACGGCTGGTTCGGGCAAATGGTGGCCACGGCCGAAGGCGGTGACTGCGCATCCCAGTGAATTGAGCTCAAGAATAATGAAGGATGGGAACATGCATAAATTGATCTTGCCTCTACTTGCATCAGCAGCCCTGGCAATCGCCGTACCCGCTCTTGGCCAGGACGCCAAGCCGCTTGCCGGCCAGTCGATCACGGTGCTCATGCCATCGCCGCAGGGACCGAATATCGCCTCTGACTTCGAGGCCGAAACCGGCATTCACGTCGACCTGCAGACCTTGTCTTGGGACGACATCCGCCCGAAGCTGGTGACAGCTTTGGTTGCCGGGACAGCGCCGGCTGATGTGACCGAATTCGATTGGTCCTGGACCGGTCAGTTCAGCGCCGCCGGTTGGTATATGCCGCTTGACGATGTGATCGACGCCGACACCGTGAAAGATATCGGTGTTGCGAAGATCTTCACCGTCGACGGCAAGTTATTGGGTATCCCCTACACCAACGACTTCCGGGTGATGCTCGTCAACAAGAAGCATTTCGCGGATGCAGGCATCACCGAGATGCCGAAAACATTGGATGCGCTGGTCGCTGCAGCCAAGAAGATCAAGGAAAAGGGCATTGTCGAGTATCCGATCGGCCTGCCGGTTTCAGCAACCGAAGGCGCGTCAACGAGCTGGTACTTGCTGACCAAGGCCTTCGGTGGCGAACTCTTCGACAAGGACTTCAATCCGCTCTTCACCTCGCCGGATTCGGCTGGTTACAAGGCGCTTGCTTTCGAGCTGATGCTCCTCAAAGAAGGGCTGGTCGATCCGGCGTCTACCGGCTTGAAAGACAGCCAGATCAATGAGAGCATGTTCGGGCAGGGCATCACCAGCATCATGATCTCCGGTGAGCCCGGTCGTCTCGGCCAGATGAGCGACCCGAAGCAGTCGAAAGTCGCCGGCCAGGTTGAAGCGATCCTCGTGCCGACGGCGAGTGGTGAAACGCGCAGTTTCGGCCTTCCAGAAGCGCTGGCTATTCCAAACGTCTCTCCCAACAAGGAGGCGGCGATCGCCTTCGTCAAATGGTTCACCAGCAGGGACTTCCAGAAGAAGAATGCCGTGAACGGCTTCCTGCCGACCCGCACGTCGGCGCTTTCCGAACTCAACGAGTCTGGAAAGCTGAACAGCGGCGATGCTCTCGTGGCACAGTCCAAAACCGTTGAGCCGCTCTTCCCGCAAGGCACGCCGCCTTGGTATCCGCAATTTTCCAGCGGCGTAAACACAGCGATCAATAGCGCTGCCAAGGGACAGATGAGCGTCGACCAGGCGATGGAGGCTATCGCTTCCGCCGCCAAGCAGGCAATGGCGCAATGACCGCTTTGGCGTCCGAAGGGGCCACGAGCAAGCGTGGGGTCGGCTTCAACGCCGACGCCACACTCGGCTTGCTGTTGGTGTCGCCCATCGTTATCACGATGGCAGCTTTGGTCTTCTACCCGATGGGAAGAACCGTCTGGGACAGCCTGCACAGGGTCAACCCCATGCAGGCCGGCACTCCATTCATCGGCCTGGAAAACTACAGCCGAATGCTATCGGATGGCCAGCTCGCGACCACCTGGAGCAACACGCTCACATACGTTGTTCTGGCCGTCGTCGCCGAAACCGTGTTTGGCGTTCTTGCCGCCGCTCTCATCAATCAGATCAAGGTCGGGAGGCAGTGGGTTCTCGCAGCAGTGATCTTGCCCTGGGCGCTGCCCGGCGTTGTAAATTCGGTCATTTGGCTTTGGATTTATCAACCTGGTGCGGGTCTGTTGAACGGCATTCTTTCGGCGCTCGGGCTCCCCTTCGAAAATCACGTCTGGTTCAACGATCGCACAAGCGCCATCGTCGCCGTAACAATCGTCCACGTCTGGCGCATGATGCCTTTGACGATCGTCATCGTCCTTGCGGCGATGCAGAGTATCCCTGCTCATCTCTATGAGGCTGCGCGAATCGATGGAGCGACGCGCGTTCAGATGTTCGGATGGGTAACCCTTCCGCTGGTTCGCAGTGCGATCGCTGTCGCCATGACGAACGCAACCGTGAATGCTTTCAATCTCTTCGACGAGGCCTGGGTTCTGGCGGGTGCCAGCCTCGAGACCCGACCGGTGCTCGTCCAGATCTACCTCGAAACCTTCCAGAATCTCCGCTTCTCGTATGGCATGGCGCTATCGGTCGTGATCACTCTCGTGTCTCTGCTGATTTCGCTGGTCTACGTCCTTCGTGTCTACCGCAACACACGGTTCGACTGATGAAATCCACCATTGCCTATCGAATGATGATTTGGGCCGGCGTCGTTGTCCTGTTGATCTGGTCTTTAGGGCCGATCTACTGGACCATCGCGAGTTCGGTTACGCCCAGCGACGACTTTTCGACCCGACCGATCAACTTCTTTCCGCAGCACTTTACGCTCGATCACTACTCACGGCTGCTTGGCATCAATATCGCGCGGATCGGAGGTGTTGAGGTATTCAAACAGTTCCGGGCCGCGTTGCTCAATAGCGTGGTGACATCAATCGCTGCCACGCTGCTTTGCGTCGCGATATCCGCTCTTGGCGCGTACGCGTTCACCAGGCTTCAGTTTCCTGGCCGCAAAGTGCTTTTTGTCGCTGTCGTCGCGACTTTGGCCATTCCTGCCTACGCGGTCTTGATTCCGCTCTATCAGATCATGATCAAGCTGCATCTCGTCGATACCTATGTGGGCGTCTCGCTGATCTATGTCTCGGCCTTCCTGCCCCTGTCGTTATGGCTGCTGCGGAGCGTGTTCGAAGCTCTTCCGATCGCACTGGAGGAAGCGGCGCAACTCGACGGAGCCGGCCGGCTCTACATCTTCTTCAATATCGTCCTGCCGCTGGCCGGACCGGGTCTGACGGCAGCGGCGATCCTCACCTTTCTTGGTGCATGGGGACAGTATCTCGTACCGCTCATTTTTTCGCCGCAGGCAACGAAGCCCTTGACCGTTCTGATCCCGGAATTCGTAACCAAGAACTTCATCGACTACGGCCTCATCACGGCGAGCGGCTCGATCGCCATCGTCATTCCCGCCCTCGTCGTCATTTTCCTCAACCGTTACCTCGTCAGCGGCCTGTTGGCTGGTTCAGTCAAATAATCGGAGACTTCATGAACACGACCGAAAAAGTTATTTTCGAGCAATTCCCCTACTGGGAGAAGGCGATCGGCTCGAATTCAGCTGCCGATAGGGCGGAGCTGCTCGTCTTCGTCGGCTGTGGCACGTCTTTCAATCTTGCACTTTCGCTGGCAGCCTATGCCAATTTGGCCGGACGAAAGGCAATCGCGGTGCCCGGCGCCGAATGGCAAAACCGCCCCTCGGCCTTCTGGCCGGAGTGGCGCAACACGCACGTCGTCGCGCTTTCCCGCAGCGGCGAGACGACAGAAACAGTCGCCGCAGCAAAAGCAAGCCGGGCCGCCGGCGCCTTCGTGACGGCGATAACGGTCGAACCGGAAAGCACTCTTGCGAAAAATTGCGATCGGATGGTCGCGGCCGAAACCCATCCGGACGAAGGTATCGTCATGACGGTATCGGCGAGCCTCATGGTCCTTCTCGGTTTGCAGATGATCGGGCAGAAGGTTCCTGTCTCTGTCGTGAATTCGGCTCGCCAGCTCGCGAGCGCTCTCGATGCCGCGCTGCCTGGAATTATCGCCGACCGGTCGCACTTCGTCTTTCTCGGTGGGGGACCCCTCTTCGGCGTCGCGCTGGAAGGAGCGCTCAAGCTCATGGAAATGAGCCAGATCATGACCCAGGCCTTCCACCCGCTGGAATACCGGCATGGGCCGATCAGCCTCGTTGACGGGAAGACGGTTGCAGTCATGCTGTACAGCTCCGACCAGAGGGAGGCGGAGACGAAACTGGTGGGAGAACTGAGAGAAAAAGGCGCGGTTGTCATCGGTGTGGGTGGTCCGGGCGATCTGGAACTCGCCGTTGATGTCGATCTGTCACTTGCGGGTCTCGTTGTCCTTCCGGCGCTGCAGGTCCTCGGCGAACGGGCCGCGCAGACTCGGCAAATCGATACGGTTTCTCCCCGTCACCTGACGAAGGTTGTGACGCTCGCATGACGAGGATCGAAGAGAACCGGCAGATCGCGTTGCGAAAGCTTTTCGGTGCCGGAAATCTGCCCTTTCCACATGGCGTCACTTCGGTCTGCTCGGCTCATCCGCTGGTCATTGAGGCAGCCCTTCGGCGTGCCGGCATGGAGCACCGGGCGGTCCTCATCGAAGCCACCTGCAATCAGGTCAATCAGGAGGGCGGCTATACCGCGATGACGCCGGTGGACTTTCGCCGGTACATCGAGAACGTCGCCGCAGCGACTGATTTTCCAGCCGAACGCATCATCCTGGGAGGCGATCATCTCGGCCCCAACCCATGGAGGACGTTGGCGGCCGAGGAGGCAATGTTGCGCGCCATGGCTATGGTGACGGCCTATGTCGAGGCAGGGTTCGAAAAGATTCACCTGGACACGTCGATGGGCTGTGCCGGTGAACCAACGGCGCTCGATGACGAATTGACCGCGGCGCGGGCCGCTCGATTGGCAAAAGCCGCCGAAGAGGCCGCTCTTCGTTCAGGCCGCCGTCCGCCGGTCTATATCATCGGAACCGAGGTGCCGCCTCCGGGTGGTGCAACGCACGCACTCGAAGAGATCGAAATTACGCGAGCCGATGCGGCGATGAAAACCCTCGCGGTTCACCGGGCGTCGTTTGCCGAGGCAGGTTTGGCGTCGGCGATGGAGCGGGTCATTGGGATAGTGGTTCAGCCGGGTGTGGAATTCGGCAACACGGACGTGGCGCTCTACAAGCCTGAACGGGCCAAGAGCCTCATTCGTTCGCTCGACGACATGCCGGGCTTGGTTTTCGAAGCACATTCCACCGACTACCAGCCGGCCGAAGCCTTGTCTGCTCTCGTTGACGGCGGCTTTGCAATCCTCAAGGTCGGACCAGGGCTGACGTTCGCGCTGCGCGAAGCCCTCTACGGTCTCGATGCAATCGCTGATGTGCTTGCAGGGAAGACGCCACGAACCGGACTGATGACGACCATGGAAAAAATCATGGTTGAGCAACCGGCAAGCTGGGCGGGCCACTATGGCGGCAGTCCCGATGAGCAGCGACTGCAACGGCATTTCAGCTATAGTGATCGAATTCGCTATTACTGGCCGGATCCTCGAGCATCCGCCGCGGTCGGTGAATTGTTCAGCCGGCTTCCTGATGAAATTCCCGAAACTCTGATCAGCCAATATCTCGGCCGACTATATTCTGACGTGGTGTCAATGCGGGTCGCTCCGAAGGCCCGCGAGCTCTGCCTTGCTGCGGTCGACGCGGTATTGGCGCCTTATTCAGCCGCCACGGCAAGCCCATGAGCAATCGACAGCCGTGTCACACGAGCGGCTGCGTCCCGAAGATATCAATATTCAGCCGGAGAAAGTTATGGCGTCAGTAAGTGTGGCGAATGCCCGCAAGAGCTACGGTCACTTCGAAGTTCTGCATGGGGTGGATATTGATATCCAAGACGGCGAGTTCGTTATCCTGGTCGGCCCGTCCGGGTGCGGGAAGTCGACATTGTTGCGGATGATCGCCGGCCTCGAAGAGATTTCAGCTGGTCGGATTTCGATCGGCAGCAAGATCGTGAACAATGTCGCGCCAAAAGAACGCGATATCGCGATGGTTTTCCAGTCCTATGCGCTCTACCCCCATCTGACAGTCGAGGCGAATATGGGTTTTTCGCTGAAGCTGGCGAAAGCACCCAAGGAACAGACCAGGCAGCGTGTTCGAGAGGCCGCTGAAATTCTGGGGCTCCAGCATCTGCTCGACAGATATCCGAGAAATCTGTCGGGTGGCCAACGCCAACGCGTGGCGATGGGCCGTGCCATCGTTAGAAATCCGCAGGTCTTCCTGTTTGACGAACCATTGTCGAACCTGGACGCGAAGCTGCGTGTGCAGATGCGTTCCGAAATCAAGCAACTGCATCAGCGACTGAAGACAACGACCATTTATGTCACCCACGATCAGATCGAGGCGATGACGATGGCCGATCGGATTGTTGTGATGCGGGACGGCTTCGTCGAGCAGATAGGCTCGCCGTTGGATCTCTACGACCGACCGGCAAACCTTTTCGTGGCCGGCTTTATCGGTTCGCCGGCGATGAACCTTATTCGAGGGCAGGTCAGCACTTCGGGGCCGCTGGAGTTGATCGCGGACGGCGGAGGTAGGTTACCACTGCCCGAAGCAGCGTCATTGGAACGCGGCGCGCAGATTATCTACGGCATTCGCCCTGAGCATCTCACAATCGGACAAGGTCCTGCTACCGCTGAGGTCGTCCTCGTTGAACCTACTGGTGCTGAGATCCAGATAACCACGAAGTTTGGCGCCGATCACCTCGTTGCGACGGTAAGAGAGCGCCTTGATCTGCGCGCCGGCGACCAGATCGTCATTGCCCCAGATCTCAGCAAACTGCATCTGTTCGACGCGAGAACCGAAAGGCGGTTGAGGTCCGTCTAACCTGATGATTTTCCGGCAGAACGTGACATGGAGTTCAAGCTGATGACAGGTCGGAGAGTCGCCCTCATTCGACATCGTGCAGCAACGCTGGCGGACGATTCGGTGCGGGTCAGTGTCCAGGGCTGCCAGCGGCGGCGATGATCTCCGCCGCGGTCGGGAAGATGGAGAGGCTGTTCGGTCCGTCGAGCGCCTCGATTTGTACCCAGCCGATGGTGCCGTTCGCATTGACCAGGAAGTGCCCGACGAGCTGGGTAGCATGGTTCGCGAAGATCGCATTATCGGCTTCGTCAAGCTCAAAGCCGTCCTTGGCGTTGAGTATCGTGTTGGCTTCCATCGGGTGCAGCGGTTCCGGCAGCTCGCCCGTGGGGTTGATGCGTGCCGCCAGGAACTGCGCCATCGTTGCACCATAAGGCCATTCGGGCTGCTCGCAACTCCCTTCGGGCAGGAACTCGCCATGCGGCACACCGTAGGCTCGATGCGTGCGGCAGTCGGGGTCACACAGAAGCGTTATTGGCGTCGGCCGGTGGCGGAAATACAGGCGGGCACGTTCCACCGGCGTGTTGATAACGGCCACGGTCTCCACACCGGCGGCGCGCAAGGTCGGCTGTACGCTGGCAAGCTGTTCTAACTGGCGCCGGCAGAACGGGCAGTGCAGCCCGCGAAAGAACCCGATGACGAACGGGCGACCGCTCAAGTCGGCGAAAGAGACGGTTCCGTCGAAGTTGGCCGTGGCAAGTGCGAAGGCGGGGGCGGTTTCTCCTGGTTGCAGCGGGCGTTTCTGGTCTCCCATGGAATAATTCCTTTGTCGTATCGTCCAGGTGGACGACCGAAATTTGACTATACCACTTGTGTCGCAAGAAGGCCCAGTGTTCGATGTTGAGATCGCCGAATGTGGTTCGGCATGGCATTTGCCGCTCTGACCGGCGTCGAAGCTGACCCTTTCATTGAACCGCCTGACGTCGTCGAGAGCTTGCCGGTATCGATCGCCGCTCCTATCTTATTTAGAACAGACTAATGGAGCAATGAGATGGCGGAACTTGTGGCTGACACTCTATTCGACACGACGATCGAGATCATTCCTCCGGAAGACATAAAAGAACAACCAGACGGTGCTGCTTGCCTTTGCTGCAAGCGCCGGCGTCGGTGGATGGATGATGACGGCTGCGGCATCTGTGAGGAATGCCTGGCCTCGTGATCGACACAAGAGGGGCACAAGGCGATGGTCATCCGTAGCGCCGGACTTTTGATATACCGGCGTGTTTCCGGGGACATCGAAGTCCTTCTCGTCCATCCGGGCGGCCCTTTCTGGGCTAGGAAAGACGAGGCTGCGTGGTCGATCCCGAAAGGGCTGGTCGAGGCTGGAGAAGACGAGCTCGCGGCGGCAATAAGGGAGACTGCCGAAGAGCTTGATATAGCGGTCAATGGCAGGTTCACACCGTTGGGCGAATACCGACAACCTGGCGGAAAGATAGTTATCGCTTGGTCGATCGAAGCCGATCCGGTACTGGACGTGAATGCGATACAGAGTTCCGAATTTCAAATGGAATGGCCGCCACGGTCAGGGCGGGTAAAGAGCTTTCCAGAGGTTGATCGTGCGGGATGGTTTTCCCTGCCCGACGCAGCCATAAAGCTCTTGAAAGGGCAGCGACCAATGCTTCCCGACCTCCTGACGCATCTGGAACGAGCGGCCCGAAGTTATTGATCGAGCCGTCATCTCACTGCACTCATGCGTGAGGTGCGCGGCAGCCATGAGTTGCTTCTGAAGACAGCAATCCTATCTGACAGTCACGCCATGTGACTGAAATCGAGAAATTGGAGCTGCGATCCGCCTTGGGCACGCGCGAGGAGACAATCATGAACGGCATTTCCAAAACCCTGAACGACATGACGCTTGTCGAACGCTCGAGCCTGCTCGACACCGTCGCCGACGCCTTGGAAGCAACGGCCGAGGAGGCAGAAGGTGAGGGCGACGCCCGCTTCGTCGCCAACTCCATCTGCGTCGCGAATACGATTCGCGGACTATCCGGCGATCTCACGCCGCGCGATCTGCAGGCGGCCGAGTTGCTGCTTGAGCAGGGCATCATGCTCGTCCACCAATTCTCGAACCGCGCGAAACCGAACCGAGTGGTCCACTAGCCGAGGGCGAGGGCGGCCCTGTCAGCAATGCGCTGTGTCAGTGTGGACGGCGGTTGATGGATTGAGATAAAGCCGTTAATCCGCGCTGGGGATAACGGATGCTGCCGGACCCTAGGAGAACGAGCGGTCTCCGCCGCGGCACCGTTGGGAGCCCGGAGATTAGCAGACACGCCAGGAAGGCTTTATTTCTCATGGATTGCCGGTTCAACGCGCAGCCGTATCGAATGGTCGATATGGCGGGGTTCGCCTTTCTTCGATCAGGGGAAGCGTGATGCAGCCTGGTCGCACGGGCCTTGCCGTATGCATGATGGTGGCCGCCGCTTTCTTAAATAGTCTCGACGCAGTCATCGTACGCTTGCTGGCCGGCGACGTGCATCCATTGATGATCGGCTTTTTCCGGTCGTTTTTCGGACTTCTTGTCGTCACGCCCTGGATCGTGTCACGGGTCGACCTGGAAGCCTCACCCTATCGTGTTCTGCATGTCGTGCGCGCGGGTCTGAAGCTTGCCTCACTGGTCGCATTGTTCGTCGCCTTTGCGCACGCACCACTCGCCGATGCCACGGCGATCAATTTCACCATGCCCATGTTTCTCGTTCTCGGTGCGTGGCTGGTGCTCAAGGAACATGTCGGCATCTCCAGCGTGGCAGGCATTGTCGCAGGTTTTGTCGGCGTCATGATCATCATTCGCCCCGGAGCGTCCGGTTTCGACCAATGGCTGCTTTTTGCACTGGCAGGAGCGGTCTTGACGGCGGCCAGCCAATTGATGCTGCGGCGGATGGCATTGAGGGATAGTGCGGACCGGCTGGTTGCATGGAATCTGATAGCGACGGTGCCGCTTGGCGTAATCCTCATGCTGCCGGTCTGGTCAATGCCGACCTGGAGCCAACTCGGGCTGCTTGCTATGCAAGGAGCCCTCGGAGCACTGAACATGACGCTGATCACGCGTGCCTTCGGCATGGCGCCAGCAAGCGTTCTGGCACCGCTCGACTTTCTCCGACTGCCCGTCGTCGCCCTGATGGCCTTCTCATTTTTCTCGGAAGTTCCGGCCGCACAGACGTGGATCGGCGCGGCGGTGATCATCGGCGCGGCCTTTATTGGAACCCGCGGTATCACATGGCGACGCAAGCCGCCGGTTGATTAGCCCTGATCATTTTTGGGGTTCACAAAAATTTTAGATGAACTAATATTTCAGTTGTAGCGACTGATTTTGAAGTCGTGCCTGTTGCCGGAGGGCATGACAGGTGGCTTCGGCACAGACGAAGACGAGACATCACGGCCCCTATGGGTTCACTCGGGAGGAGTGGTATGAAGAGTTTCATCGGCAAACGCGCGATCGCCAGTGGCGTATCGCTCGTGGTGCTTATCGTCATCGTGTTCTTCCTCTCCCGGCTGACCGGCGATCCCACCGACCTCTATCTGCCGATCGACGCGACCACGGAAATGCGCCAGCAATTCCGTGAGATGAACGGTTTCAACGATCCGTTGATCATGCAGTTCGGTCGTTATGTCTCGGATCTTGCACAAGGTAATTTCGGTCAGTCGCTGCGACAGGCCCGTCCTGCCATGGATGTCGTGCTGGAGGCCTTCGTCTGGACCTTCTGGCTGGCTGTCATCACCATGGTGCTGGTCACGATCGCCGCGATCGTCATTGGGTCGCTTGCGGCGTTTCGCGTCGGCGGCATCTTCGACCGTCTCGCCACCTTCTTCTCGTTGATCGGCGCCGCGGCGCCGGATTTCTGGCTGGCCATCGTGGCGATCGTCATTTTCGCCGTCAAACTGCATGTCCTGCCGACATCAGGAACGGGAACTATCTGGCACTGGATCCTGCCGGTCAGCGTCCTGTTCATCCGGCCCTTCGGCCTGATCCTGCAGGTGGTCCGCGGCTCGATGATCAGTGTTCTGTCTTCCGCCTATGTGAAGACGGCCCGCGCCAAGGGGGTCCGCTCGAACTCAATCATCTTCATTCACGGACTGCGCAACGCCATGCTGCCGGTGATCACAGTCATCGGCGACCAGGCGGCCGCCATCTTGAACGGTGCGGTTGTCGTCGAGACGGTGTTTGGCTTTCCCGGCATCGGCAAGCTGATGATCGATTCCATCCTGCTTCGCGATTTCGCCGTCGTGCTGGCCGTCATCATGGTCTCGGCGCTGGCGATCTTCATCATGAACCTGTTGATCGATATCGCCTATGCGCTGCTCGATCCGCGTATCCGGTATTGAGCGATGACAATGACCGACACACAAATCCTCGCCGAGAAAAAAACAAGCGGCCCGATCGGGCGTTGGCTGACGATGCTGTGGGCGGACAAGCTCGCTTTCTTCGCGGCCCTGTTCCTTTTGATCGTTCTGCTCTGTGCGCTGTTTGGCCCGTTGCTGCTGGAGGCCATCGCCACCAAGCAGAACCTGCGGGGCCGAAATGCGCCGCCGTTCGATATCACCCGCGGATTGCTTTATGTCCTCGGCGCCGATGCGCTGGGCAGGCCGCTTCTTGCCCGTGTCATCGTGGCGGCGCAAAACACCATCCTGGTTGCCGCCGCAGCCGTGCTTGCCTCATCTGTCGTCGGTACGGCGCTCGGTCTGGTCGCAGGTTACAGCCGCTCTTCCGCGGCTCAATGGATCATGCGCCTCGGCGACGTCATCATGTCCTTTCCGTCACTGCTTCTGGCGGTGATCGTGCTCTACATGCTCGAGCCCTCGGTCACCAATATCGTCCTCGTCCTGGCGATCACCCGCATTCCCATCTATCTGCGCACCACGCGTGCCGAGGTGCTGGAAGTGCGCGAGCGGATGTTCGTGCAGGCGGCGAAGGTCATGGGAGCATCGTATTGGCGCATTGTCTTCCATCACATCCTGCCAGTGATCTTCCCCACGCTGGTGACTATCGCGACGCTGGATTTCGCCTTCGTCATGCTGGCGGAATCCTCCCTGTCATTCCTGGGGATCGGCATTCAGGCGCCGGAGATCACCTGGGGTCTCATGGTTGCGCAAGGACGACCCTATCTCACCAATGCCTGGTGGCTTTCCTTCTGGCCGGGTCTTGCAATCATCCTGACGACGCTGTCGCTGAACCTTCTGTCGAATTGGCTGCGCATCGCACTCGATCCGACGCAACGCTGGCGCCTTGAAATGAGGGGCAGGAAAAATGGCTGAACATCTTTTGGAAGTGCGTGACCTCTCGGTCGAGTTCCACACCGTCAGCGGGACCGTCAAGGCGGTGCAGGATGTCAGCTGGCATCTCGATCGCGGCGAGACGCTGGCGATCCTCGGGGAAAGCGGTTCGGGCAAGTCCGTGTCGGCCTCGGCGATCATGAACCTGATCGACATGCCACCCGGCAAGATCACCAGCGGCACCATTCTCCTCAACGGGCGCGACATGCTGGAAATGACGCCCGAGGAGCGGCGCTCGATCAACGGCGCCAAGATCGCCATGATCTTTCAGGACCCGCTCGCCCATCTCAACCCGGTCTATCCGGTCGGCTGGCAAATCACCGAAATGATGACGACGCATGGTCAGTCGGCGGAGCGTGCCGGTGCGAGGGCGCTCGAATTGATCGGGCGCGTCGGCATAACCGATCCGCAGGCGGCGATGCGAAAATATCCGTTCCAGTTCTCCGGCGGACAGCGGCAGCGCCTGATGATCGCCATGGCGATCGCCTGCAAGCCCGATATCCTGATCGCGGATGAACCCACCACCGCGCTTGATGTTACGGTACAGGCGCAGGTGCTCGAACTTCTGCAGGAATTGCAGCAGGAAACCGGCATGGGCCTGTTGCTGATCACCCACGATTTGGGCGTCGTTGCCGAGATCGCCGACCGGGTCGTGGTGATGAATTCCGGCTGCGTCGTCGAAACCGGCAATGCGGCCGAAGTCTATCGCAATCCTCAGAACGCTTATACGAAGAAGCTGATAGCCGCAGCACCCGGGAAGGGTGCGATGGTGCAAGAGCGTGACCGGCAGGGCGAACCGCTGCTGCGCGCCATCGGCTTGAAAAAGAGTTTTGGCGCATTCCAGGCGCTGAAGGGCGTGGACTTCGTCATCATGCCCGGCGAGACGGTTGCCGTTGTCGGTGAGAGCGGATCCGGTAAGTCAACTCTTGCCCGGGCGATCGTTCGCCTCGACGATCCGCAGGAGGGCCAGGTCCTCTACCGCGGCAACGATCTGCTTGCGATGACCCCTCGAGAAATATTCGGGCTGCGTCGCGATTTGCAGATGGTCTTCCAGGACCCGACCCAGTCACTGAACCCGCGGATGAGCGTGTTCCGGTTGATTTCGGAGGCCTGGGTCATTCACCCGGATATCCTGCCGAAAGCAAGATGGAAGGAGAAAGTGGCCGAGTTGCTGGTCAAGGTTGGCCTGAAACCGGATATGGCCGATCGGTATCCACACCAGTTTTCCGGCGGCCAGCGCCAGCGCATCGCGATTGCCCGGGCGCTGGCGATGGAGCCGAAACTGATCATCTGCGACGAGGCGGTTTCGGCGCTCGACGTGTCGATCCAGGCGCAGGTGATTGCCTTGCTTGAGGGCCTGCGTCGCGAATTCGGCCTGTCCTACCTCTTCATCGCACACGACCTGCCGGTGGTTCGTGATTTCGCCGATCGTGTCATCGTCATGAAGGCCGGCGAGATTGTCGAGGAGGGTCCGGTGGAACAGATCTTCAACGCGCCCTCCCACCCCTACACGCAGGCGCTTCTTGCCGCGAGCCTCGATCCCGATCCGGAGGTTCAGGCCAGCCGACGCGCCGCCCGCCACATACAGGAAGGACTCGTTTCCGCATGAAGCCCGATGTCATCGTCGCCTATCCGCTCCGGCCCCATCAGATGGCGATGCTGGAAGAGACCTACACGCTGCACCGGCTGGATCTTGTCAAAGGCGAAGAGCGGGATGCTCTCCTGCGGAAAGCCGGCCCGATCTCTTCCGCGCTGGTCTGCAACGGCCATGTGACAATCGACGAAGCCCTGCTTTCGAAATTGCCGGCATTAAAGCTCGCCGCCTGTTCCTCGGCTGGCTACGACCAGATGGATGTCGAGGCCATGACGCGGCGCGGCATCAAGCTCACCAACACATCCGAGGTGCTGTGCGACGACGTTGCCGACATGGCATTGCTTCTGATGCTGGCGGCACGCCGGCGCCTGCCGGAAGGCGATCGCTATGTGCGCTCCGGCGACTGGGGGCAAAAGGGCATGATGCCGCTGACGACATCGACCTCTGGCAAGAAGGCCGGAATCGTCGGTCTCGGTCGCATAGGAATGGCGATTGCCAAGCGATGCGAAGCTGTCGGGCTGATGGTCGGCTATTATGGGAGGACGAAGAAAGCCGGCAACGATTTTGCCTATTTCGACGCGCCGGTAAAACTGGCCGACTGGGCCGATATCCTGATCGTTGCAACCCCCGGCGGCCCCTCGACCGAAGGACTGATATCGGCGGACGTGCTGAATGCGCTCGGGCCGACTGGCAGCTTCATCAACATTGCCCGGGGCACCGTGGTCGATGAGCCGGCCTTGATCAAGGCCTTGCAGGAAAGGCGGATCGCGTCGGCCGGCATCGATGTCTACCTCAACGAACCTAATCCCGATCCGCGCTTTGCAGCGCTCGACAACGTTGTGCTCTATCCCCACCATGCCAGCGGTACCGAGGAAACGCGCGACAGGATGGCGCAATTGACGGTCGACAACCTTGCCGCCTTTTTCGCAGGCAGGCCGCTGCTGACGCCGGTCAATTGACGCCGGCAAAACCCGCGGCGCGGCAGATCACACGAAATAGTCCGGGAACTCCTTCCGCATGTCTTCCACTTTTGCGACGGTGCGGCTGAGATGCTCGCGGATCGCATCGACCGCGCCCTGTTCGTCGCGAGCGGCGATCGCATCGATGATGGCGTGGTGCCCATCGAGAATGCTCGCGATCTTGCCCTTTTCGGGCAGATGCAGACGACGAATGCGCTCGAGATGGCCGGACCGCTCACGTATCAATTGGTGGAGGCTGCTGCGCTTGGCGCCTGCGAACAACGTCTGGTGAAAGAGTTCGTCGAGCTCCTGGAAGATCGCGATCTGATCGGCGTCGTCAGCGACTGCCGACTGCATCTTGATGATCGACCGGGCGCGCGTGATGACGCTCGGATCTGGATCCGGATCGGTTGCGAGGCGGCGGCAAACCTCCGTTTCCAGCGCCACGCGAAGGAAATGTGCCTCGTAAATTTGCAGGACGTCGATCCTGGTCACCACAGTGCGGGATTGCGGGTAAATACGAACCAGACCCTCCTGTTTGAGAAGCTGCAATGCGTCCCTGATGGGAGTCTGGCTGACTTCATAAGTCTCCGTAAGCTCGGTGCGCGACAACGTGGTGTCCGGCGGTAGCTGAATGGTGATGATGCGCTTTCGCAGATCATCATAGACCCGCTGGACCGTGCTGCCGGCCACGACCGGAAAACCGGGTGCAGTCAGGCCGAATGTGGAGGCGAACTGGGAATTCATGGTGCGGCATCCTTTTGTCCATTCATAGCTTTGCACGACCTAATGCACAAGAACGCAAACTTTCCATTGATATATTTGTCAAACTAAAATATCAGTTGGTGCAAACGCTGAGATAAACAAGCGAAAAGGTGGGAGAGAGCCGTGACCGCAAGGAAAACCTACGAGCAATTGCGGTCGGCCCGATGGATGCTGCCGGATGATCAGCGCTCGTTCGGCCACCGGTCGCGGACCATGCAGATGGGTTACGCACCGGAGGACTGGCAGGGAAAGCCGATCATTGCCGTGATCAACACCTGGTCGGATGCTCAGCCGTGCCACATGCATTTCCGTGAACGCGCCGAATGGGTGAAGCGCGGAATTCTTCAGTCGGGTGGGTTCCCCATGGAACTGCCTGCTCTTTCCCTTTCCGAAAACTTCGTCAAGCCGACGACGATGCTCTATCGCAACATGCTGGCGATGGAGACCGAGGAGCTGCTGCGCAGCCATCCTGTCGATGGCGCCGTTCTGATGGGTGGCTGCGACAAGACGACACCGGGCCTTGTCATGGGCGCAGTCAGCATGGGCATTCCCTTCATTTATCTGCCCGCCGGCCCAATGCTTCGCGGCAACTATGCCGGCAAGACGCTGGGCTCCGGTACCGACGGCTTCAAATACTGGGATGAGCGGCGTGCCGGCACGATCACCCAGGAGGAGTGGCAGGGCATCGAAGGCGGAATCGCCCGCAGCTATGGCCATTGCATGACCATGGGCACGGCGTCGACGATGACGGCCATCGCAGAGGCTATGGGATTGACGCTGCCGGGCGCATCCTCGATCCCGGCAGCCGACGCCAACCACCAGCGCATGTCGGCGGCCTGTGGGCGCCGTATCGTCGATATGGTGTGGGAGGATCTGACGCCGGATCAGATCATCACTCCGGCGGCCGTCGACAATGCCGTCACGGTTGCTATGGCGACCGGCTGCTCCACCAATGCCATCATTCACCTGATCGCCATGGCGCGGCGCGCCGGCGTCCCGTTGGAGCTCGACGATCTCGATCGCATCGGTCGCACGACGCCGGTTCTCGCCAACATCCGGCCTTCTGGTTCGACCTACCTGATGGAGGATTTCTTTTATGCGGGTGGCCTGCGCGCCTTGATGAAGCAGCTTGGCGACAGGCTGGATCCAACCGCGATTACCGTGACGGGAAAACCCTTGGTGGATGGTCTCGACCAGGTGAAGATCTACAATGACGACGTTATCCGGCCATTGTCGAACCCGGTCTATCACGAAGGTTCGCTGGCCGTGCTCAAGGGGAACCTGTGTCCCGACGGCGCAGTTATCAAACCAGCGGCCTGCGACCCGAAATTCCATCGCCATTGCGGCCCGGCGCTGGTCGCCGACAGTTATGCGGAGATGAAGAAGATCATCGATGATCCCGACTATCCGCTGACGCCGGACACGGTTCTCGTTCTACGCAATGCCGGCCCGCAGGGTGGACCGGGCATGCCGGAATGGGGCATGATCCCGATGCCGAAGGCGCTGTTGAAGCTCGGCCTGCGCGACATGGTACGCATCTCGGACGCCCGCATGTCCGGAACCAGTTTTGGCGCCTGCGTGTTGCATGTCGCACCGGAATCTTATGTTGGCGGGCCTCTGGCACTGCTGAAAACGGGGGACATGGTCGAGCTCGATATTCCGGCACGCAGTCTGAATATGCTGGTTTCCGAAGAAGAAATGACAGCGCGGCGGGTCGCCTGGGTGGCGCCGACGCGGCATTACGAGCGCGGTTACGGCTTTATGTTCTCCAGCCATATCGAGCAGGCAGACAAAGGCTGCGACTTTGATTTCCTGACGACGGAATTCGGCGGCAAGACGCCGGAACCGGCTATCAACTGAGGCACCACGATGTTTGATCCCAATCGACGCACGATCCCCGCACAGCCGCCCAAGGCTGGCTTCGCTGCCGGTCCGTCCAAGCTGGACGCTATCCGATCGGTCACCCTGTCGCTCGTTTACCTGCCGTTGGCGCGGCCGATCAGCGATGCCAAGGTTTTGACGGGCCGGCAGAAGCCGCTGACCCAGGTGGCTTTTCTGTTTTGCGAGATCGTCTCCGAGGCTGGCCATAGTGGGCTTGGTTTCAGTTATTCGAAGCGGGCAGGCGGACCTGCCCTTTATGCACATGCCTGCGAGCTTGCCGACAACTTGATTGGCGAAGATCCCAACGATACCGCGCGCATCTGGGACAAGCTCTGCTGGGCCGGGGCCTCGGTCGGCCGCTCCGGCATTGCAACCCAGGCAATCGCCGCCATCGACATCTGCCTCTGGGACCTGAAGGCGAAACGCGCCGGCCTGCCGCTTGCAAAACTGCTTGGCGCCCATCGCGACAGTGTTGCCTGCTACAACACCTCCGGTGGCTTCCTGTCATCAAGCGTCGAGGAAATCCGCGATGCCATCGACCATTCGATCGCCGCCGGTATCGGCGGCATCAAGATCAAGGTCGGACAGCCGGACCCGATGATCGACCTTCGCCGGCTTGATGCCGTGACCAGCCATATCGATGGCCGTGTTCCGCTGATGGTCGATGCAAATCAGCAATGGGACCGCACGACGGCCTTGCGCTTCGGCCGGATGGTCGAGCCGCTCAATCTTGAATGGATCGAAGAGCCGCTCGATGCCTATGATGCCGAGGGCCATGCGGCACTGGCACGCGAACTCGCCACGCCGATCGCCACCGGCGAAATGCTGGCAAGCGCCGACGAGCACATGGCGCTGATCCGGGCCGATGCCGTCGACTTCATTCAGCCGGATGCGCCGCGGGTGGGCGGCATCACGCCCTTTTTGCGCATCTGCACGCACGCCGAGGCGAAACGTATGCGCCTGGCGCCGCATTTCGCCATGGAAATCCATCTGCACCTGGCTGCCGCCTATGCGCATGAGCCGTGGGTAGAGCATTTCGATTGGCTGGCGCCACTGTTTAACGAACAACTCGATATCAGGGACGGTCGGATGATCGTGCCGGCCCGTCCGGGGCTTGGTTGCAGCCTGACGGGCAAAACCCGTGACTGGACAGTGGAAACCCGCAGCTTCGGCGTCTGAACGAGAACGAGGAGAAGGAAATATGAACCCCGCAACCCGTGAAAAGCTGATGGGCGTCTCCGTCGCGACGCTCTGTTCGGCACTGTTCAAGCGCGGCTTGAGAAACCAGACGGTCCAGGATGTTCGGCCGGTGCAGCCGAAGGGCCGCAATATGGTGGGACCGGCCTTCACGCTGCGTTACATGCCGGCGCGCGAGGACCGCAACGCGATGAACGTCTTTCGGAACCCGAAACATCCGCAACGGCTTGCCATCGAGACTTGCCCGGAAGGCTCTGTTCTGGTGATGGACAGCCGCAAGGATCCGCGCGCAGCCTCTGCCGGCGACATACTGATTACCCGCCTGATGATGCGCGGCGGGGCCGGCGTCGTCACCGATGGCGGCTTCCGGGACGCCATGACGATCGGCGGCCTTGATATTCCCGCCTATCACAATCGTCCCTCCAGCCCGACGAACCTCACGCTCCACGAGGCAATCGACATCAATGTGCCGATAGGCTGTGGGGATGTTGCGGTCTTCCCGGGCGACATCATGGTTGGCGACGACGACAGCGTGATCGTCATCCCTGCCGAGATCGCCGACGAGATCGCCGATGAAGCGGTCGAGATGACCGCTTACGAGGATTTCGTCACCGAGCGCGTCAAGCAAGGCCACACGATCATTGGTCTCTACCCGGCCACCGACGAAAGCAATCTGACGCTCTTTGCCGGATGGCGGAAGGTGAATGGCCGCTAGAGCATGATGCCGAAAAGTGTGAGCGGTTTTCGGACGACATCATGCTCTAACTCTTTAATTTAGAACAGGATTCACGTTTTAGGCCGACTTGGCCTAAAATCATCCAGTTCTAAGGCGGCGCATCTTGAACAACACTTCACGCATCAGGACGGAGCGAGGCTCCGCCGAGGAGAATAACAATGAGCTGGACCCCTTCAGGCAGGCATTTCATCGCCGGCGAGTGGATCGCCGGAACGACGACATTTCGCTCCGAGCCGGCGCATGGGCAGGCACATGACTTTGCTGTTGGCACAACGGAACTGGTCGACCGCGCCTGCCGCGCTGCCGAAGCTGCTTTTGCAGCATTTTCGGCAACGACACGCGAGGAACGCGCCATCTTCCTTGAGGCAATCGCCGAGGAGATCGACAAGCGCGGCGAGGCCGTCACCCTCATCGGAACGCAGGAAACCGGGCTTCCAGAGGGCCGGCTCAACGGCGAACGCGCTCGCACCACCGGCCAACTCAGACTGTTTGCCGACCATATCCGCGGGGGCGCGCATCTTGACGCCCGCGTCGATGCGGCCCAAGATCGGCAACCGGCGCCGCGGCCCGAGATCCGTCTGGTACAGCGGCCGATCGGGCCGGTCGCCGTATTCGGCGCCTCGAATTTTCCGCTTGCATTCTCGACGGCCGGCGGTGATACGGCGGCCGCGCTTGCGGCGGGCTGCCCGGTCGTGGTGAAGGGACATTCAGCCCATCCCGGCACAGGTGAGATCATTGCCGAAGCGATTGCAGCTGCTATCGAGCGCACTGGAATGGCGGCCGGCGTCTTCAGCCTGATCCAGGGGGGCCGCCGTGATGTCGGAACGGCTCTGGTGACGCATCCGGCCATCAAAGCCGTTGGCTTTACCGGCTCGCTCGCCGGCGGTCGTGCGCTCTTCGACCTTTGCGCCCAGCGCCCTGAGCCGATCCCCTTTTTCGGGGAACTCGGCAGCGTTAATCCGATGTTCCTGCTACCGGCCGCTACCGCTGCCCGGGCGGAGGCAATCGGTTCCGGCTGGGCCGGTTCACTGACGCTTGGTGCCGGCCAGTTCTGCACCAACCCTGGTATCGCCGTCGTCGTCGACGGGCCGGAGGCGGACAAGTTCACCCGTGCTGCCAAGTCGGCTCTTGAAAAGGTGGCACCGCAGACGATGCTGACCAAAGGCATCGCCACCGCCTATCACGAAGGTGTCGACCGGATGCGGGCAAGCAATGCGGTCGCGCCGGTTCTCACCGCAGAGAATGCCGGCCGCGACGCAGCGCCGAACCTGTTCGAGACCAACGGCTCGGCCTGGCTTGCCGATCACTCGCTCAGCGAAGAGGTGTTCGGCCCTCTCGGCCTTGTCGTGCGCGTCGGCTCGCCTGAAGAGATGGTCGCCCTTGCCGAAAGCTTTCAGGGACAGCTGACCGCGACGATCCACATGGACGACGCCGATCTTGACCTTGCCCGCGACCTGCTGCCGATCCTTGAAAGAAAGGCGGGCAGATTGCTGGTCAATGGCTTCCCAACCGGCGTCGAGGTTGTCGATTCCATGGTGCATGGCGGACCCTATCCGGCCTCGACCAACTTCGGCGCGACCAGCGTCGGGACCATGTCGATCCGCAGGTTTTTGCGCCCCGTCGCCTATCAGAATTTCCCCGCCGACCTATTGCCGCAAGACCTGCGCAACTGAAACCGAGGAGTATAAAATTGATCGCCCCGACGGAACTTCGCGAGATTATTCGCAACGGCCTGCTGTCCTTTCCCGTCACCCCTTTCGATGCCGAGGACCGGTTTGCCCCCAGGCCGTTTTCAGCGCATCTGGAATGGTTGTCATCCTACCCCGTTGCCGGCCTGATCGTAGCCGGCGGCACCGGTGAGCTGTTCTCGCTGACGCCAGGCGAGGTGGTCGAAGTGGTAAAGGCCGCCCGCGCCGTGTCCGGCGATGCGCCTGTTATTGCCGGATGCGGCTACGGCACGCGCATTGCCTGCGACATGGCTCGCGAGATCGAGGCGGCAGGTGGCGACGGCATTCTTCTGCTGCCGCATTACCTTACCGAGGCGCCGGCAGATGGCATTGCCGCGCGTGTACGGGCCGTTTGCAAGGCCACCAATATGGGCGTTATCGTTTATAATCGTGGGCAGGCGCGGGTTTCGGCCGAGCAGCTCGCTCAGCTTGCCGACGAATGCCCAAATCTGATCGGCTTCAAGGACGGTACCGGCGACATCGATACGGTGCGCCGTGTCACGATCGCGCTCGGGGACCGGCTTTCCTATATTGGCGGCATGCCGACACATGAACTGTTTGCCCAGGCCTATCGCGGAGCCGGAATGCCGACCTATTCCTCGGCGGTCTTCAATTTCGTGCCTGAAACGGCACTGAAATTTCACAAGGCATTCCTTGCCGGTGACGACGCTGTTTGTGAACAGATGCTGCGCGATTTCTATTATCCCTTTGCCCGTATCCGCGATCGCAAGGCCGGTTATGCAGTTTCCGCCGTCAAGGCAGGTGTGCGTTTGCGCGGCTTCGAGGCCGGACCGGTACGGGCGCCGCTGACGGATCTTACCGATGAGGAAGTCGAGATGATGCGCGAACTGATTGCTTCGGCAAGGTAAAATTTCGCATCCCAGCCACGGTTGAAGGCTCCGCGCTTCGGAGCGTCAGGGTTGAAGGCTGTCGTCAACTAGTATATTAGTGCACTTGTGCTTTGCAGAACTATGAGGAGATAGATGCCGGGGCACCGGACACGGGACGCAGTTCACTGTGAGGAGCGCCAAAGGCGCATGGGAGGAGAACGATATGAAATTGCATTTGTTAGCTGCCTGCTTTTCAACAACGGTGCTCGCGCTGAGCGCCGGCTCGGCTCACGCTGAGGATGCCAAGAGCAAGGTCACTGTTGTGCTTGCCGAAACCGTCGATGTCGTCGAGCCCTGCATGGCAGCGCGCCAGGACGTCGGCCGGGTCATTTCTGAAAACGTCAACGAGATGCTGGTGGAATTCGACTACGTCAATGGCGGCCTCAAACCCCGCCTGGCGACGGAATGGTCGAAGATCGACGACGACACCTGGGAGTTCAAGCTGCGCCCGAATGTCAAATGGCACGATGGCAAGCCGTTCACCGCCAAAGATGTCCAGTTCACCATCGAGCGCAACAAGAACAAGAAGCTCAGCTGTGAGACCGGCGGCAAATATTTCGGCGGCACGGAGTTCAGCTTCGAAACGCCGGATGCCAACACCATCCGGATTACGACAAAGCCGGCGCAGCCGATTCTTCCGCTTCTGATGACGGTGATGGCTGTGGAATCGGCCGAGGCGACACCAGCCGACGAATTCACCCGCAAGCCGATTGGCACCGGACCCTATACCTTCGACAAATGGGATATCGGCCAGTCGATCGTGCTGAAGCGCAATCCGGAATATTGGGGCGAGAAGCCGCAGGTTGAACAGGCGACCTACCTGTTCCGCTCCGACAGCGCCGTTGCTGCGGCCATGGTCGATGCCGGCGAAGCCGATATCGTTCCGGCCGTATCCGTACAGGATGCCACCAACAAGGAAACCGATTTCGCCTATCCGAATTCCGAAACGACATCGCTGCGCATCGATACGCGCGCAGCACCCCTTAACGATCGGCGCATCCGCGAAGCGATGAACCTCGCCATCGATCGGCAGGCGATGCTCGGAACGCTGTTTCCCGAACAGGCGAAGATCGCGACGCAGCTCGTCGTACCCACAACGATCGGCTACAATGCCGATATTCCCGCCTGGCCCTATGATCCCGAAAAAGCAAAAGCACTGGTCGAAGCGGCGAAAGCTGATGGCGTCCCGATCGATCGTGAGATCCGCATCATCGGTCGCAACGGGCAATATCCAAACGCCACCGAAGCGATGGAAGCGATGATGGCAATGCTTCAGGAAGTCGGCTTGAACGTGAAGCTCGACATGTATGACGTTTCCGTGTGGAACGGTTACTTCGTTGCACCCTTTGTGGCCGATTCCGGTCCGACGCTGACCCAGTCGCAGCACGATAATGCGACCGGCGATCCCGTCTTCACCGCATTCGTGAAATACGCGACCGACGGCTCCCACTCCATGGTCCGGGATCCCGCTGTTGACGCGCTGATCGCCAAGGCGACGTCTGCCAACGGCGACGAACGCACAAAGCTCTGGAAGGAGCTGTTCGCCAAGGTGAACACCGAGATCATCGCGGACATCCCGATGTTTCACATGGTGGGGTTCACCCGCGTCTCGCCGCGTCTCGACTTCAAGCCGACGATCGCGACGAATTCCGAACTGCAGCTCTCGCAGATCCGCTTCAAGTAAGCCGGTTCGCAGAATTTAGGCACGGGTCGTCCGCAAATAGCGGCCCGTGCTTTCCATGACCTGACGGAGGGATAGCTATGCCCCTGATTGACCGCATTGCCCTAACCCAATTCGCCGAGCAGATATTGACCCGTGCGGGCATGGAGCCCGACAAGGCCGAAACGACTGCCGCCGTCCTGGTGGAAGGCGACATGATCGGCCACGAAACGCATGGTGTCAGCCTTCTGAACTGGTATGTCGAGGCGTTGGAAGACGGTTCGCTGGCGAAGTCCGGCAGCTATGAGGTGGTCAATGACCGCGGCGCGGCCTTTGTTTGGGACGGCAAATCCTTGCCTGGCGCATGGCTGCTGACCAAAGCGATCGACCAGGCCTGCGAACGCGTCGGCGACCATGGCGTCGTCACCGCCGCGATCCGCAACTGCCACCATACCTGCGCTCTTTCAGCCTTCATGCGGCAGGCGACCGAGCGGGGCCTCATCGTGCAGCTGTCGGTGTCGCATCCCGCTGCAAGCCGCGTTGCGCCCTTTGGCGGCACAAAGCCGCTCCTGACGCCCAACCCGATGGCTGCCGGTTTCCCGACATCTGCGGATCCGATCCTGATCGACGTCTCGGCCTCGATCACCACCACGACCATGACGCAAAACCTGGCCAAGGCCGGCAAGAAATTTCCGGAGGCCTGGGCCTTCACCGCCGCAGGCGAGCCGACCGATGATCCGCGCGAGGTGACCGAACGTGGTGGGACGATGATGCCTCTCGGCGGTCAGTTGAAGGGCCACAAGGGCTTTGGGCTCGGGCTGATCGTCGAATTGCTGGGGCAGGGGCTTTCCGGCAAGGGACGGGCGAACGCGCCGGCCGGTGTCTTTTCGCAAAGCGCCTTCCTTCAGGTCATTGACCCCGCCTTTTTCGCCGGGCTGGATGCCTTTACGGCGCAGTCTGATTTTCTCGCCTCTGCATGCCGCAGCAATCCTCCCGCGCCCTGGAACAATGGCCCCGTTCGCATGCCGGGTGACAGCGCAGCGCGAAGGCGCCGCGCGGCCTTGGAAGAGGGCGTGCCGGTCGGCGATGCACCTTGGCAGAAGCTTTGTAAACATGCCGAAATTCTCGGCTTGCCTATTCCCGCCGTTGCCGCATGCCCATGAAGCGTTGACAACCCTGGTCAGCTCAGGTCTACTGGTCCACTAACCGGACCAGTAGACCTGAGCGCGGGGGAGGGCAAAGGCAATGGATGTTCGAGCAATGCTCGAAGACGACGTTGCAGCGCTCGGTGGAGCGCCGAAGAAGTCGATGAAAGACTTCGTCGTCCAGAAGATTGCGACCTTCATTGCCACCGGCATCCTTAAAGTGGGCGATCCGCTGCCCAGCGAACGTGAACTCGCCTCCGCACTCTCGGTCAGCCGCGAGACCGTCCGTGGCGCGATCCTTATCCTTTCCACCCACGGCATTCTCTCGGTTGTGCACGGAACGCGCACGGTGGTGGCATCAGAAGACGTCGGCGAACTGGCTGTCCAGGCTGCGCGGTATCGCGACATCGCGGCCTACAGTCTCGACAATGTTCATGAGGCGCGGCTTCTTATCGAAGCACAGGTCGTCAGGGCTGCCACGCTCAAGATGGAGCCTTCAACCCTTGATTATCTCCACAAGTCGATCGCAGCACAGGAAGCCGCCTGTGACGATCCTGTTCGTTTTTTGATATGTGACCGGGAATTTCACACCGCTATCTACCGCTCCAGCGGCAACGCGGTGCTGGCTGATATGGCCGCCGACCTCTATTCCTATCTTCTGAGCCACCGAAGGCGCGTTGTATCGCAGCCTGGCAGTATCGCCACCAGCATCGCCGATCACCGGATGATCCTCTCCGGCTTGGAGACGCGGGATCCGGATGCCGCAGCCGCTGCCTTCGCGGTCCACGAAACCCGTATTTATACGACGACCAAGCTGCTCTTTTCGTAGCTCGCAGGGAGGCGAAACACGATGCATATTCTCATTATCGGGGCGGGAGGAATGATCGGCCGGAAGCTTGCTGCCACACTGGGGCGCAGCGGCTCGCTCGGCGGCCATGCGATCACGCGCATGACGCTCGTCGATGTCACGGCGCCGCCGGTACCCGCCAGCGTCTCCGGGTCGGTGGAAGCACTGGCTGCCGACATTTCCGAAAGCGGTGCGGCGGAAGCCCTCGCGGCTCGCCGGGCCGATGTGATCTTCCATCTCGCCGCCATCGTTTCCGGCGAAGCCGAGCGCAATTTCGACCTCGGCTATCGGGTCAATCTCGATGGCACGCGAGCGCTGTTGGAAGCGATCCGTCGGGAAGGAACCCGCCAAGCCTATGTTCCCCGGTTCGTTTTCTCCTCATCGATCGCGGTCTATGGCTCGCCGTTTCCCGATCCCATTCCCGACGATTACGTGCTCGCACCTCTCACCAGCTACGGAGTCCAGAAGGCGATATCCGAGCTTCTGCTTGCCGACTATTCGCGGCGCGGCTTCATTGACGGCGTCGGAATTCGGTTGCCGACCATCGTCATCCGGCCTGGCGCACCGAATGCTGCCGCATCGGGCTTCTTTTCTGGAATCCTTCGTGAACCGCTCGCGGGCCAGCGGGCTGTTCTTCCGGTCGAAGAGACCGTCAAACACTGGCTGGCGAGCCCGCGTTCTGCCGTCAAATTCCTGATCCATGCTGCGACCCTCGACACATCGGCGCTGGGTGTTCGGCGCACGCTCACCATGCCGGGCGTTGCCGCCACCGTTGCCGACCAGATTGCCGCCTTGAGCCGCGCTGCTGGTCCCCAGGCGGCGGACTTGATTGATCGTCGCCGCGACGAGGTCATTGAAAAGATCGTCGACGGATGGCCGAAGTCCTTTGCGCCGGAACGCGCGACGCAACTGGGTTTCGTCGCCGAAACCACCGTCGACGAGTTGATTGAGGTCTACCTCGACGAAGACGCTCCGGGTGCGTCCGGATGAGATCAAACTGGGCTAACGCCGTTGCATGGGAGGAAAATCCCGACCGGGCAGGCCCACAGATGCGGGATTGAAGCGGCCGAGGGCCTAGAGGAGATGACGGCCGCGGCCAAGATATACGAAAATACGAATACATAGCATGTAGCGCTCGATTTCTGGGAGGAGTGAGTATGGCAGGCGTTCAATTCGCGGATGTGCGGAAATCATTCGGGGCATTTCCGGTCATCAAAGGCGTGGATATCGACATTGCCGACGGGGAGTTCGTGATCCTGGTCGGCCCGTCGGGTTGTGGCAAATCCACTCTTCTGCGGATGCTGGCGGGACTTGAAAACATTTCCGGCGGTGAGATCAAGATCGGCGGGCGTGTCGTCAACACGCTGCCGCCCAAGGACCGCGACATCGCCATGGTGTTCCAGAACTATGCGCTCTATCCGCATATGACGGTGCAGCAGAATATGGGCTTCTCGCTGATGCTGAACAAGGCGCCGAAGGCGGAAGCCGAAAAGCGGGTGAAATATGCGGCCGGCATCCTCGGTCTCGACAAATTGCTCGACCGTTATCCGCGCCAGCTTTCCGGCGGCCAGCGCCAGCGTGTCGCCATGGGGCGGGCGATCGTGCGTGATCCGGAAGTCTTCCTGTTCGACGAACCGCTATCCAACCTCGATGCGAAGCTGCGCGTCGCCATGCGCGCCGAGATCAAGGAACTGCACCAGCGGCTGAAAACGACGACGGTCTACGTCACCCACGACCAGATCGAGGCCATGACCATGGCCGACAAGATCGTCGTCATGCATGACGGCGTCGTCGAGCAGATCGGCACGCCGCTCGAACTCTACGACAAACCCGCCAATCTCTTCGTTGGCGGTTTCATCGGCTCACCGGCGATGAACATGATCAAGGGCAGGCTCGACCCCGAAAACCCGACAAGTTTCAAGGCGCCTGACGGCACGGCGCTCCCAGTTTCCAATCCGCCGGCCGACGCCATGGGCCGCGACCTCGTCTACGGGCTTCGCCCGGAATACATCCTGCTCGATGCCAATGGCCTGCCCGGTGAAATCGTGGTGATCGAGCCGACCGGCTATGAGACGCATCTCATCCTCAGGCTCGGCGGCAGCGATCTCAGCTGTGTCTTCCGCGAACGCGTCAACGCGCGGCCAGGCGAGACCCTGCGCGTTGCGATCGACGCCGCGCATGTTCATCTTTTCGATGCCGAGAGCGGCCGGAGATTGACCGACTGACGCCGTCCGGCGGCTGCGCGGGGGCGGAGGAGCCCCTCGTCACCCGCAGGTCGGCTGCACCCTGGTTCAGGGATGCAAGGACCGTCGTTCACCAAGCGGGAGGTGAATGGCGGAGAGTTCGCCCCCGCTGTTTGAAGAGGAGGAATATCATGAGGATTAAGAGACGTGACTTTCTTGCCGCCTCGGCTGCCGTCGCCGGCGCCGCCGGCCTTGGCATTCGGCCATCCCTAGCGCAGGCCGAACCGACCTATACGCCAGAAAGCGGCGCCAGCCTTCGCCTGCTGCGCTGGACACCCTTCGTCAAGGGCGACGAGGAGGCCTGGCTTGCCAACACCAAGAAATTCACCGAAGCGACCGGCGTCGAGGTACGCATCGACAAGGAAAGCTGGGAAGATATCCGCCCGAAGGCGGCCGTTGCGGCCAATGTCGGCTCCGGCCCGGACCTCATCATGTGCTGGTTCGATGACGCCCACCAATATCCCGACAAGCTGGTCGACTTGACCGAGCTCGCCAACTATCTCGGCAACAAGTATGGCGGCTGGTATGACGGTGTGAAGGGCTATGCCGCGCGCGGCGACACCTTCATCGCCATGCCGCTGACCGCAATCGGCAATGCTGTGGTCTATCGCGACACTCACGTCAAGGCGGCCGGTTTCAGCGAGTTCCCGAAAGACACCGCAGGCTTCCTCGAGCTTTGCAAGGCGATGAAAGCCAAGGGCACGCCGGCCGGCTTCCCGCACGGCAAGGCCGTCGGCGACGGCAACAACTACGCCCATTGGCTGCTGTGGAGCCACAACGGCATGATGGTCGACGAAGGCGGGAAGGTGACGATCAACAGCCCGGAAACGCTGGCATCAATCAACTATGCCAAGGAGCTCTACGCGACCTTCATTCCGGGCACGGAAAGCTGGCAGGACGTCAACAACAACCGCGCCTTCCTCGCTGGCCAGGTCTCGCTGATCGCCAACGGCGTCTCGGTCTATTACACCGCCAAGAACGACCCGAAGCTCGCCGAGATCGCCAAGGACATCCGCACGACGAACTTCCCGATCGGTCCTGTCGGCAAGAGCGTCGAGCTTTGCCAGACGAGCTCGCTGCTTCTCTTCAAGCACACCAAATATCCGGAAGCCGCGAAGGCCTACATCAAGTTCATGATGGAAGCCGACCAAATGAATGCCTGGATCCAGGGCTCCAGCGCCTATTGCTGCCAGCCGCTCAAAGCTTTCGCCAAGAACCCGATCTGGACATCCGACCCGATCCACGCGCCTTATGCGCGTGCCTCGGAAAAGTTGCGTCCGAACGGCTATGCCGGCCCACTCGGTTATGCCTCGGCAGCGACCATGGCCGACTACGTTCTGGTCGACATGTACGCGGCGGCCGTCACCGGCCAGATGTCGCCCGAAGATGCGATGAAGGAAGCTGAACGCCGGGCAAACCGCTACTATCGCGTCTGAGCCACGCCTCAAAGCAAGCGGTGTGCCGGCCCTCGGCATGCCGCAAGTCCTCTGCGAGTTCAAACGCAATCTGGGAGATAGGCAATGTCGATGGTGAATTCGGAGGACAGGCGTGGGCCGATCTCTTCGCTCCTGCAGAACAACAATGTGCTCGGCTTCCTGTTCATGCTGCCGGCGGCCGTGTTCCTCGTCTGCTTTCTCACCTATCCGCTGGGGCTCGGCGTCTGGCTCGGCTTCACCGATACAAGGATCGGCCGCGACGGCATCTTCATCGGGCTGGAGAACTACCAGTTCCTGATGGACGACAGCGTCTTCTGGCTATCGGTCTTCAACACCATTCTCTATACCTCCGTCGCCTCGGTGCTGAAATTCGCGCTCGGCCTTTGGCTGGCGATGCTGCTCAACCAGCACCTGCCGTTCAAATCCTTCTTTCGGGCAATCGTGCTGCTTCCCTGGGTCGTGCCGACGGTGCTTTCGGCGCTGGCCTTCTGGTGGATCTATGATTCCCAATTTTCGATCATCTCCTGGTCGCTGATGCAGCTGGGGCTGATCAGCGGACCGATCAACTTCCTTGGCGATCCGATCAATGCGCGCATATCCGTCATCGTCGCCAATGTATGGCGCGGCATTCCGTTCGTGGCGATCTCGCTGCTTGCGGGCCTGCAGACGATACCGGCGTCGCTGCAGGAGGCTGCTTCGCTCGACGGCGCCACGAGCTGGCAGCGTTTTCGCTATGTAACGCTGCCGATGCTGACGCCGATCATCGCCGTCGTGATGACCTTCTCGGTGCTCTTCACCTTTACGGATTTCCAGCTGATCTACGTGCTGACCAAGGGGGGACCCGTCAACGCGACGCATCTGATGGCGACGCTCTCGTTCCAGCGCGGCATTCCGGGCGGTCAACTCGGCGAGGGTGCGGCCATCGCCGTCGCCATGGTGCCCTTCCTGCTCGGCGCAATCATGTTCAGCTTCTTCGGCCTGCAACGGCGCAAATGGCAGCAGGGCGGCCAGGATTAGGGCCACGGCTAGGGCCAAATTGGGGTTAGGGAGAGTGATGATGTCGATAAATTCAAACGCCGCCGATCAGGTCGTGACCGACAATGCCGAAGGCATGAGCTATCTGAACCGGCTGCCGCGGCGGATCGTGATGCTCTACCTGCCGATGGCCGTCTTCGTCTTCGTGCTGCTCTTCCCGTTCTACTGGATGGCGATCACCGCAGTGAAGCCGAACGAGCAGCTGACCGACTATAGCAATTACAGCCCCTTCTGGGTGGTCGGGCCAACGCTCGATCATATCAAATATCTGTTCTTCGAGACGTCCTATCCGGGCTGGCTGTGGAACACGATGCTGGTGGCGGTCTGCTCCACCTTTCTCTCGCTGGTAGCCTCGGTCTTCGGCGCCTATGCCATCGAGCGTGTCCGCTTCACCGGCTCGCGTTCAGTCGGCCTGGTGATCTTCCTTGCCTACCTCGTGCCGCCGTCGATCCTCTTCATCCCGCTTGCCTTCATCGTATTCAAGCTCGGGATCTACGACTCGCGGCTGGCGCTGATCTTCACCTACCCGACCTTCCTCATTCCCTTCTGCACCTGGCTGCTGATGGGCTATTTTCGGTCTATCCCATTCGAGCTGGAGGAAAGCGCGCTGGTGGATGGCGCCAACAGATGGCAGATTCTCACCAAGATCATCCTGCCGCTCGCGGTGCCAGGGCTGATCTCAGCCGGCATCTTCGCCTTCACGCTGTCCTGGAACGAATTCATCTATGCGCTGACTTTCATCCAGTCGTCGGAAAACAAAACCATTCCGGTCGGGGTGCTGACCGAATTGGTGCGCGGCGACGTCTTCGAATGGGGAGCTCTGATGGCAGGTGCGCTGTTCGGCTCGCTCCCGGTGGTCATCCTTTACTCGTTCTTCGTGGACTACTACGTCTCATCGATGACCGGGGCGGTGAAGGAGTGAGAGCCTAGCGCGGGCACGCCCGGTAGCAATGATAGGCGTGTCCGCAGCTTAAATGGGATCAGGGGCCTTCCCATCATGTATCGAAACCTCGTCTTGCCGAGATCGAATAATTGTAAATTGCCGCGTAGCTCGTCGATACGAGCAGCGGAAATGCGATGGTCTTGAGTATTTCCGGTGTACCGGTCGCCGCATGGATCGCCACCAGAATGCTGGCTGAGCCGAGACAAGCAATGAGAGGCGGCGCCCAAAATCGTACCGATCCGACGAAGCGCTTTGAAAGCCAGTCGATCACAGATTTCAGGAAAAGCGTCAGGCAGGCGGATATCGCACCCTGCACAAGGCCAGCATAGAGCGGCAATGGCATGGCGTGTCCAAGATTGGCCAAAACCGCCCAGCTGCCCATTGCCAAAAAGGCGAAGAGAACATGGACAACGCTGCTGCGGAGAAGCCGGTGCAGTCCATTCGGCATCACAACGACCAGCCGTAGCGATGGATGGGCGCCGAGAAGACGAGGAAATCCAGCCTGTCGATCAACACGATCATCTTGCGAGCGCTCTAATGCCTGGCATGCGGAGTGCCTATCCGCGGCTCGAACAGTTGCCTAGGATCGGCGGCGAATTGCTTTAAAGCAATACATTAGGATAGATGAAGCTGGCCATGCATCGGCCGGCGGCGCGGCTCGGGTGCAACAGGGTCAGACCCTGTTCTTCATCGCGGCCCGCAATACATCATTGATCCGATCCTGCCAGCCAGGGCCATTTTCCTGGAAAAAGGCCAGCACATCGCTGTCGATCTTGAGCGAAACCAGCTCCTTGGTATTCGGCAACGCCGGCCGCTCGACAGCTTGTTCCAGCTTCTTCTTCGCGGGTTTGAACAACGCTTCGGCGGCATCCATTGGATTGACAGGTCGGCGGGGCGGGTTTGTCATCGTTGTCACTTTCTATTGCCTGTCGGAGCGACATATGAGCGGCATACGTGATGTCGGCTGCTTCGTCGACTATTTATCTTGTTTTACGAAACGGCGATTTAGCCGACCGGCTCGATCGCCAGCGTGCCGGCGGCAGAGACCGGTCGGCGACTTCGCAGAGACGACCGGATCCGTCGGCGATGATAGGCAGCGGTTAGGGTCGAATTCCCGCTCAAAGGGGAAAGCTGATAATCGTTTGTCCTCAACGGCCCAAGATGCCTTTCATGTCGAAAACAGCGGCATTGTCCTGAACTTCGCGCAGCCCCTTGTAGGAGGCGTGGCGGAGATTGCCGTCATCCGTCCAGCCGCGAAACTCGATTTCAGCGATCAGCGTTGGCTGCACGAAGACGAGGCGTTTGCCCTTCAGGGGAATGACCGGCCGGCTCGTCTTCAATCGGTCGAGCGTCTTTTTCAGATATTCAGCATCCCTGGCACTGAAACCTGTCCCGACCGACCCAACGTAAACCCAGTCGAGGCCTTGTCTGCCGGCCAGCAGCAGGCTGCCGATGCCAGCACGGGCGGAGGCCGACTGCTCATAGCCGACGATCATGAAGCTCTCGCTCTGGACGCATTTTATTTTCAGCCAGTCGCCCGTGCGGCCACTACGGTAGGGGCGGTCGCGATGCTTGGCGATGATGCCTTCCAGATGACGATGGCAGGCGTGCTCGAGAAGGTCTACGGCTGGCAGTTCTAGCTCTTCGGAAATGCGGATCGCCTGATCGCCGCCTTCCGGTATCAGATCTTCAAGCAGGTGCCGGCGTACGTCAAGCTCGGTGCTAGTGAGATCGTGCCCGTCGAGATAGAGAAGGTCGAAGGCGACGAGGATCGATTCGGTCGACACCCGCTTGCCGCCCCGTCCGCCGAGTGAACGCTGCAGGGCGCCAAAATCCGACCGGCCATGATCATCGAGCACAACCGCTTCGCCATCGAGGATGGCAGTGGTTACTCCAAGCTCTTTTGCTGCCGCGACGATGGTGGGGAAGCGGTGGGTCCAGTCATGGCCGCCGCGGGTGATGACCCGCACGCCCTTCGGCTCGATGTGGATTGCCAAGCGGTAGCCGTCCCACTTCACCTCGTAGAGCCAGTCCGGCCCCACAGGCACGGTCGGCTTCAGCAGCGCGAGGCAAGGCTCGACGCGCAACGGCATTGGATCGAAGGGTAGACTGGGCTGGTCAGGATCGCGCTTGCGGATCGGACGAGACTGCAGCTTCGACTGTGACTCGCCAAGCAAGGGCAGAATTGGGCGGCGCGGGTGCTTCATGATCAGGTCTAACACCTCCCCGGGTGCCCTGCTCGGCTTTTTCATCTGCTTCTTCTTCGCGTCGATGGCAACAACGCTACTCAACCAAATCACGCGGCTGATTGTTCCGAGTCGAAACGAATCTCATTTCAAGGACTTAACGCGTCGATGCCTCCCGTATTCCAAGTCCCGAAATCGCTGCCGGATCTGGATTGGCCGAGCAATCGTCGCGTTGGTCGTCCCGGTAAGGCCTCAGTGACATCGAACGCGCTCCGGCCCGGCAATCACCCTCAGCATTCTTCAACGGGCGCTGTACTTCGCGTCGAGATCATCCATGGCCTTGACGTTACCGGCAGAGCGGCCGTTCTCGTCGAAGGTCTGGGCAAGAAACGCATCGGCGATCGACTTTGCCAGCTCCGTTCCGATGACGCGGGCTCCCATGGTGATGATCTGTGCATTGTTGGAAAGTGCTGCACGCTCGGCAGAATAGGTGTCGTGCGTCAGGGCGGCGCGGATTCCCGGAACCTTGTTGGCCGAAATGCAGACGCCGATGCCGGTGCCGCAAACGAGGATCGCCTTGTCGTAGGTGCCGTCGATGACGCCTGAGGCGACACGGTCCGAGAGGTTGGCGTAGAAAGGATCGGCACCGGCGCTCGTGCGCGAGACTTCGTACACGTCGAAACGGTCCTTCAGATGGTCGGCGAGAACCTTGGCGAGGCCTTCGCCGGCGCTGTCTCCTGCAATGGCAAGCTTCATTGTCTTTCTCCTCAGAGTTTGGCGGCGCATTTGGCCAGAATGTCGAGGTATCCTTCGACATTCCAGGCCGAACGGCCGATGAAGAGCCCGTCGATATGCGGGCTCGAGATCAGTTCTTCGCAGTTCTGCGGGTTGACCGACCCGCCATAAAGGCAGGGGATCTTCCGGCCCAGCACAGTTTCGGCAACGGCGATGATTTCAGACTGGCGGGCATCCGCATAATCTGCGCTCGCCGGGATGCCCTTCTCGCCGATCGCCCAGACCGGCTCGTAGGCCAGCAGGATCTCGGCAGCCTTTTGGGCGCCCGAAAGTTTCGAAAGTGCGCCGCGCACCTGGGTCGCGAGGATGTCGGCGGCCTTTCCGCTTTCGCGGTCGGAAAGCGTCTCGCCAATGCAGATCAGCGGGATGAGACCGTGGCGAACGGCCGCTTCGGTCTTCAGACCCACAGTCGCGTCGTTCTCTCCAAAATGTTCGCGCCGCTCGGAATGGCCGAGCTCGACGAGATCGAGATTGCAGTCCTTCAGCATCACCGGCGAGACTTCGCCGGTCCAGGCGCCCTGGTCGGCCCAATGCATGTTCTGAGCGCCGACCTTCACCGAGGTCTTGGCAAGCATCGCCTTGACCTCGCGCACCGCCGTGAAGGGCGGAATGACGAAGCGCTGGATACGCGGGTCGCGCGCGGCATCGGCAGCTTCTAGACCGCGGGCGAAATGCTCGGCTTCAGCAAGCGTCTTGTTCATCTTCCAGCTGGTGCCAATCCAGAAGTGCGGCTTTTCGGTCATGTCGGATCCTGCGTTGATGCAATGGTGAGCGTAATGCCCGCCTGCTCAAATTCCTCCAGGACAGCAGCATCCGGTGCGCTGTCGGTGATAATCGCGTCGAAATCGGCCAGATCCGCCATGACATGCAGGGCGGTGTGGCCGATGCGCTGATGATTGACCAGAAGACAGGTCCTGGTCGATGACGCGATCATCGCCCGCTTGGCGCGCACGACGTTGTCGTCCATGTGATAGGCCAGCCTGCCACTGACGGCAGGCGTTGAAATGAAGGCAATGTCGGCCCTCAGCCGCGACAGTGCCTCCTCGGTGACGACGCCGAGATAGGCGTTGAATTTCGCCGAATAGATGCCGCCAAGTGCGATCAGGGTGATGCCGGTTTCGCCTTTCAGCCGCTCCATGATCGCCGCATTGTTGGTGATCAACGTCAGCGGCCGCTTCTGCAGCAGCATTTCGCCGAGAACGGCCGCCATCGAGCCGTCGTTTACCATCACCGTCATCCCGGGCTCGACCAGTTCCAGCGCGGTCTCAGCCATTGCCAGCTTTGCCTCGTTGCCCTGGCGCTCGCGAATGCGGAAGTCGCTTTCGAACTGCGTTCCGGCGTCAATGGTCGCGCCGCCGCGAACCTTGCGCAGGACGCCCGCCTGCTCGAGATCGTCGAGATCGCGATGGATCGTCATTTTTGACACGGTGAAGCGATCGGCAAGGTCGTCGAGATCGACGGTCTTGTTTTCGACGAGCAGGTTGACGATCAACTGCTGCCGCTCTTCCCGCCTCATCCCGCTCTCCACCCTCGTTTGATGTGAAGATAACGGAGTATGCGTGATAATCAACATTTATTATGTTATTTTGCGATCAAATATTGTTGTCTTTCCATCGCTACTTCAGCAGTGCCTGCGCGGTTCGCTCGTCGGTGATCAGCCCGAAAAGGCGGCGGCTATTCAGAATTGCCCGGATCGCCGCCACTTTCGACTGTCCGCCCGCCAGCGCCACGAGCCGCTCTTTCTTGGTCTTGGGAAAAGACGCGGAGAGCGTGCGCGCCGTCAGCGCGGTGTCGAGGATATGGCCGTCGGCGTCGAAAAAATGTCCGAGGATTTCGCCGACGCCGCCTGCCGCGGCAATGTCGTCAATTTCACCGGGTTCAACCATGCCGGACAAAACAAGCTGCGCCTCGGCATCGACAGTTCCCAGGCCGACGAGCTTCAGGTCGGCGTTATTAGCAAGGTCGAAGACCTCCTTGACGGCACGCTGCGCCTTCAGCACTTCACGGTCATCGCCGGTATTGGCGAAAAAGGGAACCGGCATGACATAGGCATGGGCGCCGGTCTTTTCGGCGATGCGATGCATCACGTCATAGGGATTGGCGCCGTAGTTTCGTGTCAGGCCGCCAAGCAACGAGACGAAACGCAGGTTCTTCGCGCTCACCCGCGGCATATATTGGACGGCGGCGGAAAGCGTGCGGCCATGACCAAGGCCGATCACCGTATTGTCGCCGCGCTCGATCTCGCGCTTGAGATAGCCGGCGCCAGCATGGCCGAGTGCGCGCAGCGGCAAGCCTTCCTCGCCGAGATCAGGTGCGACCTCGCAATATTGAAGCCCGAAGCGTTCCGAAAGCCGCATCTCCAGCTCGACGCATTCGACGATATCCCCGTCGATGGTGACCTTGACGACACCATCGGCGACCGCTCTGGCGATCAGGCGATGGGCCTTTACCGACGGCACGCCGAGGCGGCGCGCAACGTCGGACTGCGTCAGGCCACCGGCATAGTGAAGCCAGGCAGCACGCACGGCAAGCGTATCATCGGCGTCCGTCATCACGGCTCCTTTTCGAAGGTCATGCGGCGATTCCGCCGTATCGCAGTGCTGCCTTTTAAAGATCTCCGCCTCAGATGTTCAAGTCGGCGACGCCGGTGTCGATATGCGGCGCCCAGAAGGCGACACTTTCGGCGATCTGCGGGATGACCTGGCGATCGTTCGGCTCGCGTTCCTTGAAGGAGAGTTCCAGGCAGATTTCATTGTCCTTTGCCCCACCGTCGGCCAGCGCCTGGAGAAGAGGCGCCGGCTGTATGCGGCCTTTGGCGTTGAATTCGGCGGTAAAGGGCCGGTGCCCGCCCTTGTCCATCAAGCTCTGTTTGATGTGGATGATCGGCGATACCGGCGGGACGGCGCGTGCCCAGGCATAGGGGTCGTAGTCATCGGGATCGGCGGAGGTGATGTCGCCATGATCGATATCCGCCATCATCCACATCGGGATGGCCATTCCGGCGGATGTCAGCCGCCCCTGCAGCGACAGGCAGGCGGCGATCGTCTCGCCGAACTCGCGGCCGATGCTCATCGGCTCCCAGAACATGTAGGAGAGGCCTGCAGCGCGCGCATGCTCGGCGACATCGGCCCAACATTCGATGGCGATCTTGATCAGTTCCTCGCGTCTGGCCGGATCGTCGAAGTCCTTATAGGTGAAGATCGCAAATTGCGTGCCGACCGAATGGCCGCCGAGATCGGCGGTGATGTCGGCAAAGGTCTTGAACCAGTCGACGTAGTAGCGGCGCACATCGGCATCCGGATGTCCGAAATGGTTGAGGCGCCCATAGGGGCCTGTCATGCCCGAGGTGACCCGTACGCCGGTGCGCTTCAGGGCAGCGCTCATCGTGCGCGTCAGGCGGCGGATGACGGGCGCCTGCCAGCTCGGATTGATGAATTCGTGGGTCAGTTGGAGGTCGCGGATCCGCAAATCATGCGCAACCGTGTCGATGAGATCATCTGGGTCGGCGAAGCGGTTGACCAGCGGATTGGTATTGAGCGAAAGGGTCAGCGGCATGGCGGCATCCTTCAGGCGGCAGCAAGGCGGGTTGACGCAAACCACTCGCCAAAGGCCACGCGCTCCGCTTCGTTCAGATGGAGATAGTGTTTGGTGCGGCGATAGAGGATGTCCTCGGCCGTTTCGGCCCATTCCGTGGCGACGAGATAGCGGGCCTCGGCCTCATAGAGCTGTCCACCGAAATGCCGCCCGAGCCCTTCCATGCCTGTCGCGCCGGCAACCACATTCCTGGCGCGGGCGCCATAGAGACGGCCGTAGTGATGCACGAGCTTGCGCGGCATCCAGGGATAGATATCGCGCAGGCTGTTGGCAAAGCTCTCGTAGTCGGCATTCGGAATTTCGCCGCCCGGCAGCGGCGCTTTCTCCGTCCAGTCGCCTCCCATGTTCGGGAAGATGTGCTTCAGCCGCTGCATGCCGCGCTCGGCGAGTTCGCGGAATGTGGTGATCTTGCCGCCGAAGACGTTGAGCAGCGGAGCGCCGCCGGTCTCGTCGAGATCGAAGACATAGTCGCGGGTAACGGCCGACGGGTTGCCCTTGCCGTCGTCAAACAGCGGGCGCACGCCGGAGAAGCTGTGCAGCACATCGTGGCGACGCAGCTTTTCCTTGAAGTAGCGATTGACCGCCTTGAGCAGATACTCGATCTCCGTCTCGTCGGCGGAAACATCCTCGGCCCGGCCTTCGTAAGCGATATCGGTCGTCCCGATCAGCGCCTTGTCGCCCTCGTAGGGATTGATGAAAATGACGCGTTTGTCGTGGTTCTGCACCAGATAGGCATTGGCACCTGCCCAGAACTTCGGCACGATGATGTGGCTGCCCTTGACGAGGCGGACGTTGCGGCCGGAGTTCGAGCCGGCGACGCGATTGATGATGTCCATCACCCAGGGGCCGGCGCAGTTCACCAGACATTTGGCACGGAAGGTTCGCGTCTCTCCCGTGGAGTTGCTTTTCGTGACCACGGTCCAACCGCCATTCTCGCGACGGGCCGACACGGCCGGCGAGCGGGTCAGCACCAGAGCGCCGTTTTCTGCTGCGCTCAACGCATTCAAGGTCACGAGGCGGGCGTCGTCGACCCAGCAATCGGAATATTCAAAGCCGCGCGTGTATTGATCGAGGATCGGCGTGCCTTCCGGGTCGCGGCGCAGGTTGAGCGTGCGGGTCCCGGGCAGCTTCTTGCGGCCGCCGAGATGATCATAGAGGAAGAGGCCGAGCCGCACGAGCCATGCCGGGCGATCCTCTGGGCTGTGCGGCAGGACGAAGCGCATCGGCCAGATGATATGCGGCGCGGCATTGAGCAGCACTTCACGCTCGATCAGCGCTTCACGCACCAGACGAAATTCGTAATATTCGAGGTAGCGCAAACCACCATGCACCAGCTTGCCCGAACGCGACGAAGTTCCCTGTGCCAGGTCGTCCTTTTCGCACAGCACAACCTTCAGGCCGCGGCCCGAAGCATCGCGTGCTATCCCCGCGCCGTTGATGCCGCCGCCGATAACGAAGAGATCCAGGAGTTCGGGTTCGGTCATGTCATGCTCCTTCGATGCCTGCTGCATCAGAATTACGCGCCCACCGGCGACGTCGTTGCGGCTTCGGCAAGCTTGTCCCAGGCGGGCGCCATTGCCTGGCGCACATCGGTATAGGCGGAAAAGAGCCGGTCGAACCGGTGGACCTCGTTGGCATCCGGTGTCTCCGGATCGCCGAGCAGCGGCGTCACCCAGTCGGCTATGCAATCGTCCATGCTGGAATAGGCGCCGACAGCCACCGCGGCCATCATCGCCACGCCGGCCGCCCCCGTCTCCTCGCGGCGCGACTGGCGGATCGGTGCGTTAACGGCGGCCGAGAGTGAACGGCGAAGGGCGAGGGAGCGTGTTGCCCCGCCCGTGAGCCGCAATTCTTCGGGCATCGCGCCCATCGCCGCGTAGCAGTCGCGGGTGGCAAGCCCCAACCCTTCGACCACGCTGCGCAGCAGATCGGGGAAGCCGTGACGCATCGAAAGCCCGGTGAAGCCCGCGCGCGCATTGGCGTTGACGAAAGGCCCACGTTCGCCCGCTTCGGAAATATAGGGATGGTAAAGCACCGCCCCCGGTCGGCTTTCTGCAAACCAGCCGTCGATGCGCGCAATGAGGTCTGCATGCGAAGTAGGCTTACCTGCCTCGGCCATCAGATAGGCGGCGACCTCAAGGATCCAGTCGATGTTGATCGTGGCGCCCATATTCGTCTGGACCTGGGTGACGATGCCGGGAATGGGCAGGGCGATCACATAGCCGGTGCCCTCACGATTGAGCTGAACGTCGGCAACGGACTTGGCGCGCAAGTGCACACCGGTCGAGCCGATCGTCGAGCAGGCGGCGTTGCGAGCGCCGCTGCGCACGCCTGCACCGAGCGCCGTCATCACCATGTCGACATAACCGAGGCAGACCGGCGTTCCGGCAAGAAGCCCGCAGGCCTTTGCCGCTTCCGATGTCAGCGGGTGGCTGATCTCGCTGCCGTCGATGATTTCGGGCAGGAGCCCGCGCCTGTGGTCAAGGCCGAGCGCATCGATCACCACTGCATCATACTGGCGCGTTCTGAAATTACCGAAGGTGAAGCTTGCCTCCGATGGATCGGTCGCCCGCACGCCCGTGAGGTTGAGATAGAGCCAGTCCTTGCAGTGCAGCGCCGTCTCCGCCCGATCGAGAAGATCCGGCGTGAAGCGGTCCATATGGGCAAGTTGCGCGCCCTGCTGGCAAGTGTTGAGACCGGTGCCTGTCGCTTCGAAGCGGGCACGGTTCTGCGTTCCGCCGGCAAGCGACGTGACCGTCGGCGCGGCGCGCGCGTCGAGCCACAGCCAGGCATCGGCGACCGGCATATTGCCGCGGCCGACGAGCCAGGTGCCGTCGCCCTGTCCGGTGACGGCGATGGCTGCAGTGCATGATGCGAGATCAGCGACTTTTTCGCCGAGGCCCCGCAACGCGCTGGCGCAATCGAGCCAGGTCTGATCCAGCGACTGCGTTGCCGAGCCATCGTCTCCGGTGGTGTATCTGTTGCGAACGGAGGCGGTGGCAATCTGGCGTCCGGACAGATCAAAGGCGACAGCCTTGATGACCGAGGTGCCGGCATCTATGCCAATGATGATCGTCTGGGTCGATGTCATCCCAGGCCTATCTCGCCACCATCGCAAGCGCCGCGGCGGGCAATACGCGCAACAATTTCATCTGAAGTCCTCCCGATCCCTAAACTCTCTGGGATGATGCATCCGGCTGCCAACGTCGGCCCTTTCACGGGTAACGGCAAGCGCGCCGCCTTTGGCAAATCCCAGATCCGGCGCGCAGCCGCAATCTCCCTAAACTTCGCTCGAAAACATAACATAAAGATACCACAACGCCAGTAAGATTTTTCTAGTGATGTAATTTTTTTCATCTAAAATAGAAGAGTAAGGAGCTTACTTGCGCGCCGCCGGGCTATTGGCGCGCAGCATCGAAAACGGTCATGCGCGCAATGCTCGATCTGTAAAATTTTGCATGAAAAACAGGTACCTGTTGCCATATTTCGGTAGAATGACAAGTGTGAAGGCGTCTGCATTTGCCGTCACTTTTTGCTGCACCGCAGCGCGATGAACAAGATGTGAGGTCGTGCATTTCAGTCGAAGTGGCGTGAATGTGCCGTTGACAGCTTATAAAATATATAACATCATTTACGGCATAAGTAACATACTTCTATCACGGAAGTGCGCTTCCTGATGGAGAATTTGCAGGCCCAGGCGGTTGGAGGAGACAGCTGCCGGTCTTGTTGAGGAGGCTTCCAATGCGAATTTTCGTCCAGAGTTGCGCTCTTGCGGGTGGCCCGCCGGTTTCTGTTCCGGTGCGACGCAATGCTTCAGCGCGCCTGCGATCATCATCGCGCTAGCCCCTCCATCTCGCTATTCCAAGCCAAAGGCCGTCCGACATGAGTACCTCGCCCGATTATGCAGCATCAAAGCCGAGCAGCGGCAATCGCGGGCTCCTTGTCAGCGTGGCGTTGGCGGTCATCGTCGTTGCAGCGATCGCGTTCGATACGACGGTCGTCAAGATCGGTTCCGAAAACGATGTCCGCCAGCAGGCGTTCTCTCCGGAAACCTTCGGCGCTGAGCAGTTCCCGAAGATCAAGGCAAATGTCGAGGAGCGGGCCGCTGCGGCCGCCGATCTCGCGGCCGCCATTGCCGCCGACAAGAAGGCGGCGGCCGAGAAATACGGCACTGCGACGAGCACAGGACCGGTCATTCCCGTCACGCTGACCGGCGTTTTCGGCGCCCGCAAGTCGAACACGAATGAAATGAAGATCGATGGGTTGCCTCCCGAGACGGTGGTCCGTGTCCAGACCGGCCCTGCGGTCAACGGCACGGACCTCCGCGATGCAACCGGCACCATCGAATTCGGCCAGTTTACCAACCAGATCCAGTATCAGGATGCCGGCTCGGCCATCAATAACGAGATGAAGAAGGCGGTTTTTGCGGGCCTGGATCCTGACGCTCTGGACGGAAAGCAGGCGACCGTCGTCGGCGTCTTCAAGCTCATCAACCCGAAGAACTGGCTCGTCACGCCGGTGAAGGTCGAGCTCAAATGAGCCAGCCGCAACGCAGCAACGGGGCGAAAGGCGAGGTCGTCCTCGCAGCCCGCAACATCGCAAAATCCTACGGCAGCGTTCATGCCCTCAAGGGAGTGAACTTCGACATTCATCGCGGCCAGGTCACAACGCTGTTCGGAGAGAACGGCGCGGGCAAGTCGACCTTGATGAAGATCCTTTCGGGTGTCGCGCAGCCAAGCTCCGGCGAGATCATTCTCGACGGCTCGCCGATCAGCTTTAGCTCGTCGACCCATGCGCGCGAGTGCGGGATCTCCATCATCCATCAGGAGCTCAGCCTCGCCCCCAATCTCAGTGT
This sequence comes from Rhizobium sp. PRIMUS64, assembly GCF_023006465.1. Taxonomy (NCBI): domain Bacteria; kingdom Pseudomonadati; phylum Pseudomonadota; class Alphaproteobacteria; order Hyphomicrobiales; family Rhizobiaceae; genus Rhizobium; species Rhizobium sp. PRIMUS64. The sequence continues at coordinate 94,394 of NZ_JALBGX010000001.1, read as the reverse complement.
CCGTGACAATATTTTCATGGGCCGGGAGATCATCAAGGGTGGTGTCGTCGACTTCGCTGAAGAGGAGCGTCAGACCCGGGCGCTCATGGAAGAGCTCGAGGAAGACATCGATCCGCAGACGCGCGTCGAGGATCTTCGCCTCGGCCAGCAGCAGATCGTCGAAATTGCGCGGGCACTCTCCATCAATTCGCGCATCCTGATCATGGACGAGCCGACCTCGGCGCTGAGCGCGACGGAGGTGGAAGTGCTCTTCAAAGTCATCCACGACCTGACGAGCCGCGGCGTGTCGATCGTCTACATCTCGCATCATCTGGAAGAGGCGCTACAGATCACCAATCACGCCGTCGTTCTGCGCGACGGAAACATGACGGCCTATGCCGAGCGCAAGGATATCGATCTCGAATGGATCGTCCGCAACATGGTCGGCGAGAATTTCGACCTTGGCAGCCCGCCGCAAGGTCACCCGTTCGGAAACGTCTCGCTTTCCATCGAAAACCTCAGTGTCCCCGGTCCCTCCGGCGCTGCCTATAATGCGGTCGATCGTCTGTCTCTCAAGGTGCGTGCCGGTGAGATCGTCTGCATCTACGGGCTGATGGGCGCCGGGCGCACGGAACTGCTCGAATGCATTGCCGGACGTCTGCGCGCAAGTGGCGGACAGGTTCTGCTCGAAGGACAGGACGTCAGTGGGCTCAGCATCGCCGGGCGCATTGCCAGCGGTCTCGTGCTTGTGCCGGAAGATCGCCAGCGCGACGGCCTCGTCCAGACGATGACGGTCGGCTCCAATCTGTCGCTTGCGAGTATCCGCGCCTTCACCAAAGGGCTTTTCACCTCCGGCCATCGGGAGCGCGATCTCGTCAATGACGCGATCCGGCGGGTGCATGTGAAAACCGATGGCGGTGCAGCTTCGATCGGCTCGCTCTCCGGCGGCAACCAGCAGAAGGTCGTCATCGGCAAGATGCTGGCAACCCAGCCGAAGGTCATCCTGCTCGATGAGCCAAGCCGCGGCATCGACATCGGCGCCAAGGCGGAAGTTTTCAAGTTGCTCGCGGAGCGCGCCAAGCAGGGATTGGCGGTCATCTATTCGACGTCCGAAGTCAATGAATGCCTGAGTATCGCGCACCGCATCATCGTCATGCATCGCGGCAGGATATCGGCCGAGTTCGGCTCGGATGTCACCAAGGAAAAGATCATGGCCGCCTCCGGCGAAGCCGTGGTCGCGCACTAGCCTGGATTATGGAGCACTGATTATGTCAGTCACGAACGTCACCGAGAAGAAATCAGTTTCCAGCGGGCAGAAGCGCAATACCAATATCGTGCGTCTCATCCTGGAAGGCCGGGCCTTCTTCGCGCTGATCGTCATCATCGCGGTCTTCTCGTTCCTGTCGCCCTATTACTTCACGCTGAACAACTTCCTGATCATGGCGTCGCATGTCGCGATCTTCGGCATTCTGGCGATCGGCATGCTGCTCGTCATCCTGAACGGCGGCATCGATCTGTCGGTCGGCTCGACACTCGGGCTTGCAGGCTGCATCGCCGGTTTCCTGATGCAGGGGGTCACGCTCACCTATCTCGGCGTCATCCTCTATCCGCCGGTCTGGGCCGTCGTCGTCATCACATGTGCGCTCGGTGCGCTGGTCGGTGCGGTCAACGGCGTGCTGATCGCCTATCTCAAGGTGCCGGCCTTCGTCGCCTCACTTGGCGTGCTCTACGTGGCCCGCGGTATCGCGCTCCTGATGACCAACGGCCTGACCTACAACAATCTCGGCGGCCGTCCGGAACTCGGCAATACCGGCTTCGACTGGCTGGGCTTCAACCGGCTCGCAGGCATTCCGATCGGGGTCATCGTGCTTGCGGTTCTTGCCATCGTTTGCGGCATCGTGCTGAGCCGCACGGCCTTCGGCCGCTGGCTCTACGCCTCAGGTGGTAACGAGCGTGCCGCTGACCTCTCCGGCGTCCCGGTCAAGCGCGTGAAGATCATCGTCTATGTGCTTTCGGGCGTCTGTGCTGCGATCGCCGGCCTGGTCCTCTCCTCGCAGCTGACCTCTGCTGGTCCGACGGCAGGCACAACCTACGAACTGACGGCGATCGCAGCCGTGGTCATCGGCGGCGCGGCGCTGACCGGCGGCCGCGGTACGGTTCGCGGCACCATGCTCGGCGCCTTCGTTATCGGCTTCCTTTCGGACGGCCTCGTGATCATCGGCGTCTCGGCCTACTGGCAGACGGTATTCACCGGCGCTGTGATCGTTCTCGCCGTCCTCATGAACAGCATCCAATACGGCCGCCGGGTCAAATCGTCCTGATGGCTGAGACCGAAACTTATCCACGACGGCAGGCTGGAGTCCACGAAGCCGATTGGGGAAAGCACTGCCGGATCCCCGGCAATAACTGAACTCACAAATGGGAGAGAGACTATGTTTAAGAAAGGCATGCGCATACTTCTGGCCGCCGCGGCCGTGGCACCGCTTCTTGCAAGCTCCGCTTGGGCAGCGGGCATGATGACGATCATCGTCAACGATCCGTCGAATCCCTATTGGCTGACAGAAGGCAATGTCGCCAAGGCAACCGCCGAAAAGCTGGGCTACACGGCCTCGGTCAACGCCCACAAGGGTGACACCAATACCGAAAGCAACCTGATCGATACGGCGATCACCAACAAGTCGGTGGCGATCATCCTCGACCCGGCAAACGCCGACGGTTCCGTCGGTGCGGTCAAGAAGGCCGTTGCTGCCGGCATCCCGGTCATCCTCGTCAACGCCGAGATCAACCAGGAAGGCCTGGCCAAGGCGCAGCTTGTTTCCAACAACGCACAGGGTGCCGCCCTCGGCGCACAGCAATGGGTCGAAGCGATCGGCGACAAGGGCAACTATGCCGAACTCTTCGGCGCGCCGTCCGACAACAACGCGGCAACGCGTTCGAATGGCTACGAGACTGTCCTTTCGCAGTATCCGGATCTGAAGAAGGTCGCCAAGGAAGTTGCCAACTGGGACCGCACCCAGGGTCACAACAAGATGCAGTCCATGCTGCAGGCCAACCCGGATATCGTCGGCGTCATCTCGGGCAATGACGAAATGGCGCTCGGTGCGATCGCCGCACTCAAGGAAGCCGGCAAGCTCGCCAATGTGAAGGTCGGCGGCTTCGACGGTTCTCCGGATGCCGTTGCGGCCATCAAGGCGGGCGAACTCCAATACACCGTTCTCCAGCCGGTTGCCGTCTTCTCCGAAGAAGCCGTCAAGCAGGCAGACAACCTGATCAAGACGGGTAACACGGGTGCCAAGAGCGAAAAGCAGCTCTTCGATTGCCTGTTGATCACCAAGGACAACATCGACAAGTACACCGGCCCGTTCGTTCTGGCGCAGTAAACGGTAAAAGGGCGCTCGCAAGAGCGCCCTCATTTTCATGCTGGAAGCGATGGCCTGCGGTCCAACCGCCGGTTGCGTTTCGCCTTTTTGCCTTGGCGCGGCAATCACTGTACGAAGCTGGGATCCATAATTCAGCGACAGGGGTGACCCGTGACACAGAAGACCAGCCGGGACGACGATCTGTTGGACCAGCTCACCAGCGACAGCCGGCAGACGCGCCAGATCGCGCGCCGCCGCATGATTGCAGAGGCCGTGATGGGTGAAGGCTCGATGCGGATTGAAGACCTGACCGACCGCTTTGGGATCAGCCTGATGACGGCTCACCGCGATGTCGATGAGCTCGTCAGCCGCGGCCTCTTCAGGAAGACGCGCGGCATCGTCACTGCGGCGGCGACCAATCTCATCGAATCCAGCGACGTCTATCGCTCGAACCGCCAGTCGGTGGAAAAGAAGCTGATCGCCGAGGCGGCAATGCAATTCGTCGAACCGGGACAAGCGATCTTTTTCGATGACTCGACCACGGTACTTCAGATGGCGGCGCATCTGCCTTCGAAGGTGCCGGTCACCGCAATTACCAATTCCCTGACGTTGATGAATGCGCTGACGGGCCTGCACGACGTCACGCTGCTCGCCCTCGGCGGCCAATATTACAATTGGTGCAATGCCTTCATGGGTCGCATAACAATCAACGAGATCAAGGCACTCAGGGCAGATGTCGCGTTCATCTCGATGTCGGCGATCAGCGATGGCACGGTGCTGCACCAGTCCCCTGAAACAGTCGATACCAAGCGCGCCATGTTCGACTGTTCCGTAAAACGCATCCTGCTTGCCGATCATACAAAGTTCGAACGGCGTGCACTCCACAGTTTCGCAGCACTGGATGAGTTCGACGTCGTTATCGTCGACGACAAGACCCAGCCGGTGCACATCGACCGCATGCGGTCCAGAGATATCAACGTGGTCATCGCCAAGGGCGCCGGAGGGCGCTCCTGACGGCACGGGCCGGTTGTCCCTCGTGAGGTAAACGTGAATGCCGACACTGCTCGGGATCGATAGTGGTTTGACAGTCACCAAGGCAGTCATCTTCGATATCGACGGCACGCCGCTTGCAGCCGCACGGCGCCGCGTGACGCAGTTCATACCGAGGGCCCGCCATATCGAGCGCGACATGGATGAATTGTGGAAGGCGACGGCCGATGCCATCCGCGAAGCGATTTCACTCAGCGGGCGGCCGGCAAGCGACATAGAGGGCATTGCCGCTACCGCGCATGGAGACGGCATCTACCTGCTCGATCACGCCCGGAAGCCGCTCGGCCGGGCCATTCTCTCGCTGGACAGCCGGGCAGGGGCGATCGTCGACCGGTGGACGGAGAGCGATGTCGCCGATCTGGCGATCGAACTGACGGGGCAGATCCCACACGTCTCCGCGCCATCGGCATTGCTTGCCTGGATCCGCGAAATCGAGCCTGAGCGCTATAAGCGCATCGGCCATTTTATCAGCTGCAAGGACTGGCTGCGGTTCTGCCTGACCGGGATCATCGGTACGGACCGCACCGAAGCCAGCACCTCCTTCACCAATGTCAAGACGCAGAACTACAGTGAGGACGCCCTGCGGCTGTTTGGATTGCAGGATCTCGTCGACGCCTTGCCACCAGCCTCGCGCTCCGACCAGATCGTCGGACGCGTGACCCGTGAAGCCGCGCAGCTGACGGGCCTTGCGGAGGGAACGCCTGTCGTTGCCGGTCTGCACGACGTCACGGCCTCGGCGCTCGGGGCAGGGGGCTATGCCAAGGGCGTTGTCGCGGTCATCGCCGGGACCTATTCGATCAACGAGACGCTTTCGTCGGAACCGCGTGTCGACCGGCGCTGGTACTGCCGCAACGGGATTGCGCCCGGCATCTGGAACAGCATGTCGATCTCCCCGGCATCGACAGCGAATTACGACTGGTTTCTCGACACGCTCTGCGCTGCCGAACGGAAGAGTGGCGAGGCGCAAGGCAACTCCATCCACGTCCTGTTGGCGCCCGAGATCGATGCCGCCTTCGAGCGCCCCTCGACGGCGCTCTTCCATCCCTATCTGTTCGGCTCGCCCTATGGCGCGGCGGCCAGCGCCGGCTTCTTCGGGCTCGGTGGATGGCACGACCGCGGCGACATGCTGCGCGCCGTGCTTGAGGGCATCGCTTTCAATCATCGCATCCATGTCGACGCGCTTCGCGACGGCTTTGCCTTCGATCAGGCGCGGCTCGCCGGGGGCGTCTCGCGCAACCCTGCCGTCGTGCAGATGTTTGCCGATGTGCTTGGCATGCCGGTCACGGTAACCGAGACGGATGAGGCGGCCGCCTGGGGTGCTGCGCTTTGTGCCGGGTCGGGTGCTGGTGTCTTCGCCGATCCGCAGAGCGATCCGCGCGACACGGCCGCCATCGCAAAGACTTGCCGGCCGGATGCGGCGCGCAGCGCGGATTATGAAAAGCGTTACCAGGTGTTCCGCGACATTGCCGACGCGATGATCCCCCTTTGGCCTAGGATTGCCGAGCTTGCGCCGGAACAATCGGCAAACTGAAAAGACAAATGCCTGCTGCGGCGGGCAATTTAGGACGACGAGCATGACCCCCGATTTGCAGCAGCGCTTCTCGAATCTCGGCGAGAACGATATCGACGTTTTGATCATCGGGGCGGGCATCAACGGCGCCGGCCTGTTCCGCGACCTCTCGATACAGGGAGTCAATTGCCTGATCGTCGACAAGGCCGACTTTGGTTCCGGCACGAGCGCCGCACCATCGCGGCTCATTCACGGTGGCCTGAAATATCTGGAGACGGGTGAGTTCGGACTGGTTGCGCAGTCGACGCTTGAGCGCAACCTCCTGCTCAAGAACGCGCCGCATTGCGTCGAGCCGCTGCCGACCTTCATTCCGGTCTTTTCCTGGACCCGCGGCATCTGGGCAGCGATCAGAACGCTCTTCGGGTCGAAGACGGCGCCACGCAGCCGTGGTGCGGTTCTCATCAAGATCGGGCTTCGGCTCTATGACTTTTTCGGTTCACGCGACCAGGTCATGCCGCGCCACCGGCTGATCTTGAAGAAACAGGCGCGCAAGGAAATGCCGCATGTCACCCCCGCCATCGTCGCCGGCGGCATCTATTACGATGCCAAGATCAGCAGGCCGGAGCGACTCGTCTATGAGCTCGTGAGCGATGGTCTCGATGCGAATGCGCGGAGCCTCGCGGCAAATTTCGCGACACTGGCGGCCGTTTCAGAGGGGCATTTGACCTTCCGGCAGCCCGATGGTCGCGATGTCACCGTTGCTCCCAAACTGGTCGTCAATGCGGCAGGTCCCTGGATCGATCACGTCAACAATTTACTCGGCGCCCCATCGCACCTAATCGGCGGCACCAAGGGTTCCCATATCCTGCTTGACCATCCCGAGCTGGTGCGAAGCCTCAACGGCCACATGATCTATTTCGAGGCCGACGACGGCCGAATCTGCCTGGTCTACGACTATCTCGGGCTGGCACTTGTTGGTTCGACCGACATTCCGGCGGATGATCCGGACAATGTCCGCTGCGAGGAGTCGGAAACCGAGTATTTTCTCGAAAGCGTCCGCTCGCTGCTGCCGACGCTCCGCTTCGATCGCGATCAGATCGTCTACAGCTATAGCGGCATCCGTCCGCTGCCGGCGTCAGATGCGGCAGCACCGGGGTTGATCAGCCGCGATCACTCCGCGCCGGTAAAGGAGCCAGAGAGCGGCAGACCGTTTCCGATCATTTCGCTGGTCGGAGGCAAGTGGACGACGTTCCGTGGCTTTGCGGAAGAGGTCGCCGACACCGTTCTCTCCCGGCTGCAGCGCAGCCGCAGCCAGTCGACACGCTATCTGGCGATCGGCGGCGGCAAGGCCTTTCCGGCTGATGCCCAGCAACGTAGCGCCTGGATCAGGGATACCGCATCACGCAGCGGCGTTGCCGCCGAGCGTGCCGACGAACTGCTCGCCCGCTACGGCACGACGGCCGCAGCCCTGCTTTCTTCTCCTTCAGGCTATACCGACGAGCAGCGCCTGGCGGGTGCGCCGCGTTACAGTCTCCGCGAGATCGACTGGATCGCCCGGAACGAAATCGTCGTCCACCTGTCGGACATCGTGATGCGTCGTACGACGCTTGCGATCGAGGGCCGGTTGACGCTGGAAGGCCTGCGGGAAATCGCCGGCGTTGCCGGGGCAGCGCTCGATTGGAATGCCGAACGAACGGCAAGCGAAATCCAGGACGTTGTCAGCCAGCTGGGCCGCTTCCACGGCCAAGCACTGACAGGCAAGGTTGCCGCCGAGCCGGAAAAGGCACCACGCCCGGCCTCGGGCTAACCCAGTTTCAGGAGAAAGCCGGATCGAGGGAACCGGACTTGTAACGCTTCGCCATTTCCGAAACGGGAAGGGGCGTGATGCGGCCGGCCATACCGGCGGTGCCGAACTGTTCGAAGCGTTCCTTGCAGAGCTTGGTCAGCGCCGTCATCGCCGGCTTCAGATATTTGCGCGGATCGAACTCGCTTGGATCTTCGTGCAGCACGCGGCGGATCTGGCCGGTCATCGCCATTCTGCCGTCGGTGTCGATGTTGACCTTGCGCACGCCGTTCTTGATGCCGCGCTGGATTTCCTCGACCGGCACTCCCCATGTCGGTTTCATCTGGCCGCCATACTTGTTGATGATCTCCTGCAGTTCGATCGGGACCGAGGACGAGCCATGCATGACGAGATGTGTGTTCGGGAGCTTGCGGTGAATTTCTTCGATGACGTTCATCGCCAGTACCGAACCGTCCGGCTTGCGGGTGAACTTGTAGGCGCCATGCGATGTGCCCATCGCGATGGCGAGCGCATCGACCTTGGTTTCGCGCACGAACTTCACGGCTTCGTCCGGGTCGGTCAGCAGCTGGTCATGCGAAAGCTTGCCCTCGGCGCCGTGGCCGTCCTCGGCCTCGCCCATGCCGGTCTCGAGAGAACCGAGAACACCGAGTTCGCCTTCCACTGAGATGCCGCCGAAATGCGCCATGTCAGTCACCATCTTGGTGACGCCGACATTATAGGCCCAGTCGGCGGGCGTCTTGGCGTCCGCCTTCAGTGAACCATCCATCATTACCGAGGTGAAGCCCGCCTGGATCGCCGTCATGCAGTTGGAGGGATCGTTGCCGTGATCGAGATGCACGCAGACTGGAATATGCGGATAGATTTCAACGACGGCATCCATCATGTGCTTCAGCATGATGTCATTGGCATAGGCGCGGGCTCCGCGCGACGCCTGCATGATAACCGGCGCCTGGCACGCATCCGCGGCCTCCATGATGGCGAGCGCCTGCTCCATGTTGTTGATGTTGAAAGCGGGAACGCCGTAGCCTTCCTCCGCAGCATGGTCGAGCAGTTGCCTCAGCGTAATGCGTGCCATCCAAGATTCCCCCATATCGATGGTCGATCGAAACGCCGCCATCTCTTTGAAACTAGAGCCCGGGCGCGGGCCGTTCAAGCGCCTTATTTTAACAGGCAAAATGGCATAGGGGGAGGAAAGTAACAAGCATCAATAACAATATCACAAACAGTATGATATTTCTCAAGAGTCATTTCGCATGCAGGAGCCGAATGAAATTCGGTGCCTGTGCTGAAGAGACGGGCGTCACGCCCCTTGCCGGCGATGGCAAGAACTCTTCAGCCAGACACCCGTGCGGCCGCTGCGGTTATGGCTTGTCGTTGATGGCAGTCGGCCACCAGTGGAATTCGGAATATCCGGCAAACGGGGTCAGATGAGACCGTATTGTTCCGCCTTATTGCGCAGGAACGGCAGGCCCTTGTCCATGACCTCTTCCATATCGCGTGCAACGGGGCGCCAGACGGCCAGGCCATAGGCGACCTCAGGCGGCATGTTGATGAAGCTTTCCATCGCAAGCCCGCCCTTGAAGCCGATTGCGGCGAGCGCGGCATAGATCGCATCCCACGGGATGTTGCCGTAGCCCGGTGTGCCGCGGTCGCTTTCCGAAAGATGGATGTACTTCAGGTGATCGCGGGCGATCAGGATGCCATTTGCCGCACCCTTTTCCTCGATATTCATGTGGTAGGTGTCGAGGTGAACGAAGATGTTATCCGCGCCGACGCGCTCCACCATGTCGACGGCCTGCTGCGCCGAGTTGATCAGGTGGTTCTCATAGCGGTTCACGGCCTCGACGCCGAGCTGGATGCCGTGCTTCCTAGCATGCTTTGCCGCTACGTCGAGCACCTTGGCGATGTTGTCGTATTCGTCCTGCGTCGGTGGCACGCCGGTGCGCTCGCCGATGCCGCCGAAGATGACGCCGGACAGGGCCTCGGCGTTCATTTCTGCAGTCTTTTCGATCGCAACCTTCAGGTGCTCGATTGCGGCATCCGGGCGGACCGAGGCCCAGGCATGTTCCGGCAGGCCGAGCGAGCAGACAGCGCGCAGCTTATTCTTTTCAAGCAGGGCGCGGGTATGTTTGGCATCGACGGCAGGCGCGTTCAGCAGCGCGATCTCGATGAAATCCATCTTGTAGTGCACGGCTCCGGCAATCGCCTTTTCGGCACCTGCGCGATCCCAGTTCATGGTCCACATGCTGGTGTGAACGCCGAAACCTTCCATGGTCGTATCTCCTATTTCACGATTCTGATGAACTTGGCCGAGAACCACCGCAGCACCATCACGACGATGAGCAGGATGCCCCAGACGGCAGTGGTGAGGTGCTGGTTGGCGCCGAGCAGGTTGAGCCCCGAAGAGAGAAGCTGCAGCACGATGAGCGCCACGAAGACGGGCAGGACGCGGCCGAAGCCGCCGAAAGGATTGATGCCGCCGAGAAAGCAGGCGAGCACGGTGATCAGCAGATAGGACTCGCCGTGGCCGACGCGCACCGAATTGAAGCGCGCAAGCATGATGATGCCGGCAACCGCAGCCATCACGCCGGAGAGCATGTAGACCAGCACCAGAACCTTGCGGGTGTTGATGCCGGAATAGCGGGCAGACTCGATATTGGAGCCGATCATGTAGGTGGAAAAGCCGAGCTTGGAGCGCGAGAGCAGAATGTGGCTGGCGATCACGCAGGCGATCAGGATCAACAAGGGTACCGGGATGCCGAGGATGCTGCCGTGGCCGATCGGAGCGATGAAGGTAGGGAAGCCCGAGATATCGCCGCCGCGCGTCAGGAACTCGCCGAGGCCGCGTAGGAAGATCATCATCGACAGCGAAACGAGGATCGGATGGGCGCGGGTAAAGGCGATGACCAGGCCCATGACCAGGCCGCTGGCGGCGCCGACGGCAACCGCCAGAGCCGAGCCGATCAGGAAGGCGCCCGGGCCGGCATCGATCCCGCCATTGGCCTGCAGCGTCCAGGCGAGAGTCAGGCCGGCGATGTTGGCGGTGAAGGTGATCGCAAGGTTGAGGCCGCCGGTGAGGATCGGCATCAGCATGGCAAGCGTCAGAACGCCCAGCTCGGGAAGCTGAAAGGCGACCGATCCGAAGGTCGCGCCCGTCAGGAAATGCGGCGAGGCGAAACTGAAGACGACAAGCACGGCCGCCAGCGCGGCGAGGGGACCGGCCATGTCGGCCCCGAAGATGGCGTTGAAGCGGGCGGCGAGCGCGTTCATCAGTTCTCTCCCCTGTCTGCAGGCCTGTCACCGGTCGATTTCCGGGTCGCAAACACCGGCACCAGATTGCCGATGCGGGCGCTCGACAAGGTGATCGCAACGAGGATGATCGCGCCGACGATCATCTTGAAGGCGAAGGGCGAGACGCCCATCAGGTTGAGGCCGTTCTGGGTGATCGAGACGAGCAGTACGCCCAGCACGCAACCGAGCACCGAGCCCTTGCCGCCGCCCAGCCGCGCCCCACCGAGCACCACGGCAGCCAGGACGTCGAGTTCGCGGCCATAGAGTGCGTTCGGCACGACCTCCTGCGCATAATGCGCCTGCATGAGCCCGGCGATGCCTGCCATCAACCCAAGCCAGCCGAAGGCGATGAACTGCATGGCGCCGATATTGATGCCGAAGCGGCGCGCACCTTCCGGATTGTCGCCGAAGGCGTAGAGCTGCCGGCCGGTCGTCGTGCGGGTAATGAAGAACCATGTGGCGAGCGTGCAGACGGCCATGACCACAACCGGCAAGGTGATCTCAGCCCAGCTCCCATCGGCCATTTCGCGCTCGTAGATGATGACGCGGCTCGTCAGCCAGTCGGGCAGATTGTAGATCGACACCCCCTTGGTGAAAAACATCAGCAAGCCGAAATAGACGTTGAAGGTCGCGATCGTCGCGACGATCGAGATGATGCGGAAGCGGTGGATCAGGAAGGCGTTGATCACGCCGAGCACGATGCCGATGCCGGCCGCAATCAGGAAGCCGGATACCCATCCACCCCCGCCGATCCTCTCGAGCGCAAGTGCAGTGACATATTGCACGATCGAGGCTGCGACCGCGAAGGAGATGTCGATCCCGCCTGATATCAGCACCACGAGCAGGCCAACGGCAAAGATAATGTTGACCGCGCTGATATTGAGCAGGTCGAAGACATTGCCGAGCGTGAAGAAACGGTCGGTCATAAAAGCCAGGACAATGCTCATCGCGATGATGACGGCAAACAGCACGAATTCAGTCGTATGGGACAGGAACAGCTTACGCATAGACCGCCGCCTCCAGGTCTTTCAGCGTAGTCGCGCGCGGATCATGCCAGCCGGCGATGCGGCCCTTTTCCATATGGATGATCCGATCGGCGTTGAAATAGACCTCCGGCACCTCGTCCGAAATCAGGATGATCGCCAGCCCCGCCTCGGCGAGGCGTGCAACGATTTCGAAGATGCCGGCGCGCGCGCCGACATCGACGCCGACCGTGGGCGCATCGAGGATCAGCACCTTGGGATCGGTGGCGAGCCATTTGGCGATCGCGACGCGCTGCTGGTTGCCGCCCGAAAGCGTCGAGATCGCATCGTCCTGCTTGCCGATCCTGACGCCGAGATCGGCGATCCAGCGTGCGACCAGCGAGCGCTTCTTTTCCGGCGAGATGAGCCGGCGGCCCAGGATACGGTTGAGGGAGGCCATGACCAGATTGTCGGCGATGGATTGCGGCTGGTTGAGACCGAGCGAAAGGCGATCTTCGGAGAGATAGGCGACGCCTGATGTGATCGCCTCGCGGTTGGAGGCAAAGCGCACCGGCTTTCCCTCCAACACGATCGTTCCGGCGGCGGGCCGGCGCATGCCGAACAGCGTGAGCGCGAGTTCGGTGCGCCCGGAGCCGAGCAGGCCGGTGATCCCGAGGGTCTCGCCGCGGCGCAGATCGAAGGAAATGTCCTCGAACTCGCCAGGCCGGGAAAGCTTGCTGACAGAAAGCAGGACCGGCTTCTGCGATAGGTCGCGGGCGCGAACATTCTGGTCGAAGGTGCGCCCGGTCATCAGCTCGGTGATCTTAGACTGGGTCATGCCCTCCACCGGATAGACCCCGACCAGCGCACCATCGCGCAGCACCGTGATGCGCGAGGAAATTTCCAGCACTTCCGCAAGGCGATGGCTGACGAAGACCACGGCAACGCCTGAAGCCGACAGGGTGCGCACGATCGGCAGCAGATGATCGGTCTCAGACTGGGTGAGCGAGGCGGTCGGCTCGTCCATGAAGACGATCCGGGCCTCTCCGACCAGCGCGCGGGCGATGGCGACGATCTGACGCTGCGCGATGGCGAAGTCCTTGAGAGGCCTGTCGACATCGAGGGTGATGCCGAGCCGGGCGAGCGCCTCCTCGGCTGTTCCGCGGATCGCGGCATAATTGACGAAGCGCGGGCGCGAACCGGAAAGGGTCTGGAAGGCGATGTTTTCCGCCACGCTCATTTCCGGAAAGAGCGCGAGGTCCTGCCAGATGATCTGGATGCCGCGGGACTGGGCCATGCCTGGCGTCATGTGGGATATCGTCTCACCGTCGAAGACGATCTCGGCGCCGTCTGCAGGCCGATAGACGCCTGATATCACCTTGATAAGGGTGCTCTTGCCGGAACCATTCTCGCCGGCCAAGCAATGCACCTCGCCGGGCAGGACTTCGAAGGAGACGTTTTTCAGCGCCTTCACACCGCCGAATGTCATGTTGATGCCGCGAAGCGAAAGGAGCGGCTGGACCTTCACACCATCATCCGTTGCCATGCTCATGCCGGTTGCCTGTCCAGTCGAATGCCATGAAAGGTCAATGGTCCAGCCATGGCCGGATATCGCTCTTTTCCCGAACGCCGGGCCGGTCCGTATCGACCGGCCCGACACCCGGGGAGGGGGCCTCTTCAGAGGCCCATTGCGGCCAGGTCGTCGACCGTATCCTTGTTGATCGGCAGCAGCTGATCGACGATGATGTCGTTACCAACAGGCTTGATCACGCCGAGACCCGGAATATCATCACCTTCCTTGATGCTCTCGCCCTTGATCAGGCGATCGGCGAGCGTGACGAAGACTTCGCCGGCCTGCTTCGGATTCCACATGAAGCCGCCCGATATCGCGTCGGACTTGATCAGCTTCTGGCCCTGGCCGGGCGAGAACGGGCCGAGCACGAAGATTTTGCCCGTCTTGCGGCGTTCTTCGACAGCGCGCCCGGCACCGATCGGGCCCTGGCTGCCGAAGGCGAGGAAGCCTTTCAGATCCGGATGGGCAGCGATGAGATCAAGCGCCGTCGAGCGGCTTTTGTCGACATCTTCTGCGACGCCATAACGGTCGCCGACGAGTTTCATGTCCGGATAATTCGCCTTGATATAGGCGATTGCGGCGTCCGCCCAGGCATTGTGCAGCGGAACGGTCAGCGAGCCGACGAAGACGGCATATTCGCCCTTGCCACCCATCTTTTCGGCGAGCAGCTTGCCATGCGCCTCACCAAAACCGGTCGACGACGCGAGTTCGAAATTCCAGTCGGCGCCCTTCTGCGAGGGCGATTCATGCGTAATGACCTTGATGCCGGCGGCTTGCGCCTTGGTGAGCACGGGCTCGAGCACCTTGGCATCGTTCGGCACCACACCGATGACCTTGACACCCTGGGCGATCAGGTCTTCGATGGCGCGCACCTGCAGCGCCGGGTCGGCGCTGGTCGGGCCGATCATGAAGGCATCGACGCCTAATTTCTTGCCCTGTTCCTTGATGCCGGCTTCCATCGCATTGAACCATGGAATGCCGCCGATCTTGACGACAACGCCGACCTTCGGTGCGTCCTGCGCAAACGCGACCACCGCCCCGGCAAGCGACAGCGATGCGGCAAATGCCGCTATGATAAGTCTCCTCATCTTCACTCCTCCTCAAGGTCGCTCATGGCGAACGACGACCACCGGCCGCTTTGCGGCAGGTTGTTCCTGGTTGCTTCTTGGCGAGGGAACACCCTTGCCTCCCATCCCGCCTCCTCCGGCGAACCATTTTTGCGCAATCGATCTTTCTTTTTTGCACAATCGATGGTGCAATGACTATCGATCAAGGTAGGGCTTTCGTCAAGAGGGGTTTGTTTCTAAGGGAACGACAGCGGAAAAGGCGAGATATGGCAGACATCAGCAAGAAGAAGGCGACAATCTACGATCTCTCGATCCTATCGGGTGCGTCGGCTTCTACCGTAAGCGCCGTGCTGAACGGAAGCTGGCGGAAGAGGCGTATCAAGGAGGCGACGGCCCAACTCATTCAGAACCTGGCGAACGAGCACGGATATACGGCAAATCTGCAGGCCCGCGGCCTGCGTTCGTCCCGCTCCGGCCTCGTCGGTCTTCTGCTGCCGGTGCACGACAACCGCTATTTCTCCTCCATGGCGCAATCTTTCGAGGCACAGGTCAGAAGCCGCGGCCAGTGCCCCCTCGTCGTCAGCGCCTGTCGCGATCCGGACGAGGAGCGCCAGGTCGTCGAGACACTGATCTCCTATTCGATCGACGAACTTTTCATCGCCGGCGCAACCGATCCGGATGGCGTACACAAGGTCTGCGAAAAGGCAGGGCTGAAGCACGTCAACATCGATCTGCCGGGCACGCTGGCGCCGTCGATCATCAGCGACAATTATGAAGGTGCGCGCATGCTGACGCAGGCGATCATCGAACGCGCGCAGGAGGATGGCCCGCTTTCACCTGACGATCTGTACCTGTTCGGCGGCCGCAACGACCATGCCAGCCACGAGCGAATTCGCGGTTTCCGCGACGTAAAGCGCGCACTTCTGGGCGCGGATCCGGATGTCTGCATCCAGCCGACCGGCTATTCCCCGGCCATGACGGCGCGTGCCTTTGAAGCCTTCTACGAAGGCCACGGAAAGCTGCCGCGCACATTTTTCGTCAATTCCTCGATCAATCTCGAAGGGCTGATGCGCTTCCTCGCGCTGCATCCGCATGAGACCTTCGCCGACATCATCGTCGGCTGCTACGACTACGATCCCTTCGGCTCCTTCCTGCCTTTCCCCGTCTTCATGATCCGGCAGGACAGCGAGGCTATGATCACCAAGGGGTTTGCGATCCTCGATGCGGACCGCGGCCCGCCAATCACGCATCTGGTGCGGCCGACCCTCGTCCCACCACGCACGGCGCTGACCGGCCCACTCGATGCGCTGAAGGATATCGAGTGATGCGTCCCGCCTCATTTGAGAGGCTGGGCTGACGGAGCAGCAATCTGTGTGATGCCTTATCGGCTCTAGCTTTCTGTAATGCGGCGATCCTCATCCGAGCCGACGGAGAGCTGCTTCCAGTCCAGGTCCTCCTGCAGCTCGAGATATTGCGTCGCGCCGATCTGATCTGTGTCGCGCAATTCCTCAAGGCGCTGGCGCTGGGCGAGAACGGCGGCGATCGTCAGGTCGCGGCGGCGATCGAGCGCCGAAGCCTTGTTTGCCTCGGTTGACGCGGTCCAATGGTCCCTACAGATCGTCCGGATCGCTTCGGCCTCAGTGCCGTCTTCCTTCTCAAGCCGCTGAAAGGCGGCTTCGGCGAGCGATCTTCGGGCCACCTTGAGTTCATCACGGACTTCTGCCTGCCGACCGAGTTTCAGGAGATGGATCATCGGAGCCAAGGTCGCCCCTTGAATGACCAGGGTTGCGAGCACCACCGCGAAGGCTGTGAGCACGACCAGGTCTCGCTCGGGAAAGTCGGCGGGGAGCGCGAAGGCCGTCGCCAGCGTAACGAGGCCACGCATACCGGCCCAACCCACCAGGAAGGTCTCCCCGGACGTGAAAGGCGCCAATTCATGGCCGCTTCGGTGACGAGAAGCGACGACGGCGTGAAGCAGGAAAGCCATCGCCATGCGCGCCAGGATCACGCCGACCACCACGATGACGGCAAATCCCATCGCCCGCTGCAGCTCTTCAGCCGACATCGCCTCAAGGATGCGGCGAGCCTGCAGGCCCATCAGCAGGAAAGCCACCACGTTCAGTAGGAAGACGACGGTCGTCCAGACGGCGAAGGAATGTACCCGCATCCGCGGTGAATCCCTGACCGAAGAGAGCGTGGCGAGCGTCATTGCGCTCGCCACTGTGGCAAGGACAGCCGACAGATGCAGATGTTCGGCGATCAGCCAGGTCGAAAAAGCGTAGACGAATTGAAGCAGGGTCCCGCCGACCGTGTTTTCGGTTATCGGCCGAAGCCGCGAGACAAAAAAGCCGAAGACGATGCCGAACAGGATCCCTCCAGGTGCGGCGATCCCCACCTGAAGTGCCGTCCCGACATCCAGCCCACCACGCGCCTGGACAGTCAGCGCGGCGCCGAAAAGCAGCAGTGCGGTCGCGTCGTTGAACAGGCTTTCTCCCTTGAGCAGGGCATCCACACGGCGGGCGACGGGCAAATTGGAAAGGACTGCCGTGGCGGCCGCGGCATCGGGCGGCGAAACAATTGCGCCAAGTGTGACCGCGACCGCAATCGGAAGCCCGACGGTCAGCATGCTGATCGACACGACCACGCCTGTCGTGACGAGAACGGCGACGACCGCATAGAAGAACAGCGGCAGCAGCATGCGCCGCGCCGCCCCCACCGGGAAGTCATAGGCCGAATCGACAAGGACGGGCGCAATGAACAGGGCGAGCGCCGTCGGAGGATCGATCGGAATCGTCGGCGCCCCTGGCAACATCGCCACGGCGACGCCGGCGGCAGCCAGAATGCCGGGGTAGGGCAGGCGCATGCGACGCGTGATCTGCAGCAGCAGGATGGCAACCGCCAGCAATGCAACAAGTGTTTCGAAGAACGTCATGTCAGCATACTAGCAGGCTTTCGGGCACATTGAAGCGGGTGCAACCCCGATGTAAAGCTTGTGTCGTATCAAGCTGATGACGCAGCGGCGGAGGGCGGGATGGACTACGAGGTTGCGATAGTCGGGGCTGGCGCAGCCGGCATTGCAGCAGCAAAAAGACTGGCCGATGCCGGGCGCTCGGTCATCATCCTGGAGGCCAGCAACCGCGTAGGCGGACGAGCCTGGACAATCGAACTGGCCGGAATGCCGCTGGATATGGGTTGCGGCTGGCTGCACTCTGCCGAGCGCAATCCTCTCGTCGCCATCGGCCGTGACGCTGGGTTCAATATCGAGCGCGGACCGACGGCGTGGCAAAGCCAGTGGCGCGATCTCGGCTTCACGCAGGATGAGCGCGCGGCTGCGGCGGCCGCATGGAACGCGCTTGAGGAGCGGATGCGGGCAGATCCCCCCGCCAGCGACAGGGCGTCGGACGCACTGGAGCCCGGCGGCAAATGGAACGCCTACTGCCAGTCCCTCAGCGGATATATGAACGGCGCACCGCTCGATCGGCTGTCAGTCGCTGACTTTCTTGCCTATGACAATGCGGCAACCGATGCCAATTGGCGGGTGCACGAAGGCTATGGAAGTCTGATCAGCGCCGCCGTTCCGAACGTCGCCTTGCGCCTTTCGACCCCCGTTCGGCGTATGGCATTGACCGGGAGCGGCATTCAGCTGGAGACCGACCGCGGCCCGGTCACATCAGGTGCCGCGATCATCACGTCATCGACCACCCTTCTAGCCCGCGGAGCCATTATCTTCGACCCGGAGGCCGACGATCACCTCCATGCCGCAAGTCAGCTGCCGCTAGGCCTCGCAGATAAGCTGTTTTTGGAACTCCATGGCAATCATGGTCTGGAGCCGGAAACCCATCTGCTCGGCGACCCGCAAAATGCCGAGACCGGCAGCTATTATATCCGGCCGCTCGGCCGGCCGATCATCGAAGGCTTCTTTGGCGGAAACGGCGCTGTCGTCATCGAACGCGCGGGTTTGGTGGACGCGTTTGCCTTCGCACTCGACCAGCTGTCATCGCTGCTCGGCAGCAACATTCGCCGCCATCTGCGGCCCCTCACAGCCTCTTCCTGGTGTCGGACCGATTGGATAGGCGGTTCCTACAGCCACGCACTGCCCGGCCATGCGGGCGCACGCGCAGTCCTGGCGCGCCCGGTCGGCGACCGGCTGTTTTTCGCCGGCGAGGCGACGCACCAGTCCGACTTTTCGACCGCGCATGGCGCATGGGAAAGCGGGTTGCGGGCCGCCGACCAGGCTGCGGCTGTTCTAACACGCTCATGATAAAGCAGGGTGCATCTTATGACCCTCAACGCACCGATACCCCCGGCCGACCATTACCAGCTGGCAGAATTTCATGATTGCCCGGTTCGGATTGTCTTATGTGAATTAAGATCGTTTATGCTGACAGTGCCGGCATTTCGTCGTGCTATTTAAGGTTCAATTTAGCCGAAACTGCCAGGGCCATTGCCCGGCGACTGACCCCCAGTTTGGAAAACACGTTCTTGAGGTGGAATTTCACCGTAGGCTCGGAAAGCCCGAGCGCGCGTGCGATTTCCTTGTTGCTCTTGCCTTCATGTAGGCAGAGCAGGACCTGTTGCTCGCGTTGGCTGAGAAGACTTT
Organism: Rhizobium sp. PRIMUS64; assembly: GCF_023006465.1. NCBI lineage: Bacteria > Pseudomonadati > Pseudomonadota > Alphaproteobacteria > Hyphomicrobiales > Rhizobiaceae > Rhizobium > Rhizobium sp. PRIMUS64. The sequence goes on along the minus strand of NZ_JALBGX010000001.1, from coordinate 75,199 downwards.
TGCCGCCAAGAGGACCCTTGATCCGGCGGCCGTTATCGGCCGGTTTGCCGAAGACGCTTCTTTCACCCTGGCCAATTATGCGACCGATGAAGTCGACGGCATCGGCACTGAAGACCTTCAGGCCGAAACGCCGCACGATCGCCCGCACGACCGTGGAGAATTCTAGCCCCTCGTCCTCGAAAAGCTGGGTTACCTCGTGCGAGCGAGCACGCGCGATCGCAAACTGGAAATATTCGAGTGCCTGGGCATGCCGGCCGTCGTTCCAGGCGGCAACCGTTGCCAGAATTTCCGCCGCCAGCAGGTGATAACCGCTGCCGTTCGAGCGGCTTCGCGCCATCACGATCTCCAGATTGGCGAGCCCTTCGCCTGGACGTCCCTGAGCCTTGAGAAGGCGCGCTTGCGCGACGAGGAAATCGTTTTCCTCGCGCCAGGTCCAGAAGTGCCCGAGTTCAGGATCGCGCAACGATGAAACCAGCCGCTCGACGAGAAGCACCGCCGATTCAATCAGGCCGGTCTTCGAGAAGATATCGACGCGCATGATGTCGGCTGCAATCTTCAGGCGCGGCAGCGCGCGTTCGACGGCGACCTCTTCCGCCTTGTCGATCGCTGCCATTGCCGTATCGAGACCGCTCAACCGCAGCCGGCTGCGGGCCAGCAGCGAAAACATCCGGGAATAGATATCGACCCAACCTTCGCCCTGGACCACGGCATTGACCGCCTCGCCAAGGCTCTTCTCGACCAGAGCCATCTCGCCCTGGAGGTAGAGAACATCCGCCGTCGCGACGCGGCAGATCGCTTCGAGATTGACGTCGGTCCACTGCGCGCTTTGGATCAGGTCCTGCGCCTCCCGGCAGAAAGTCAGCGCCGCCGAGAAGTTGCCGGCGAGCGTATTGACCAGCCCCAGATGGATCAGCATGAAGATCTGGGCATAGGCCGTCTTTTCCTCGCGATAATAGGCCAATGCCTTCAAGGCGCTCAGCCGCGCGAGGTCGAGATTGCCGCGCCTGGTATAAGCGATGCACAGATGGTTGTAGATCCAGCCGAGCTCCCACGTCGATTGCGGCGAAAAACCTGACGCCATTCGTTCGAGATGCAGGATCTGCGCATCGTCGAGATGAAGATCCTCATAGATATCGACCAGCCCGTCGATGTGATCGAGCGTCGATGCCTCGATCGTCAGGAACTCGTCGCCATGCAGGGCCCGGCCTTGCTTGATCGCCTCCATCCGCTCGCGCGCCGCCTTGATGTGCCCCTTCTTCGCGAGCACCAGCACGTAACACAATGACAGGCTCGGAGATTCGTGGATGACGCCGGCGGGCAGGTCGGCGATCAAATGTTCGAGCACTGTGTGGCCGGCGCGGATGAAGAGATTGACGCCGCCGGCCTGCCGGATCGTCTGTGCGGCGAGCGAAAAGTTGCCGGCGCGCGCCGCATGCGAAACGGCCCTTTCCAGGAACCCGCGCTCGGCAAACCAGATCGCCGCGATGGAGTGAAGCGTTGCCTCGTCGGTCTGGGGATCACCGGCAAGCTCGGTCGTCAGGCACTTCCGCACGATCGGATGAAGCCTGTACCAGGCCGCACCCATCTGACTCTTTTCGATCAGCGGGCTCATATCCTCGAGCAGCCGAAGGTCATCTGCCTGCAGATCGGTGCCGGAGAGATGGCTTGCCAGCTCCAGCGGGAATTCCTCCAGGATCGACGTGACGCATAGCGTTCGGCGAAGCGCCGGCGACAGCGGACGCAGGATCGCTTCGTCGATATGGCGGAAGAGATCGGGATGTTCGCCGGCCAGCAGCCTGTTGCGCTCGTCTATCCCGCCGCTCTCCATCACGCCGAGCGCGATCTGCGTCAAGGCCGGCCATCCACGGGTGGCGCGAACGAAGTTTGCGACATCGCCAGTATTGATGGTGCGGGGAAACAGGCTGCGGATCTCGTTGCGGCTGAAGGCGAGGTCGACGGCGTTGATCTCCGTGACAAGACCGCGCACCCTGAGGCGGGCGAGCGGCAGCGGCAGTTTCTGCTGCGATGCGCAGACAATCCTCAGATTGTCGGGGGCACCTAAGAAAAATCCGTCGAGGAAAGCCTGCACGTCGGGTGAGGAAGCAATATCGAGCTCGTCGATGAACAGGATTGCGCCGCTTGCCCGGTCGGCGACGATGTCGAACAGTTCCCTCAGAGAGGCGGGAGGCCGTGGGGTGTGGATGCCGAGCGCCAGGCAAAGATCGGCTAGCAGTTCGGCAGGTTGGCCATGCGTGGGGCCGAGCGTGATCCAGCCGCAATGACCGACGCCGCCATCGAACAGCGACTGAAAATAATCAGAGCCGGAAGTGACTGCCTCATATCCTGCCTTGAGCAGTGCCGTCTTGCCGAAGCCAGACGGTGCATGGACGACGACGATCTGGCGCGCCAGACCGTCGCGAATCTTCGAAAGGGGAAAGGGACGGTCGATGGCCGTGAACAGCATGCGCGGCGGGCGAAACCGGGAACCTAGCGTCTTCGGTTCACGCCCGCCGGGGCGGGTTGCCGTTTTGCCTTCGGAACGACTGTGATGCATCCAAAAACGCCTCGCTCATTCGACCATCCTGACTTGCGAGCTTTAAGAAGCATATCCCGTGCCAGCCTAGATTTAACCGGCCTCGAGCGGTGCGTAATTCTGCGTCAGGCCGAAGGCGGCGGGGCCGAAGACGTCCAATGCCTCCGGTGTGCGCATGATCGGCGGCACCTTGACGCCAAGCACGTTGACCCGCTGGCCATAACGCAGGCGTTCGGTGGTTATCGGTTCGGCAGTGTCGGCTTCGAGGATGCAGATGAGATCCGGCACGATCGCCAGCACCCTGCCATCTTCCTCTGCCACCAGATTCTCGTTCTGGATCTGGATGCGCACCGGCCTGCGGCTTGTGTCGAAAGGTTCGATCGTCACGACCCCGACCGACCAGCCGTTCTGCTCGCGCCGCGAGACGTCGACCACCTTTCCCGAGGCCAGAAGGCGCGCGGTCTCGTAATGCGTTCCGGAGAAGAATTCGATCAGGTCGGCGAGCGGATCGCGATGCGCGGCAAGTGCCAGCCGGATGGTACGCCCGATGCCGATGGCAAGCGACATCGTTCCTGGAACGGATACGCGACGGGTCGTGCGGCCATCCATGCCGTAATTGACGATATAGGACTGGCCGCCCATTCGGATCGTCACGCCGCGAGCGAGCCATTCGGCCTTGGCCGCACTTTCCGTCTCGATGATCACCACATTGCCCTGCTCGTCGGCGACCGTCACGGGTGCGGCAGGCACGCCATAGACGTTGAAGGTCTCCATTTCGAGCTGCGGAAAGGCGCGTCCCATGCCGTCCGCGTCGATAACCGGGAGTCGGCATTCCGCCGCCAGCATGATCGGCACCATCGAGTTGATGCCGCCCGCCTCAAAGGGGATGATCGCTCCCATCGCCTTGCCGACGCGTTTCTCGTAAGCCCTGAGTGCAAGCCCGATCTCTTCGCCGCTCGGCATCTTCTCGATCAGGATCGTCGGCGCCCCCATCGCGCCACAGGCGGCGACCTCGATGCCGTCAGGCACGTCGTCGAGCGCCAGAAGATCGACCGCGCCGTGGCGTTCGATCGCCGCCTTCGCCATCAGCTTGCCGATATAAGGATCGCCGCCGCCACCGGTGCCGAGAAGGGCTGCGCCGACCGCCAGGTCGTCGATATCCTCGTTGGTGATGATTGCCATGTGTTCAGCCGATCTCTTCGATGGAAATGAAGGGTTCCTTCAGCCCGAAGCAGGCAGGGCCGAAGACATCGAGCGCTTCCGGCGTCCGCATGATTTCGGGAACGGAGACGGCAAGCACGGTGACGCGCTGTCCGTAGCGAAGGTTTTCGCTGGTGATGGGTTCTGCCGTTTCGGTGTTCATGATGCAGATGAGATCGGGCACGATCGCCTTCACCTTGCCGTCGACGCGGGCGATCAGGTTCTCGTTCTGGATCTCGATCTCCATCGTCGAGCCGAAGGGCGGCAGCCCGCCGATCGTAACGCGGCCGATCGAAAATCCGGCCTTGGTCTCGCGCATGACATCGGTGATTTTGCCGCCGAAGATGATGCGCCCGTAGCGGTAGAGCGTCGAAGGCAGAAATCCGAGCAACGCCTCGATCGGATTCTCGTGCGAGCTTTTGGCGTTGCGGAGGACTTCGCCGATGCGGATGGCGAGGCTCAGCGTGTTCGGAATGGCGGTGCGTTTGACGTCGGCGCCCGACATTGCATATTCGGCGATATAGGCGCAGCCGCCCATGCGGATGGCGACGGCGCGCGAAAGCCATTCCATCTGGCGGTTATCGACCGCCTCGATGATGGCACAATCACCATATTCGTCGCTGACGGCCATCGGGCTGCCGGAGACGCCGTAGACGCCGAAGGTTTCCATTTCGAGAAAGGGAAAGGCGCGGCCCATGCCGTCACCGTCGACGACGGGCAGGCCGAGGCGGGCGCCGACGACAAGCGGGATCGTCGAGTTGATGCCGCCGATCTCGATCGGCATGGTCGCCTGCGCCTTGCGGCCGAGATGGCGTTCGAGCCGCTGTAGCGAAAACATCGCCTCCTCGCCGCTAGGGATCTTCTCGACCAGCACGGTCGGCGCACCCATCATGGCGGTCGGAATGACCAGCATGTCGTCCGCCAATTCGCTGGGATCGATGATGTTCACCTCCAGCCCTTCGTCGAGGCATTGCTGCACCATCAGCCGGCCGACATAGGGATCGCCGCCGCCTCCGGTCCCGAGGAATGCCGCGCCGACGGCAAGGTCGCAGAGTTGTTGACTGTTGAGTTTCATAGGGTCCTCATCCGATCACGAGATCGCCGATAGCCTTGACGCGGATGCGTGTCGCACTGCCTGGCAGATAGGCGAGCGGCACTTCCTCGACATCCATGATCTTGACCGTTCCGGCCTCTGCACCCGCCTTGACGGCGCGCTCCTCGGCTTCCTTTTTGGCGCCGCCGAGCACGATGTCGCGGGAGGTACCTTCGAGCGAGAAGATGCGGTCGACCTCGCCGCCGACCTGCGCGATCGCAGCGCCGATGGCGTTGGCAACGGAGGCGTTCTCAGGACGGATGACGCGGGATGCGGAGGGCAGGTCGCGCGAGATCAGGATCGAACCACCACCGACCAGGATGACGGGCAGGGGCTCGGCGCTCGTCTTCATCCGGTCGACGGCCTCGTCGGCCATGCGGTGGATGGTATCGAGCGCCGTCTTAATCGTCCTTGCCGGGATATGCGCGACACACGAACGGTCGCCGATATCCTCGAGGCCGGCCGCGACGATGATGTCCGTCGTCGTCAGTGTGTCGCCGCCGAAGATCAGGGCGCGGGAGGTGATTTCGTAGCCGACCGAATCCGGGCCAATGCGGGCACCGTCGTTGCGCACGATCGAGCCGCCGCCGAGACCGATGGCGAGCACGTCGGGCATGCGGAAATTGGTTCTGACCCCGCCGATATCGACGGCGACAGCGGATTCGCGCGGGAAGCCCTGCATCAGCATGCCGACATCCGACGTGGTCCCGCCGATATCGACGACCATCGCCTCCTTCTCGCCAGCAAGCATCGCGGCGCCCCGCATGGAATTGGTCGGGCCGGAGGCGAATGTCAGCACCGGATAACGCTCGACGTAGTCCGGCACCATCAGTGTCCCGTCGTTCTGGCTGATATAGAAGGGCGCATTGATCGCCAGTTCCTTCAGGGCGTTACGGAAGGAGTTGACGACTTTGCGCGACAGGTCGGCGAGCGACGCATTCATCACCGAGGCGTTTTCGCGTTCGAGGAAACCGACCCGGCCGACTTCGTGGCTGAGCGATATCGACAGGCCGGGGATCTCGTTGCCGAGAATCTCGGCGGCCCGCAGCTCCATATCAGGTGTCACCGGCGAAAACACCGAGGTGATCGAGGCTGCCTTGAGGCCGCGGCTGCGGATTTCACCGGCGATGCGCAGGATCTCGGGCTCATCAAGCGGCGCGATCTTGCGGCCGTCGAATTCGTTGCCGCCACGCACCATGAAAGTGTGGCGGCCGAGTGTGTCGGCCAAATCCTTCGGCCAATCGGTCATCGGCGGCAGCGCCTTGGTCGCCGGCAGGCCGAGCCTGATAGCGGCGACTTCGAGCAGCCGCTTGCGCTCGACGACGGCATTGGTGAAATGCGTCGTGCCGATCATCACCGCCTGGATTTCCGACACCGAGACGCCGGTCATCGACAGCACCTGCTTCAACACGGCGACAATGCCGGAGCCGACATCGCTGGTCGTCGGGCTCTTGCACGCGCCGAGTACCAGCGGGCCGTCCATCAGGGCAGCATCGGTATTCGTGCCGCCCACATCTATTCCAATACGCATCATGACCTCCGTGAGAATATGCCTGGCCGTGGCACCGGAGCGGATGGCTCCGGCGCTGGCGATGTTCGCTGTTTCCGTGTTGCTTCAGGCGACGAGCGCCTCGGACCGGTCGGGGTCCCACCCGACCATGACGGCGGCACCGGGGGAAAATCGTTCGGTGCGGGACTGGTTCTGGCGCTCGGCGACGATCTCCTGGGAACCGATGGCCAGCCGGTAGCGCACCAGCGCGCCTTGATAGGTTTCGCTGACGACCGTCGCGGGAAGGCTGACGCCGGATGAGCTGTCGGGACCGATGATGACGTTCTCGGGGCGAACCACCAGCTTTGCCGCCTGCCCGGCGGCCAGGCCTTCGGGACCCCGCGTCGGCAACACGGTTCCCTCCAGCAGCACGGTCATGCCTTGCCCGTCATTGGCGCCGACGGTGACGTCAATGACATTCGAATGACCAATGAAGGTGGTGACAAACAGCGTCTTCGGCCGTTCGTAGATTTCCTCGGGCGTCCCGACCTGGACGATGTGCGCCTTCTGCATGACGCCGATGCGGTCGGACATCGTCAGGGCCTCATCCTGGTCGTGGGTGACGTAGACGGTGGTGATGCCGAGCTTCTTCTGCAGGTCCTTGATCCAGTATTTCATTTCCTCCCTGAGGCTTTTGTCGAGCGCCGACAGCGGCTCGTCGAGAAGGAGGATGCGGGGCTCCGTCACCAGCACGCGGGCAAGGGCGACACGCTGCTGCTCGCCACCCGAAAGCTGGCGCTGGAAACGCTCCTCATATCCGGAAAGCCCGACCTGGCGCAGCGCGGCGGTGACGCGCTTGCGGATCTCCTCCTTCGGCAGCTTCCGGAGCTTCAGGCCGAAGGCGATATTGTCGGCAACGTTCATGTGGGGGAAGATCGCGTAGTTCTGGAACACGATGCCGATGTCGCGTTTCTCCGGCGGCAATCTCGTCACGTCGTCGCGGCCGATGAGAATCTCGCCGCCGCTGGGCGGCACGAAGCCGGCAATCATCCGGAGCGTCGTCGATTTTCCGCATCCCGATGGGCCGAGAAGGGAAAAGAACTCTCCTTCGGCGATGTGCAGGTCGACGCCGGCGACCGCGACGCTATCGCCGTAGGATTTAGCGAGCTTTTTCAGATGGATATCGGACATGCGGCGAAGGCTCTCCTGTTATGAAAGATGTGCGACGGGCGGCGCGGAACCGCCCGTCGCGGCGGCATCAGCTGGCGAAAATGCCGTTGACCGTTTCGACGATGTCGTCTTCGTTTTCGAGGTAGGAATTCCAGTCCGGCACCCAGAAGCCCTTGATGGCGTCGGCGCTGTTGACGACGCCGGCCTTGGCGAGATTGTCGGGCAGGACGGCGTTGCTGACCGTCGGGCGCAGGTAGAATTCCTTGCCCATATTGCCGATGAAGGTCGGATCGAGGGCGCGGTCAAGAAGCGCAAAAGCGAGCTTCTTTTGCACCGGCTCGGCATAACGGCTGATCGTATAGGTCTGCGTCAGGATCGGCTGCTGTTCGGTCCAGTACCAGAAGGCGAAAGGCGCGCCCTTGTCGCGGGCCTGCATCGGCTCGGCATCGTCGAGCACGGCGACCACCACTTCGCCGCGGTCCATCAGCGTTTGCATGTTGCCGGTGAAATCGGAGATCTTGGCCGGCATCAGCGCCTTCATCGCCTCGTAGCCGGCATCAAGATCGTACTGATCCTTGCCGAAGATGCCGCAGGCGACGAGGAAGAAGTCCATCTGCAAGGTGTTTGACGTGATGTAGGTGCCGCGCTTGCCGGCGAATTCCGGCTTCCAGAGATCCTTGAACGACGAGGGCGGCGGCGAAACCAGATCGGTGCGGTAGGCATAACCATACTGGTTGAAGGCCCAGGTGACGCCGACGCCATTGGCGGTGGCGAAGGGCCATAGGTTCTTGGCGTTCGGCACGTTCGGCAGCAGTTCGTCGAGTTTTAGGAAGAAATCGCCGGCCTTTGCCGTCTTGAACATCTCCGGCAAGTTCCAGTTGGTAATGTCGAGCGGCGGCTTCTCGGCGCCGCCGGCGACGAATTTTGGGAACCAGGGCCAGGTCGAGTCGTATTCGATCTTGCAGTTGAACTCCTTCTGGAAGTCGGTCAGCAGGTATTTGTTGACCAGCTCACCCCAGGGGCCGCCCCATTCGCCGACGCGCAGCACGGCGCCGCCGGCATCGAAGACCTTGCCGTCGAAGACAACATCCTGCGACCAGGCGTGATTGATGTTGAACAGGGGCAGTGTTGTGGCAGCGACGCCCATCTTCAGGATCGTGCGGCGGGTATGCCCTGGCGTTTTCTCAGTCATGAAGTTCCCCTTTTTTGCTCTATCGTTGATGTGAAGGCGTAGCGGTATTCATCCCCCGAAGGTGCGTTTCAGGTTGACGAGTCTGGAGGTCAGCACGGTGGAGAGAATGACGAGTGCGATGGCGAAGATGCCCGCGGCGGCGGCCGTCGGCTCGAACTGGTAGCGCATCGAGACATACATCGCGATCGGCAGCGTCTGCAGGTTCGGCGTCGACAGAAACAGCGTGACTTCGAACTGGCCGAACGAGACGATGAAGGCGAAGATCGTGCCCGCCGAAATTGCCGGCCCGATGATCTTCAGCGTCACCAACCGGAAAGCGGTGAAAGGCGAGGCGCCAAGGCTGCGGGCGGCCTCTTCCAGCGAGCGGTCGAAACCGACCAGTGCCGCCGTCACCGTCGCGATGACGAAGGGGCAGGTGACGATCACGTGGCCGATAATCAGCCCCGGCATGGTGCGGGCAAGGCCGATGCCCGTGGTCACGTAGAAGACATAGAGGGCAAGTCCCAGCACCACGCCGGGCAGCACGATCGGCAGCATGAAGAAGCCGCGCAAGATGCTGGAGGTACGGCTCTGCGAGCGGGTCAGATAGATCGCCGCCATCGTGCCGATCACCGTCGAGATCAGCGTCGAGACCAGTGCGATCATGAAGCTGACCCCATAGGCCGAGAGGAAGACGGGCGAAGTCAGGAACGCCTGTATCCAGCGCAGCGACAGGCCCTCCGGCGGAAAAGTCAGGTAATCGCCCGAGTTCAGGCCGGCAAGCACCACGATGAAGACCGGCACCAGGAGGATCGCCAGCGACAGCAGCGAGATGACCTTGAAGGCAAGGGGGATGGCGGACTCTTCACGCATCAGGTGCGCCCTCCCGAGGTTCTGACCGCCGCCTGGTGGTAGACTGCAACGGCTGCGATGCTCGTCACGAAGAGCACGACGGCGATGGCGGCGCCGAACTGCCAGCGTCCGACCTCGGCGATCTGCTGATAGATATGGATGGGCAGCACCATCACCTTCCAGCCGCCCATCAGAGCGGGCACGACGTAGGAGCTGATCGAAAGCGCAAAGACCAGAAGCGTGCCGGCCAGGATTCCGGGCATCGAGAGCGGAAGCACGATGGTGACGAAGGCCTGCCAGCGCGAGGCGCCGAGGCTGCGGGCTGCCTCTTCGAGCGAGGGATGGATCGCCTTGATGATGCCGATCAGCGACAGCACCATGAAGGGCAGGGTGATCTGCACCAGCCCGACGATGACGCCGAAGACATTATACATCAGCGGCAGTGGCGCTGTTATCGCCCCGACCCTGAGGAGAAATCCGTTGATGAGGCCGTTATCGCCGAGCAGCACCATCAGTCCGTACATGCGGATGACCATGTCGAGCTGCATGGAGGACAGGACGAGGATCATCAACAGCGTGGCGCGGCTCGGCTTCACCGTCTTTGCGATGACGTAGGCGAGGGGATAGCCGAAGAACAGGCAAGCGGCGCCGACGATGGCGGAAATCCAGATCGAGCGCAGGATCGATTCATAATAGCTCGCCCGTGTGAAGATGCGGACGAAATTGTCGAAGGTGATCTGGCTGTTGAGGGCGATGACGCCGGCGACGGATTTGTTGAAGGCGAGCCCGAAGAGTGATGCGGTCGGGATCACGAAGAAGACAAGGAAGACGAGGAACGCCGGGATGACCAGCCACCACAGGCGGAAATCCTGAAGAGCGGTGGTCGATCCTTTCCGCTTTTCCGTTCGTGTCATGGTGTCCGTTTGCGCAATCGCCATCCCTGTCCTCTCAATGGAACGTCCAGCGTTCTCTCATTCGGCCGCAAGCGGCATGGGCAGATGAATATAGTCGTAGCCGAGCAACTGTTTTTCGGGCGGCTGTGGGAATGTCAGCTTGCTGTGGGTAAGGTTCGAACGCACCAGCGCGGCGGCAACGGAAACAGCGGCGGGAATGGGATCGATGACAGGCACATCGATCCCGTGCGCCAGAAGTCCCTCGCGCAGGGCGAAGGCGCAGCCCATCAGGCCGGTGCAGCCGAAGACAAGCGCCTCGGCGCCATCTTCCTCAACCGCCCGGATGCCTTCCTTGATCAGCATCGCCTTGGTCCGGTCGAGATCTTCCTCGAGTTCCAGAACGGGAATATCGACGCTACGCACCGAGGCAAGCTTGGTCGAAAGGCCGGCGACGGCCGCGGTGTTTTCAAAGGATGCGCGCAGTCGGCGCATCACGGTGAGGACGGAAAACCGGTGGCCGAGCATCGCCGCAAGGTGCATGCCGGTCTCGCAGGGTCCAAGCACCGGGATCGTCACGGCTTCCCGCGACGGCCTGAGACCCGGATCGCCCATGCAGTCGATAATGACGGCATGGACGCCTTCATTCTGCGCCTTGATCACTTCGGCAATCGTTCCCGGCACCGAAAAGGCAGCTTCGAATTCGCTTTCGATCGATCCCGGTCCCGCCGTAATCTGCGAGTGGCTGACCTTGATGCCGGGATATTCCAACGCCCGGAGATCGGCGACTTTGCGAAATCCTTTGGTGACGATCGGTGACACCACGCGAATTTCTACGACGCTATCCTGCACGGCCGGCCTCCTTGATGCCCAATTCGCTCTGAGCAATTCATGGGCTTACGGTGCCGCAGTCCGCCCCGGCTTGGAAGTTCTGAAATGAGTAGGTGCGGATGTGATTCGGATGGGTCATCGGCCGGTACGGATGGTGGAGAACCTATTCGAATGGATAGGGTGCTCGAGAAAAAGTGATTTTAAAACAAATACTTCTCGATGACCGATTCCAGAAGCATTGCATTCCAACGTGAAAATCCGCCGCCATCAGGGGGTTTGACGAGGCCGAGCAGACGAATAACCCTGCATCGACGACAGCAGTTCAAGACCGCCTGCTCATCCCCGGGGAATCGTGCCATGCCTTCGGCCAAAGCCGCGCCTTCCGCATCATCCTTCCAGACCCGCGCCAGAACGGCGTGGCGCCTGTTTGCGAATTTCGCCTATGACTATCGCCGTTTCCGCCGCGCCTCCTTCATCGATGGCGCAGAGTCGCGCGAAAACCGGCGGGCACATATCCATCTCCTGGCGCATATGTTGGAATACGGAATGTCGCTTTCCAATCCACGCAACGGCTTCGGCATGGACAAGGTGCGGCTGCTGGCGGTGGAGACGCGTCGCTATATCGAGCAGCATGGCCGCGACGCTTCGGCCGATATCAGCCTTTCCGTGCTCTCGGCCTATGTCGACTTCAACGCGGAGCAGGGCGATGTCAGCGAGGCACAGGCACTGCTGGACGATTTGCTCGTCGTTGCCGGCGCCGGGCACAATATCCGGCTCGGCGGCAGCGAGACGGTGAGTGCTGCCGAGATCGTCAGGCATGCGCGGATGGATTTTGTCTCCTTCATGGAGGCGCGCCACAGCGTGCGCCAGTATGACAGCAACAGGACAGTCGCGTTCGAGAAGATCGAAAGATCCATCCGTGCGGCCCAGCAATCGCCTTCGAGCTGCAACCGACAGACATGCCGTGTCTACGCCTTCACCGAGAAGCCGTCGATCGCCCGCGTTCTCGCCCATCACGACGGCAATCGCGGCTTCGGCGAGCAGCTCGGCGGCGTATTCGTCGTGACGGTCGACCTGTCGCACTGGAACACGGTCGGCGAACGAAACCAGGGATGGGTGGACGGCGGCATGTTCGCCATGACGCTGGCGCTTGGCCTCCACGCGGAGGGACTGGGCGCCTGCATGCTGAACTGGAGTGCGGCGCGCGAGCAGGATATCAAGATGCGGACCTGCGTCGGCATCCCCGACAACGAAATCATCATCACGCTGATCGGTTTCGGTGAGATGCGCGCGGATTTTCGCGTGCCGGTATCGGCCCGAAAGCCGATCGACATGGTCCTGACGCACGAACCACCGCTCCGGTAAGCCTCAATCGTCGAGCGATCGGCAGCGCTCGACACCATCGGCAAGATCGGCTTGAGGCCCAACGTCAGGACGAGGAGCCTGATGAAGATGGATACGCTCGCTCCAAGAGAAGCGGTTAGCCGGCAGCTTTATCATTGGCAGGCTGTGTGGTAGGAGCGGCTCATGACATCACTGATCGATTTTGATTGCCGAAGCTGCGGAGCCTGCTGCTCCTATTCGTCGACCTGGCCCAGATTTTCCACCGAAACAGAAGCTGCTCTCGATTTGCTGCCGGCGCAGTTCGTAGCCGCGAACGAGCAGGGAATGCGTTGCGACGGTGCGCGTTGCTCCGCACTGGTCGGTCGCGTCGGTTCGGAGACATCCTGTCAAGTGTACGATCTTCGGCCTGACGTCTGCCGCGCCTGCGTCCCAGGGGATGGCGCTTGCCTGACCGCGCGCGAGTTCTTCGGGATCGGTCAGCCAGGTTTGCCGTCCGGTCACATGGATGCGCATTTGCCAATCAACTGAGATGAGTGGCGCGGTCCCCCGCGCCAATGTTGGCTATGACCGCGATTGCGCGCTAGGCGCGGCACTTTAAAACCGACTGTGGCGGTTCAACACCCGCGACCGACATGATCGATCCGGTGGTATCAAAGCAAATCTTCGAGAACTTGCCCAAAGTCTCGGCGTGGCGGGTAGCGCTCAGATGACTACGCCGAGCGTTTCCAACAGCTCCTTCTTCAGCATTCGGCTCTGCTTGCTGTCTGAGGGTCCTGTCACGGCAAGGACCAAAGACGGCAGCGTCCACAACATCTAGCAGCACAGTGACGCGTTCAAAATAGCTGCTACTGTTCTAACCGCTGGTCAATAAATCCTCTTGACTCTCCAAATGGGATACTTATTTAGATGAGTAATAACTCACTCAATTGAACTCGGTCATATGGCGCGTCCTCTAAGCGAAGAAAAACGGCAAGCCTTGCTTGAGGCGGCATGCGATTTTGTAGCCCGCTTGGGAACTGAGGCGTCGACCGCGAAGATTGCAAAGGCTGCGGGCGTGTCCGAGGGAACGCTGTTCACTTATTTTCCAACCAAGGACGATCTTCTCAATCAACTCTTCGTGTCGATCGAAATCGATCTGATGGAGCGGATGCTTGCTCCATATCCGGATGGGGACGCTCCTCGCCAAAGGCTAAGACGCGTGTGGGACCGTCTGGTGGATTGGGGATTGACCAATTCGACGGCTCGAAAGGCTGTCAGACAGCTCAAGGTTTCGGATCGGGTAACCGCGCAGAGCAGACAAAAAAGCAAAGCCATGGTCCACGATGCACGGGCAATCGTCGCGGCATGTCTTGCCGGACGTGCCGATCCTGAAAGGATTGACTTCTATATCGATACGGTTCTGTTCGGCCTTGCCGAAATCACGATCAACGCGATAACCGCCAACCCGAAACAGGACAAGAACATCCGACAGGCTGGTTTCGACCTGTTTTGGAAAGGTACTGCCGCATAAAATTTGACTCATTATTGAGTGCCTAAATACTCATTCAAAAGGAAAGCGACATGGCTCATTCTATTGGTTTCACGGAAGCGAGTGTTCCCGACCAAACGGGAAAGACCTTCATCGTCACAGGTGCCAACGCAGGTATTGGCTTTGAAATCTCACAAGTGCTTGCTGCAAGAGGCGCTCGTGTCCTACTGGCATGCCGGGAACGCACTAGGGCAGAGCAGGCAATAGCGCGGATCAGGCATATCACGCCAAAGGCTGATCTAGCCTGGTTGCCGCTTGATCTGGGCGATCTCGACAACGTTCGAGCTGCGGCTGAAATTGCCGCGAGAGAGCCGCGCATTGACGTGTTGATCAACAATGCAGGCATCATGAACCCACCCTTGACACGCACCGAGCAAGGCTTCGAGTCCCAGTTCGGCGTCAATCATCTTGGCGTTTTTGGGCTGACAACGTTGCTCTTGCCAAAGCTGGCAGAAACGCCGGGATCGCGTGTCGTCGTAACATCCAGCATTGCGCACTTGAAGGGGAGGATCGACTGGGACGACCTCAACGCCGAGAAAAGCTATAACAAGAACGGCCGCTACGGCGGCAGCAAGTTGGCAAACGCACTGTTTCTTTTCGAGTTGGATCGGCGCCTACGGGCTGCAGATTCTCCAGTTACGGCTGTCGGGTGCCATCCGGGCGTCGCGAGTACCAGTCTTGGGCGGCACATGGGGATCATCCAACTCGTGGGTCCGATCGTCGGTCTGCTCCTCAACAGCGCGGCCAAGGGAGCCTGGCCTGCGCTGCAGGCGGCGACAGGCAAGGTGATGCCGGGTGGTTACTACGGGCCAACCGGGTTTGGCGGAATTCGGGGTCCGTCCGGTGAGGCGAAACGTGCCCCCGATGCCCAGGATCCAACTCTGTCAAAGCGTCTCTGGGACGTCTCTATTGCGATGACCGGGATCGATCCGGGCTTGGCCCCCGCCTGATAGAAATACAAAGCCCGAAGCAGATGCTTCAAGCAGAAAGCAAGGGAAAAATCAGGGCCGCACTCACGGAGCCACATCTATGATCGCCGAAGTTTTCGTCCCGCTGCACCTTTGGGGCACGCTTGCAAACAGCCATGTTCTTCCTCTCTCGAAGTAGTTCCATAAACTACGTTATGCGATCGATTGATTGTAGCCGGTACATTCTATTTCCAAGTGCGACATGCTTATAAAAACAATGGCTTCGCCTTGGAGATATATGCATGTCCCTTTGCTATTCGCAGCTCACCCTGCCTGATCGCAAGCGTCTTTTTCATCTTAGAGAACGCAAGGTTTCCGTCTCGGAGATTGCCCGCCAACTGGGTCGTCATCGTTCGACGATCTATCGCGAGCTTAAACGCAATACGTTCCAGGATCACGAATTTCCGGAATACAGCGGCTATTACAGCGGTATCGCCAACGACATGAGCAAGGAGCGCCGACGACGGCTGCGCAAACTCAGACGCCATCCGCATCTGCGCGATCTCGTCATCGACCGACTGAAGGCGCATTGGTCACCTGAGCAGATCGCTGGCCGGCTTCTCGCCGATGGCGTCAGTCCTGTGCGCATTTGCCCGGAAACGATTTAAGATTATCCGCTCGGGCTGTATCAGCACCTGCCGGAACGACGGCGCAGGCGTCGGCGCCGCGGCGCACGCAAACCGCGCGACGGCTTAATCCCGCTCGACTACAGAATCTCCCAACGACCTGATTTTATTGATGATCGATCACAGTTCGGGCATTGGGAGGGCGATCTCCTGATCTTCCGGCGTGAACTCGGAGAGACCAACGTCACCTCTCTCGTCGAGCGCAAGAGCCGCTATACGGTGATGATCAAGAACCGCAGCCGTCACTCGCGACCGATCATGGACAAGATCATCCATGCCTTCTCACCATTGCCGTCTTTTGCACGCCGAAGCTTCACCTTTGATCGCGGCACGGAGTTCTCCGCTTTCAGGGCTTTGGAAGATGGGATCGGCGCCAGGAGCTGGTTCTGCGATCCCAATTCGCCTTGGCAGAAAGGCGCTGTCGAGAACACCAACAAGCGCATTCGACGCTTCATGCCTGGCGATACGGATCTGTCCAACGTCGCTCAGAAGCAACTTGTCGACCTCGCCCATCACCTGAATTCGCTGCCAAGAAAGTGCTTGGGCTACAAAACACCGGCCGAGGTCTTCATGGCGCATTTGCGTGAATGCGGCTGATCCCCTACCCTTCAAACGCCCATGTTGCACTTGGTGTAGATTCTCCAGGGCTATTTAGTAATGCGACAGTTGGGCCAGTTAGAGATGCGACAGTCTCGCCTCTCGACGTTCTGGTCAATGCCAACGTTGGGAGCAAGGAGACGACCTTCAGCCTGGTCGAGACCATGAGCGGTCGGAGTCGTCATGCCCTGTTTGATCACCATGTCGCAGAAAGAATTGCATCGCCTCGAAGTCATTCAGAAGATCCGTGATCGACGCCTAAGTGTTGTCCAAGCCGCCGAGCTGCTTGGGCTCAGCCGACTACATTCTTGCACAATTGATGCTGCCGAGACATTCGGCCGAGCCCGTCTTGCTGCCCGCCCCTACTGGCAGCAAAGACTGACAATTCCCGGGAACGGCAGCATTGCCTGCCGTTCCCGGCACGCCTGCGGATTGGAGCGCCTGCTCGCTTGTTGGCCAGCAGGTGGAAAGATTCATCGTCGCTATCTGCGGCTGGATGCCTTAATCAGACGGATTCCCTTACGATCTGGCGAGTCCCTGCATGATCCAGGCGAGCATCCCGGTCTGCAACCGGACGTCTCGATGTCAAATATTGACATCGAGGTATGGATACACAACAATTCATTCAGAAATTTGAAGGAAGGTGCGGCATGACCAGCAGCCTGCATGTGAGCTTGCCCGATGAAATGCGCGCCTTTGTCGATATGCGCGCCAACGGGAAGAGCCAGTACACGACCCCGAGTGAATATGTGCGCGCCCTTATTCGCGAAGATATGGCACGCGAAGAAGACCGCCGCTATGCCATCCGATCACTGCTGCGGGCGGAAGGGGAATTCCGGCGCGGAGAAATGCTGCCCCTTTCGGCTCTTGATGCCGTCGACGCGGAACTGGATGAAGAACTGCGCTAGTGGCTCCACGCGTTCTCATCCTGCCGGCCGCACTTGATAACTATCGTTTGGCCGTCCGCGAAACGGCGCGCAAATGGTCCCCCGAACAGGCAAAGGCGTACGGCCGCCTGCTGCGGGCAGGATTTGAAGGCATCCCCGAAGCCCGTGCCCGCGTGAGGACAAAGAGCGACGAGCGCGTCGGGAACTCACTCTTCCGATTGCACAAAGTCGAGCACCATTACGCCGTCTACATTGTCGCTGACGATGCAACCTTCGTCATTGCCGCGGTCTTACACGAGCGGATGGACATTCCCGCACAGCTGCGGGCAGTCGAACGATTGACCGACAGAGAGTATGAAACGTTGATGGGACACCCTCGGTCGAAGTCCTGAGGACGGTCGACCATGAGCAGCCCACCGGACACAATAGTCTGGCATGCGCGGCCTCTTCCCTCGTCTGCCTCCGCACGAGCAAAGCGGCGCTCGCGCGCCATCCCCGACGACGATGCCGGCCGGTATAAGCGAGAGATGTCGTCGTTTCCTAATTGACGCCGAGAAATTGCTTCAGCTCGGCCGTCTGCGGATTGGCGAAGACTTCCTCCGGCAGGCCTATTTCGTGAACGCGGCCCTGGTGCATAAAGACGACGCGACTGCAGACATCGCGGGCGAACTTCATCTCGTGCGTTACCATCAGAAGCGTCATTCCCTCGGCGGCAAGCTCGCGCACCACGGCCAGAACTTCGGCGACCAGTTCCGGATCGAGTGCGGAGGTAATCTCGTCGCAGAGAAGTGCGGTCGGCTGCATGGCGAGCGCGCGGGCGATGGCGACGCGCTGCTGCTGGCCGCCCGAGAGCTCGTCGGGATAGGCGTCGAACCTGTGGCCCAGCCCTACCCGCTCCAGCATCTTGCGGGCGGTCGCCTCGGCTTCGGCTTTCGGGGTCTTCTTGACCACGGTCTGCGACAGCATGACGTTGCCGCCGACGGTCAGGTGCGGGAAGAGGTTGAACTGCTGAAAGATCATGCCGACCTTGAGGCGCAGTGCCTTCAGATGCACTTCGTCATCGAGGAGCTGCGCGCCGGCCACGGAGATGGAGCCGTCGGTGATGGTCTCCAGGCCGTTGATGCAGCGAAGCAGGGTCGATTTGCCCGAACCGCTCTTGCCGATAATGGCGATGACTTCGCCGGCCTCCACATCGAGATTGATGCCTTTCAGCACCTCGGTGGTGCCAAAGCTCTTGCGGACTTCAGTGATTTCGATGAGCGACATTGAGCTTCCTTTCCAGGATCTGGCTGCTTTTTGACAAAGGCCAGCAAAGGGCGAAGTAGATGAGGGCGACGAGCCCGTAGACGGTGAAGGGCTGGAAGGTGGCATTGGTGACCACCGTGCCGGCTTTCGACAATTCGACAAAACCGATGATCGAGGTCAGCGCCGTTCCCTTGACGATTTGAACGGAGAAACCGACCGTGGGCGGTATGGCGACCCTCAGCGCCTGCGGGAGGATGACGTAGCGCATCTGCTGCAACCGCCCCATGCCGAGGCTGGCGGAGGCTTCCCATTGACCCCTCGCCACCGCTTCGACGCAGCCTCGCCAGATTTCGGCGAGGAAGGCGGCGCTCCACAGAGTGAGCGCCAATCCCGCAGCAAGCCAGGCCGGCACATCTATCCCGAAAAGGCCGAGACCGAAAAAAGCGATGAAGAGCTGCATCAGCAGCGGCGTGCCCTGGAAGAGCTCGATATAATATTTCGCAAGCGCCCTGAATGCCTTGCGCTTGCTAATGCGCAGGAAGAGCAGCCCCAGTCCGACCGCACCGCCGCCAATGAACGAGACGAGCGAAAGCAGGACCGTCCAGCGGGTGGCGAGCAGCAGGTTGCGCAGGATGTCCCAGAGTGTGAACTCGATCATCGCGCCGCCCTCCTCGGGAAAATGAACCCGCCGACCACCGCCAGCACCTGCCGGAGCAGGATCGCCAGCACAAGATAGATGGCTGTCGAGACGATGTAGGCCTCGAAGGCGCGGAAGGTTCGCGATTGTATGAAGTTCGCGGCAAAGGTCAGATCCTCGGCGGCGATCTGCGACACGACCGATGAGCCGAGCATGACGATGACGACTTGCGACGACAACGCCGGCCAGATGCGCTGCAGGGACGGCACGAGAACGACATGCCGGAAGGTTTCGAAGCGCGTCATGGCAAGGCTCTCGCCTGCCTCGAACTGGCCTTTCGGGGTTGCCTGAATGCCCGCGCGGATAATCTCGCAGCTATAGGCGCCGAGGTTGACGACCATCGCAAGGTTGGCGGCCGTCAGTTCGGAAAGCTTGAGGCCGAGCGACGGCAGACCGAAAAAGATGAAAAAGAGCTGGATGAGGAACGGTGTGTTGCGGATCAGTTCGACATAGGTCGCAACGACAGGCTTCAGCCAGGCCGGGCCGAGTGCGCGCACCCAGGCACAGAAAATGCCGAGCGAAATGCCGAGCACTCCGCCGATCGCGATGAGCTCCAGGGTGATCAGTATGCCCTTGATGATGTCAGGATAATATTCAAGCAGCCAGCCGAATTCGAAATGGTAACTCAAGGAATTGTCCCCTCTTGCGGTGACGGAGCGTCATGTCATCCCGCGCGCGGCGCGGGATGACATCCGTGAGACCGGGTTCCTTACAGATCCGACGGGAGATCGGCGCCGAGCCACTTCTGCGATATGGCGTTCAGCGCGCCATCGGTTTTGGCCGCAGCGATAATGCCGTTCACCTTCTCCAGAAGGGCTGCCTGTTCCTTGTTGAGACCGATGTAGCAGGGTGAGTTCTTGATGAGGAACTTCATCTCAGGGCGCTTGGGGGGATTTTTGGCGAGGATCGCAGCAGCCACGACGTTGCCGGTCGCAATGGTGTCGACCTGGCCAGACAGGAAGGCCGAGATAGTGCCGTTGTTGTCTTCGTAGCGCTTGATCGTCGCGTCGGCTGGCGCGATCTTCGTCAGCTCGAGATCTTCGACAGCGCCGCGCGTGACGCCGATGCTCTTGCCCGCGAGATCTTCCACCTTGGCGATCGAAACATCGGCCGGCGCGAACACGCCGTTGAAGAAGGGTGCGTAAGCTACGGAGAAATCGATCACCTTTTCGCGCTCGGCATTCTTGCCGAGGCTTGATATGACCAGATCGACCTTATTCGTCTGCAGATAGGGGACGCGATTGGCGCTGGTGACCGGCACGAGTTCGGTCTTGACGCCCAGCTTTTCGGCAATGAGATTGGCGACATCGATATCATAGCCCATCGGCGCCATATCGGTGCCGACACTGCCGAAGGGCGGAAAATCCTGCGGGACGGCGACACGCAGCGTACCGCGCGCCGTGATGTCGGCGAGAGCATCGGCGTGAGACGTGGAGCCGAAGCCAAAGGTTGCAGCCAGGGTCGCGATTGCGAAAAATACTCGTCTTGTCAGCATGTTTTAATTGCTCCTTTGAAGTTGCGGTTTTTTGGGTTTGACAGTTGGGCCGGAGGACACGGCCTTGGGAGGGAGTGACAGGGAACTGCGCAGCTCCGAGAGCGGATCCGGGCGCGTGGTCAGGTCGAGGCCCATTTCCACTTCGTCCAGATGTTCGACGGAGAGCTCCGCAGCCCTGACGAAATCGCCCGCTTGCATGGCCTCGAAGATGCGGCAGTGCCCATCATGGGACTGTGCTGCGTGAAATTCAGACTGATAGAGCATCGAAATAAGGATCGTCCGCGCGGTGAGATCGCGAAGGATATCGACGATGATGGCGTTACCGCTTAATTCTGCGATGCGGATGTGGAAATCACCCATCAAATAGGTCAGGCGCTGGCGGTCGCCCGCAGCCATTGCGGTCTTTTCCTCGTTCAAATGCGCGTCGAGAGCTTTGCGTCCCTCGTCCGTCAATACGCGCATGCTGCGCAGCAACCCGGCCTCGATGACACGCCGTGCCTCATAGACCGCGATCGCCTCTTCAGCGGACGGCTCGACGACAAACCAGCCTCGTCTTGGACTTACATGCACAATGCCGCGTGTTTCCAGGCGCATCATGGCTTCACGAACGCGGGTTCGAGACACGCTGAAGAGCGTTGCCAGCTGGTTTTCGCTGAGACGCGTCCCAGGCCGAATTTTGGCTGAAAGAATCCCGGAGACGATGGTCTCCTCGATGGTCTTCTGCGTGGTCTCAGATGTCTGGCTATCTTGCATACAAGACAGGAAAGCAAAGCTCGTGCCAAAATTCTGCGTTCAGGATTTCCAAGATGTCTCGGATCCCTCCCCCTGGAATTTGCACGCTGGGAATGCAAACTGAGCGCAAATTGAGCGAGCCCACAATGCCTTGCGAACCCAGATCAGCGTCGGCCGCCCAAAGCCGACAAAGCCCCTTCCCTATCGAAAAGTTGCTTGCGGCTAGACCGGTTCGGCTTATATAGTCAGGATAGTCACTATAGTCAGGATAAAGCGAATGCAGCCATCACGACCAGAGGATAAAAGTTGGACCGTCGCCAGTGCGAAGGCCAAGCTGTCTGAGGTTATCGAACGCGCGCAAGCAACGCCGCAAACAATCATGCGCAATGGCAAACCAAGCGTCGTCGTCGTTTCGGCCGAGGAATGGCAGCGGAAGACCGCGCGCAAGGGCACCCTTGCAGAGTTTCTGATGCAATCGCCGCTGCGTGGCGCTGATCTGGACCTCGAACGGCAGCGCGACGAACCGCGTGATCTTCAGCTGTGAGACTTCTGCTGGACACTAATGTGCTTTCCGAGGTGACAAGGCCGCGTCCCGATGCACATGTCCTACAATGGCTGGACAGTCTCGACGAGGATCGCTCATTCATCAGCGTCGTATCGATCGCGGAGATCCGGCGTGGTGTTGCATTGATGGAAAGCGGCCGGAAGCGCGACGCGCTGGCTGAATGGCTTGCCCAGGACCTGCCGCAGCGCTTCGAGCAGCGTGTCATCCCTGTGGATCAGCCGGTTGCGATAGCTTGGGGCGACTTGATGGGGCTCGCAAAGCGAAGCGGGCGCGGCTTGTCGTCAATGGATGGCCTGATTGCCGCCACCGCGATTGCTCACGATCTCACCCTCGCCACTCGCAATATAAAGGATTTCGAGGGCTTTGAGATCGAGCTTGTCGACCCTTGGACCGAGCGCCCGTGACGATCCGCAGAGCGGACCGTCACGGGATCATTCTTTAAGTTTTGTTGATGCAAATCGTTATCCCAAAACCGCTGCGCACTTTTGGGCGACATGCATTAGTTGAAACTCGAGGTTTTGAGGAATTCCGCCAGCCGTTCAGTCTTCGGATGCACGAACATGTCCTTCGGATCGCCCTCCTCGCAGATGACGCCCTGGTTCATGAAGATGACCCGTGACGAAACGTCGTAGGCAAAGCGCATCTCGTGCGTGACGAGCAGCATGGTCATGCCGTCGGCGGCAAGCCCCTTGATCACCTGGAGCACTTCGCCCACCAGTTCCGGGTCGAGCGCGGAGGTCACTTCATCGAACAGCATCAGCCTCGGCGACATGGCGATGGCGCGAGCAATTGCGACGCGCTGCTGCTGGCCGCCGGAAAGCTGTCCGGGATAGTGGTTCGCGCGGGCGGAAAGGCCGACACGATCGAGCCATTTTTCCGCGATCGCGCGCGCATCCGGCTTCGTCATTTTCTTCACCTTGACGAGGCCGAGCATGACGTTTTCAGCGGCGCTCATATGCGGGAAAAGATTGAACTGCTGAAACGCCATGCCGGTCAGCGCGCGTTGGCGTGCAATCTCCTTCTCGCTCTTGCGGCGCCGCGTTGCTCCTTCGGCGCGATAGCCAATCTCTTCGCCGTCGAGGCTGATCGTGCCGCCCTGGAATTCCTCGAGCATGTTGATGCAACGCAGCAAGGTGGTTTTTCCGGAGCCGGACGAGCCGATGATGGAAATGACTTCGCCTTCCTGCACGGCGCAATCGACGCCTTTGAGGACTTCGTGGATGCCGTAAGTCTTGCGCAGGCCCTGGATGTCGAGAATGGTCTTGGCCATCGGGGTGTCTCCTCAGGATGGCAGGGCGGTCTTGCGCTCGACATATTTGCCGAAGTGCTCGATGCCGTAGTTGATGATGAAATAGAGACCACCGGCCAGGAAATAGAACTGGAGGCTCATGAAATTGCGGGAGATGATCTCCTGCGTGCGCAGGAGAAGCTCGGCGACGCCGATAACGGAGAGCAGCGTTGAGGCTTTCACCATCTCGGCCGCCGTATTCACCCAGGCCGGCAAACACTGGCGCATGGCCTGCGGCCATAGCACCGAGGTGAAGGTCTGGGTAAAGGTCAGGCCGATCGCCTTGGCGGCTTCGGTCTGCCCCTTGGGGATCGCCTGAAGCGCTCCGCGCACGATTTCGCCGACATGGGAGGAGCAGAAGATGGCAAGGGCAAGCACGCCGGCCGAGAACGGCCCGAGATCGAGGCCGACGGCGGCAGAGACATAGTAGCTTGCCAGCACCAGCACGAGCACCGGCGTGCCGCGGATGATATCCGTATAGGCGCGCACGGCCAGACGCAAAACAACGCCGCCATAGACGAGCGCCAGACCGACGAAAACGCCGAGTATGGAACCCGCGAGGATGGCCAACAGGGAGATCGACACGGTCACGCCGATGCCGTTCATGATGACGTAGCGGGCGATCCAGAGTTGTTCGAGAAAGGTGTGGGACATCCGGGTTTATCTCGGCAGGGCCAGACGGCGCTCGACGAAGCGCATTACGGCGGCGATGAGGAAACAGGTCGCGACATAAAGGGCTGAGGTGACCATCCAGGTCTCTATGACGCGGAAACTCTCGACATTGATCTTGCGGGCAGCAAAGGTCAGTTCCGGCACGGCGATGGCGGCGGCGAGCGAGGTGTCCTTGAAGAGCGAGATGATCGTCGAGGACAGCGATGGCAGCACGTTGCGCAGCATCAGCGGCGCGATGATGGAACTGCGGATCTGCATCCCCGTCAGGCCGATGGAAAGACCCGCTTCCGTCAGTCCTCTCGGAATTGACAGCAGCCCGGCGCGGAATACCTCGGCCAGATAGGCGCCGGAATAGAGGGATAGAACCAGGACGAAGCTTTTTATCTTGTCGAGGCGCAAACCCATCTGCGGCAGCGCGAAAAAGGCAAAAAGCACCAGGACGAGTATCGGTAGGTTGCGAATGACAGTGACATAGACCCGCGCCGGCACGATCGCAAAACGGCTTTTGGACGTCAGTGCGAAGGCCACGACCAAGCCGATCGCGGCCCCGATCAGGATCGAGATCACCGCAAGACCGAGGCTGAGTACAAGCCCGCTCAAAAGAAAATCGAAATTGCGCCAGACGGCGGCGAAATTCAACGTATAACCCATACGGGCCGCCCTTTCAGACCAGAGCATGATGCCGAAAAGTGTGAGCTCTTTTCGGACAACATCATGCTCTCACTCCTCAACTGAGAACAGGATTCAGATTTTAGGCCGACCCGGCCTGAAATCATCCTGCTAGTGGAGCGGGAGAAAAGTCCCGCTCCACATGGCTGCTACTTGAACTCGACGGGAAAGCCGATCTGCGGCGGCGTCAGATCTTTGCCGAACCAGGTCTTGAAGGACTTGGCGTAAAAGTCGAATTCAACGCCGGTCATGGCTTCGTGCAGGGCGGTGTTGACGAAGTTCAGCCAATCCTGATCGCCGCGCTTGACAGCGCAGGCATAGGTCTGCGGGTTCCAGCCGAAGCCGGCATCTTTATAGCGGCCCGGATTCTGCGTCATGTACCAGGCGAGCGACGACTGGTCGGTGGCGACTGCATCGGCGCGTCCCGATTCCAGCGCCTGATAGATCAGGTCGACGGAATCGTACTGGTCGACAGTCGCCTCCGGCAATGCGGCATGCACCATCGCCTCGGCGTAGACGTTCTGGAGAACCGAGATGGTAACGGAGGAACCGGCCGCCTTGAGGGCTGCGTAGTCGGCATATTTGCCATCCGCCTTGAGCATCAGGCCGACACCCTCGCGATAATAAGGAATGGTGAAGGCAACCTGCTGGGCGCGCTCGCCGGTAACGGTCATGAACTGGCAGGTGATGTCGACTTTGTCGGTGGTGATGTTCGGGATGCGGGCGTCGGAGGACTGGTTCACATACTCGATCTTCTCAGGATCGCCGAAGAGCGCCTTGGCGATGATGTGGCCCATATCGACGTCGAATCCCTGAAGCTTGTCGTCGGCACTCTTGAAGTGCCAAGGCGCATTGGTGCTGCCCGTGCCGAGGACGAGATGGCCGCGGGCCAGCACTTCATCGAGCTTGCTGCCGTCGGCCAGCGCAGGCGTGGACAACAGAGCGGCGACAGCCAGCGACATCACGCCGGTGCGAAAGGAAATGGTCATGGCGTTCCCCTTATGGATGGTTCCTATTGTTCCAGTATAATGGACGCATGTCTGTTTTACTGGAACAATATTATGAAGTGCCATCAAGGATGAATTGTCAATGGGTCATGCCGAAAAAACGCGCAGTGGTGCGTGTGGTGATTTTTTCGGCAGTGCAGCATTGTTCTCTTGTTTCAGAGGCTCAACATCATGCCTTCTCGTTCGGCGACCTGACAGCCAAGCCGAGGGCGGAAGATGTGGCCTTCAGAGCGAGCGCCTCAGGAACCGCCCGCCTTAGGCGTTTGCGGTCGCAGCGCGGATCAGCGAACCAGCCGCCTCGCCTGCGGCTTCCATATAGGTCGGGTCGCGATGCAACAGAACGACGGCGAACGAGCCATCGAGCAGCAGGACGATCTGCCGAGCGAGCTGCGGCGCTTCCGTCTTGATTCCGGCCGCCTCGAACGTAACCTGCAACCAGGCCTCGACCCTCTTCTTGTGTTCAATCCCGACTTTCATGGCTGGATGGCCAGGCATATTGGCGAGTTCCGCAGAGGTGCGCAGGAAGCCGCAGCCCTTCCATTTCGGATGGCGGGCCGCGCGGGCGAGATTGCGAAAGATGCCTTGCACCTTATCCGCCGGCTCGCCCGTCGTTTCCGCGTACCAGCGCTTGAACAGAGAGAGGTTAGGCTGGTCGCGCGCCTCCAGATAGGCCCCGATGAGATCGTCCTTGCTGGCGAAATGGTAGTAAAGGGTGCGTTTCGTGACACCGGCCTCTTCAGCCACCGCATCGACGCTGACGCTCCTGATGCCCTCGTTGTAAAACAGTTTGGCGGCCGCCGAGATGATGCGTTCGCGCGTCGGGACTGGCTGTGAGATCATGTCGCTATGTATACCGACTAGTGAATATACACAAGCATCGACCGGCGGCATACTTCTCCTGACGCAGCATAGCGGAAAGGAAAACCGAATGGCCGACACTGTTTTGATCGACAGCCACGACGGAATCGCCACGCTCACTCTCAATCGCCCGGAAAAGCTCAATGCGCTGAATTATGCCTTGATAGACCGCTTGCTCGCGATCCTCGACGCCATCGAAACCGACAGTTCAATTCGGGTGATCATCCTCACCGGCGCAGGCGAGCGGGCATTCTCGGCGGGTGGCGATATCTACGAATTCTCGGAAAGCGTGGCGCAGGGCGCCGATGTCGCCATGCGCGATTTCGTCGCGCGCGGACAGCGATTAACTGCGCGGCTGGAAGCCTTCCGCAAACCCGTCATCGCCGCCGTCAACGGCCTTGCCTTTGGCGGAGGCTGCGAAATCACCGAGGCTGTGCCCCTCGCCATCGCCAGCGAACGCGCCCTGTTCGCCAAGCCCGAGATTAATCTCGCAATGCCGCCGACCTTTGGCGGAACGCAGCGTTTGCCAAGGCTGGCCGGGCGCAAGCGCGCCCTCGAATTGCTGTTGACGGGCGACGCATTCTCCCCGCAGCACGCCCTCGAACTCGGCCTTGTCAACCAGCTTGTCCCGCATGACGCTCTCATGCCGGCCGCCCACGACCTCGCGCGGCGCATTCTGCGTCATTCAGCGCTGGCAGCGGCGAGCATTCTGACGGCGGTGACGCGCGGCATCAACCAGAGCATTGCGGAGGGGCTCCTGATCGAAGGCGAACAATTCGCCCGCATGGCGCCAACCGACGATTTGCGCGAAGGGCTCGACGCGTGGATCGAGCGTCGCAAGCCGAACTATCCCGGCTCGTGGTCGCTCGATTGATTGTCGCCAATACTGCTGAGAATGGCTCAGTCAGAGTAATCAGAACTCTTCCCAATCGGACTTCAGCGCGACGGAGGCTGACCCGCGCTGGATGGATGCGAGGGGCGAAGTACGAACGACTTTCAAAGCCGTCGGTGCGACGGGGTGACGATCGGCCTGCGCAAACGAAGACCTGGATCTCGGCGCATCATTGAAACGGAACTGTTCAAGAAGCTCGAAGAGAGCGGCAGCCTCTCGGGCGAGACCATGGCTCGCAGCCGTCTGCTCCTCGACCATTGCGGCATTCTGCTGCGTTCCCTGGTCGACGGTGTTGATGGACTGGCTGATCCCGCCAAGCGCAGTCGATTGCTCGCGCGCCGCCTCCACGATCGCTGTGACGTTGGTATTGATTTCGTGAACCTGACTGGCGATTTCCTGGAGCGCGGATCCGGCATTCGTCACGAGGGCGACGCCGTTTGCGACATGGGAACCGGACGCTGTGATCAGGCTCTTTATCTCCTTCGCAGCTTTCGCCGACCGCTGCGCCAGCTCACGGACCTCCTGGGCAACGACCGCAAACCCCTTGCCGGCCTCCCCTGCTCGTGCCGCCTCTACGCCGGCATTGAGCGCCAAAAGGTTAGTCTGGAAGGCAATCTCATCGATGACACCGATGATGTTGGAAATTTCGCGTGACGAGTTTTCGATCTGGTCCATCGCTCCGATTGCGTCACGCACCACCTGGCCGGAATGCTCAGCGTGATTTCTGGCGCGCGCCACAAGTTGACCGGCCTCCTCGGCGCGGCGGCTCGAATCCTTGACCGTCGTCGTGATTTCCTCAAGCGCGGCTGCCGTCTCTTCGACGGATGCCGCTTGCTGCTCGGTACGCTTTGCCAGGTCGTCGGCCGCCGTGCGGATTTCGTTGGAACCGGCTGATATCGCCTTGGCATTTTCGGCAACCGTTGCCATTGCGCCCTTCAACTTCTCCGAGGCGCTGTTGAAGTCGGCACGCAGCCTTTCCAGCGAAGGAATGAAAGGCTTCTGGATCGTCTGCGACAGGTCGCCATCCGCAAGGTTCGTCAGGCAACGGGCAAGTTGTTCGACATTTTCGACGCGCGCCGTGACATCGGTTGCGAACTTCACGACTTTGAACACTTTGCCGTTCAGGTCGAAAATCGGATTGTAGGAAGCCTGGATATAGACCTTTCGTCCGCCCTTGCCCACACGCATGAATTCGTCGGCAACCAGCTGGCCGCTCGCAAGTTTCCGCCAGAATTCCTTGTAAGCCTCCGATCTCGAGTAGTCGGCTTCACAGAACATCGAATGATGTTTGCCCTGGATTTCGGCAAGCGAATAACCAAGCGCGGAAAGGAAATTGTCGTTCGCGGTCAGGATTTCGCCGGCCGGCGTGAATTCGATGATCGCCTGAGCCCGGGACAATGCGTCGATCTTGCCCGAATCCTCGGCAGACCTCAGTTTCTGCGCAGTGATATCCGTTGCAATCTTGATGACCTTGACCGGCTTCCCGCGTCGGAACACGGGATTGTAGGATGCCTCGATCCAGACCTCGCGCCCGCCTTTTCCGACGCGTTTGTATTGTTGTTGATCGAATTTCCCGGCTGCGAGCTTCGTCCAGAAAGCCTTGTATTCCGTTGAGGATGCATAGGCAGGCTCGACAAACATGCTGTGATGTTTTCCGACAATCTCCCTCAACTCGTAGCCGAGCGCCCTGCAGAAGTTTTCGTTAGCGGTGAGGATCCTGCCCGATAGATCAAACTCGATCATGGCTTGCGAATTCGATAACGCGGCAAGAGCCGCGACAGCATTTGCACCACGATCAAGAATACCCACGCGTCATCCCCCTAGATTTCGTCGCCGTCGATCCAGCCATGTCGTGAATATTCGCTTGTCCTTATTAACGGGGATTTAATTATGAATATAACGTGCAGTAAATTTTATTTTCAACCAGCGTTGCGTCCATGAGGCACATCCGTCAGGTTCTCCGGGACCGGCGGCCTACCGGCCACTCAGCCGCTTTTCAATTGCGCCATCGCCAGCAGGGTGTCAGCGCTAATCGTCGCTGATCCGGTCAGGATCGAAAGGGCTGTCGAGGTGGTGCCCGTGCCGTTGGCCATGTCATACATGGCAGTGAAGCGTTTGATCAGATCGTCGACTTTTTCCGGATCCGACAGATCCTTGATGTCGATAAAATTGCTGATCATCTCGGCTTGCTTGTCGACGTCCATGTTCGAAACATAACTGGACAGGTTGAATGTCGTCGTAAAAAACTCGAAGAGCGCGCTATCGCCCAGAATGTCATAGGCGTTCGAGATCTCCGGCGCCTTGCGTTCGAAGTAGAGGGCGAGGCGCACGCCGGTGTTGCTGTCGCCCTGATCATCCTCGAGCGTCAGCCTGACATAGGCGTCGATCGTCTCCAGCACGTCGCCGCGCTGCTGCACCGTCCCGGTGGGCTCGTCGGAAATATTGCCGTCCTGGTCGAAATTGAACGCACCGACGAGTTCGGCGAAACGATTGTCGTCCAGCTTGTTGACATAGCTATCTTCGTCGTCGAGATCGGAAGAAAACATCTTCTCCAACTCCTCCGACGTGACATCATCAGGATCGAGCCCCTTCGCCTCGAGCGCGAAGGAAACCAGGCGATCGTCGGCCAGAAATTCGCTGGCCGTGGTGATCGTCGCCATCTGCTCGCGAAAATAGGTAATCTCCTCGTCCGCCGCGTCGGTTGCTTCCGTCAGCTCGTCGCCTTCGAGGTATCGGATCTTGTTCTGCTTGTAATAGGCAGCATAGTCGTCGACGACGGATTCCGACATGGCCTGCAGCGGAACGGTAACGTCGCCATTGCTGTCGAAGTTGAAGGCCTTGCGAAAGGCTACGAACCGATCGTCGTCGAGGCTGTTGACATAGCTTTTCGAGTCCGAGGGATCGCTTTCGAGAATTTTCCGGACCTCGCTTCTCGAAACGCTGTCCGGGTCTATGTCATAGGCTCGCAACGCCATTTCCCACAGTTCCGGGAGATCGTCGTTGTCGTCATCGTCGTCGTCATCGTTCGAGACCAGGAAATCATCGATCGAAGTGACGCTGGCGATGCGCGTCGTATAGTTGTCGACGGCGTCTTCGGTGTCTGTATTGGCAATCAGCAGCTGATAATTTTCATCGAAGGCCGCCGCGGTCGCGGCCGTCTGTTCCGATGTCTGGGCCGTGTCGCCATCGGCAAGCGCGCCGTCCTCATCGAAATTAAAGGCATCGTGCAGTTCGGATAAGCCGATCGCGTCGGCGACGTCGGCGCTTTTCAGCGCCGCGGAAATGAAGTTATCGGTCTCGCTATCGGTAAGCCCGTAGGCAGTTCTCAGATAGGAAACCAGCTTGTCGTCGCTCATCAACTCATCGACGGAGGTGATGTTTCCAACTTGTGCAGCGAAATAGGTGTCATAGGCCTCCCCGGTTTCCGAGGAAGCGATCGTCGCCGAGGCCACCGCATAGGCGCTTGTGACCAACGAGAGCTGATCTTCCGACATCACGTCGCCGTCGGTCGAGCCATCCTCGTTGAAGTTGAAGGCCTTCGCCAGGTTGACATAGACATCGTCGTCGAGCTGGTTGACGAAACTATCGGCATCGTCGAGATCGCTCGTCAGAACACTCTTCAGGAAGCTGGTTGAGGTGTATTCGGTGCTGAGGCCGAAAGCGGTCAGCACATAGTTCTTCAGCTTCGAGCTCGACAGGAGATCGTCGACCGAGGTGATCGACGAGATATTCTCTTCGAAATAATCCGTCTGGTCTGCGATATCGTCAGCCTCGGTGTCGAAAGATTCCTCATAGGCGTCGAGCAGGCTGTCCCGCTGCGCATCCGACTGGGCTGTCTCCGTCTCGCCGGAAAATTTGAAAGCGGCCGCAAACTCGGCATAGCGGCCATCACTCAGACTGTTGGCAAAGCTGGATGAATCGCTGAGATCGCTTTCCAGCACCTTCTTCATGAACGCCTTGGCATATGTCATGTCTTCAAGGCCGTAGGCCTTCATGGCATAGGAGTAGAGCTTATAATCACCCATGAATTCATCGACTGTCGTGACCTTGCCAATGTTTTCCTTGTAATAGCTGCTGTCGCGGGCAACCGTTGCCTGAGAAGCTACACTCGAGAGACTGGCGCCCAGATTTCGCGCGACCGAGAGATAGCTCACATAGGTGGAAACCAACTTCTGTCCCTTTCATAAGCACGCGCGCGCGAAAGCCTGCCGGCAGCCACGGTTGAAACTTTTCATATTTGCTGAGATCTTGCCGCCGCTCATGGCGCATACGGACCGCACTCATGCGGCCGAATCAATTTAATAGAACTATATGGTACTATAATTCGTCCAAAATGCAACAGGACGTCAAAAGTCGAGGGATCGCGGCTTTATCGGGTCAGGCGGCGCCGACGCCCGCGGCAAAGATGGCAATGCAGCGCCGGAGATGGGCAAGCAGCGCCGCCCGGTCGGGCCAGGCCTGAGCGCGTCCTTCCGGCGGTCCCATGCCACCAAAGATCATATCCATCAGCATGCGGGCTCCGCTGGCCGGATCGTCGAGCGACAAACGGCCTTCCGCCCTACGGTCGCTCAGCCAGTTGGCAAGTTGCTGCCGGCTGGCAAGCATGCCTTCGCGCTGCAGAATGTCCACGAGTTCGGGAAACTGCCCGGCTTCGCGAAAGACGAGCTGCAGGAAACCGGCACGATCCGCATCCTTGTCCTCATCCATATCGATCATGAAGATGCGTTCGAGGCTCTCGGCGATCGAGAGATCTTCCGGAGGCCGAGGCAGATCGAGCATCATGCGTCGATGAGCACCGACCACAGCGGCAAACAGCTCTTCCTTGCTCTGAAAGAGCTTGTAAAGCGTCTGTTTTGAAACTCCCGCCTCGGTGGCGACGACCGCGGTCGTGCTTCCGGCATACCCGTATTTTACAAAAACGCGGCGGGCAATCTCGACGATATGCACTCGCTTGTCATCGTCGCTCGAGACTTTCGGCCGGCCCCGTCTGCGCGGCTCATCTACAGGCTCGTCGGCAACATCCATGATGGTCTAGACCGCCCCGTTAAAGCACAAGCCGACAGCCGCAGAAAGGAAACTACGATTTCTGAGGGACGATTTTTTCGGTTGTGGCATTAGCAATTTCGATTTAGAGAACTCATCAGTTCTGTAATGCGTTGCATCCCCACCCTCTAGCGATGGAGCGCTTATGACGACCATTTCCGCCGCAACATCAATTTCTTCCTATTCCTATAGCAAGAATTCGACGTCAGCATCCCAGGACGCCCTATCCTGTAATACGATTTCGGCAAAAAAATCAACCACAACCCAGCAGCTCGACGAAGACGCGACCAACAGCGCCGAGAAACTCATGTCGCAGTTGATGTCGCTGACGATGAACGGCCTCGCCGGTCAGTCCAGCTCCGGCGAGCAGCAGGACGGCGGCGCAGACATGGACGTTGCGCAGCTGGACAGCGATGGCGACGGCTACGTGAGCAAGGCCGAGTTCGTCGCAGCCCGGCCGTCCGATGTGTCGGAGGATCAAGCCGGCACGCTGTTCGACAGCTTCGATAGCGAAGGTTCCGGCTCGCTATCGGTCGATGCGCTGACCGAGGCCATGTCCGCCCAGCAGTCGGAACGTGCCGAGGGGCCGCCGCCCCCGCCACCCTCCGACGATGACGACCTTGCATCCCTGCTCTCCGATCTCGATACCGACGGCGACGGGCTTGTGAGCAAAGCCGAGTTCGTTGCAAGTCGGCCGTCCGATGTGAGCGAGGAGCAGGCCGGCA
Source organism: Rhizobium sp. PRIMUS64 (assembly GCF_023006465.1). Taxonomy (NCBI): domain Bacteria; kingdom Pseudomonadati; phylum Pseudomonadota; class Alphaproteobacteria; order Hyphomicrobiales; family Rhizobiaceae; genus Rhizobium; species Rhizobium sp. PRIMUS64. The sequence continues at coordinate 42,132 of NZ_JALBGX010000001.1, read as the reverse complement.
CGCTGTTCGACAGCTTCGACAGCGAAGGTTCCGGTTCGCTATCGGTCGATGCGCTGACCGAGGCCATGTCAGCTCAGCAGTCGGAACGTCCCGAAGGACCGCCGTCCGCTGACGAAGACCAGTTTGCATCTCTGCTCTCCGATCTCGATACGGACGGAGACGGGCTCGTGACATTGGACGAATTCATGGCGGGTAAGCCGGGCGACGTCACCGAAAGCCAGGCAAGCCAGCTCTTTAGTCTGCTCGACACGTCAGGCACCGGTTCATTGTCTGCACAGTCCACGAGCTGACGGTCGTTAAGCCGTCGCCATTGCGGTCGCTGGAGGATCTGCACTGAGACGGTTTGAAAGCGACCCGGCAGTCGAGCCGGCAGAGCCTTCAGTCGGGTCGCTACTGACATGTGGAACCGTTCGAATGGTGCGCCGTCACAGGCGCACGGATAACCAGCGCACGGATGAGCCGAAGCGCCTATCGCCATCACGGGGTTAGTCCAGACAATCAGATCATCGACCGGTGTCGGCCTTTGCCCGGCGCCCGCGATGTCGTGCGCCCGCCATCCGGGCTCTGGAAGCCCCTCGTCACATGGCATGTTCCCAAACCTTAAAGGATCGAGCCATGAGCATTTTTGGAAGCATGAAAACCGCCGTCTCCGGCATGAGCGCCCAGGCAAACCGGCTGAGCACGGTGTCCGACAATATCGCCAATGCGAACACCACCGGCTACAAAGCCGTTTCCACGTCCTTCTCGTCGCTGGTTTTGCCCTCTTCCTCGGGCAATTATAATTCCGGCGGCGTCCAGACATCCGTGCGCCAGGCGATTTCTCAACAGGGCGACATCTCCTATACGACCTCCGATTACGACCTGGCGATATCAGGAGACGGCTTCTTCATCGTGGAAAGCGCCGACGGCACGCCGGTGCTCACCCGGGCCGGCGACTTCTCGGTCGACAGCGACGGCAATCTCGTCAACGGCGCCGGTTTCACGCTCATGGGATACTCCTATGATTCCGGCGTACCGGCGGTGGTGGTCAATGGCTTCGACGGCCTGGTGCCGGTCAACGTATCCCAATCGGGCTTGAGCGCTGTCGCTTCGAGCAGCGCCTATTTCAGCGGCAACCTGAATTCCGAGGCAACTGTCGTCACCGATACCACGACGCTGCCGAGCGCCAACACGGCGAGCGTCACCGACGACACGCAGAAGATGTCGCTGGTTGCCTATGACAGCCTCGGCGGCACCGTCCAGTACGACTATTACTTCACCAAGACCGGCGTCACGACGGACGCGGGCGGCGCAGTCACCGGCAGCACCTGGGAGGTCGCGGTTTACCGCAATGCCGATGCATCCACCGGCAGCACGACGTCCTTTCCCTACTCTTCCGATGCCGTCAGCGTCGCGACGCTCTCCTTCGACGCCGACGGGCAGCTCACCTCCGCGACCGACACTGATATCGTCGATCCGGTGACGGCAAAGACGATCACCATGGACTATTCCGATTTCACCCAGCTCGCCTCCGACTTCTCGGCGACGGGCTCCGCAGACGGCCAGGCCGCAAGTGCCGTGAGCTCGGTGTCTATCGGTACGGACGGCGTGGTGTCGGTCTCCTATGCAAACGGCGCGACGAAGGCTCTCTATCAGATCCCTCTCGCGACGGTCGCCAGCCCCGACAATCTGACGCTGCTCAGCGGCAACGTCTACAGTGCCAACGGATTGTCCGGGGTAACGGTCACCGGCTTCCCGCAGACGAACGGGCTTGGTTCCATCCAGTCCGGTGCTCTCGAAAGCTCGAATGTCGATCTCGCCGGTGAACTGACGGAGATGATCGAGGCGCAGCGCAGCTATACCGCCAATTCGAAGGTGTTCCAGACCGGCTCCGATATCATGGATGTCCTCGTCAATCTGAAACGATAGGGAGGACGCCGGCATGTCGCTCACCTCCGCCTTGAACAGCGTGCAAAGTATTTTCAACACGACCGGCCAGCAAAGCAGCGTCATCTCGACGAATATCGCCAATGTCGGAAATTCCGACTATGTGAGACGGGAGGCGTCGGTTACGACGTCTCTTTCCGGCGCCCAAGTTGTCAGCATCAGCCGGGCGCAGGAAACGGCGCTGCTTGCCCAGTATCTGCAAACGAATGCCAAGGACAGCGCCCAGCAGACGCTGGTGACCGGCCTCGAAAGCCTGAAGTCGCTGGTGGGCGGCAATGACTACGAGACCTCGCCGAGTACCTATCTCACGGCATTCCAGCAGGCGCTCCAGACATTCGCCACATCCCCGAGCAGCACGACATCAGCGCAATCGGCCGTGACCGCCGCGCAGGATCTTGCCAATTCGTTGAATACCGCAAGCGACGGCGTCCAGTCGATCAGAGCCGAGGCGGATGCGGAGATCGCCACACAGGTCTCCACCCTGAACACGCTGCTGTCGCAGTTCGAGGCGGCGAACAATGCGGTCAAGCTGGCGACATCGACCGGCACCGATACATCCTCGGCGCTCGACGAGCGTGAAAAGCTCCTGAAGCAGATCTCCTCGATCGTCGGCGTCACCTCCACCGTGCGCGACAATAACGACATGGCGCTCTATACCTCTGATGGCACCGCGCTGTTCGAGACCATTCCCCGCACCGTCACGTTCGCGTCGACGGCAACCTACGTTGCCGGAACGGAAGGCAATTCCATCTATATCGACGGCGTTGCACTCGACGCCGGCGAAGGATCGTCGACGAGTGCCTCGGGCAGCCTGCAGGCGCTGCTGCAGCTTCGCGACGAAATCGCCCCGACATTCCAGGACCAGCTCGACGAGATCGCCAAATCGCTCGTCCAGATCTTCTCGGAAACCGACGGCAGCACGAGTGCACCGGGACTTTTCGTGTGGACGACGGCGTCGGGCACAACCGGGGGAACACCTGCTGCTTCCGACGATACGACAGGGATCGCCTCCACTATCTCGGTCAATTCAGCCGTCGTCACAAGCGAGGGCGGCGATGCGACGAAGCTGCGCGACGGAACGATCAGCGGCATCACCGATCTCAACACCTCGGGAGACAGCGGCTTCTCGGACAATCTCGACGCCCTGTATCAGGCGCTGACGGAACAGCGTTCGTTCTCTTCCGACGCAGGTCTCTCGACGTCGCAAAGCCTGACGGACTACGCCAGCGCCTCCATCGGCTGGCTCGAACAATATCGAAGCGATGCAACGGCGGCTTCCGAAACCACAGCTGCGGCCTTGTCACGCTCCGACGAGGCCTATTCCAACGAAACGGGCGTCAACCTCGACGAGGAACTGACGCTACTTCTCGACATCGAACAATCCTACAAAGCAGCGACGAAGATCCTGAACGTCATCGACGAGATGTTCCAGTCGCTCCTCGACATAGCGAGCTAGTCATGAAAGCATCTTTTGTCTCATCATCGGCGATGCAGAATGTTTTGCGGCTCACCATCAGCCAGTCCCAAAACAAGCTGCAGCAGGCCTCGACGGAAGCGACCACAGGAACCTACGCCGATATCGGCGTATCCCTCGGCGCCGGCGCTGCAAAGTCGATCAATCTCACCAGCGCCATCGCCCAGGCCGCCTCGTTCAAGACGAGCAATGCCGTCGTCGAATTGCGCATGAACGCATCGCAAACCGCCCTTTCGAGCCTGAAGGATGCCGGCGACAGCCTGGTCTCGAACCTGACCGCGCTCCAGGCGAGCCAGGATACGACGAGCATCGCCGTTGCCCTGCAGACGGCGAGCGCCACGATTTCGCAGCTGGTCTCGACGGCAAACACGTCGGTCAATGGCGAGTTCCTGTTCGGCGGAACCAACCTCGACAGCCAGCCTCTGACCGATCAATCCTCGGCGGTCTCGGATACGATCGTTTCGGCTCTGAACGATTATGCAACCGGTCTCGGAAAAGACGTCAACGAGTTGACAGGCGAGGAAATCGGCAGCTTCATCACCGACACGGTCGAGCCGATGTTCTCCGAGAGCGCCTGGACGGACGCTTCCGAAGGCTGGTCCACCGCTTCCAGCACCGACATGACGAGCCGGATCAGCGGATCGGAAACCATCACCTCGTCGACCAATGCCAATTCCGAAGGCATGCGCTATCTCGCTCTTGCCTCCGTCGTCGTCTCCGCCCTCTTCGGCCAGGATCTCAGTTCCGACGCGCAGAGCACCGTCGCATCCAAGGCGATCGCCTATGCGGCTCAGGCCACCGCCGGCATCGTGACGCAGCAAAGTGAGCTCGGCCTTTCACAGGAGCGGCTCGAAAAGGCAAATGACGCCCTCGACGCTCAATCCACTCTGCTTCAGGGAAACCTTGTCGATCTCCAGGGGGTGGATGCCTACGAGGCTTCGACGCTCGTCAACCAGCTGCAGACGCAACTGGAGACAGCTTACACGCTCGTCTCGAAACTCCAGGGTCTGAGTCTGGTCAACTATCTCTGACGGGTTGAACATGCGGGAATTCAAGCGGATGCAAATACCGGCCCTAACGAGGGAACCCAACACGACGTGTTCCGAAATCGTGGCGGAGGCGGCCTTCGCGCTCGCCTCTGGCATCATCGATACGATCCCTTTCGTCGGCAGCAAACTCGACGAACAACAGACGCGGGCATGGCCGCGATCGGGTGTCTTCACGGATGACGGCGTCGAGATGACGGGTACGCCCCCTGAAATATTCGAGCTTTGCGAGTTGCTGGCAGCCCATATCGAGAAAGGCACGTCATTCGACGTTTTCGAGGTTTTCCACAAGATTGCGCGCATCGACCGGCTGATCGACTGGCGCCATGGCGCAGTGCTGTCGCCCGAGCCGCATCCGGTAACTCATTAACGGAACACGCTAAAATCTCTTCTCAAAGGCGGCGCTATACGGCCGCGCCGCTCGGGAGCATGGCATAGGCTGGGCTTGCATGTGGTTTGTCCGTTGCGGCAGTCTGGACTTTACCATAGGGAGGCTGAGGGCGACTGCCGAAGTCTGCCGGCAATGGTCTTTCAGAGACCGAGTGTGTTGTTAATGTCAAAGCCGCGCGCGAAGCTTCCATTCTCCGAAGAGACTTTGCAGGCCATGCTGATCCGCGTGCTTCGCCCGCTGGTCAAGCTCGCACTCGCCTCCGGCTTCAACTTCATCTCCTTCTCGACCGTTCTTCGCCGCCTCTATATCGAGGTTGCGGAGAAGGAGTTCGCGCTACCGAACAAGCAGCAGACGGATAGCCGCATCTCGCTTCTGACCGGCATCCACCGCAAGGACGTCAACCGGTTGCGTGGACAGGCACTCACGGCATCGTTTCTGACCGTCGGCGTTTCACAGACAAGCCGCATCCTTGCAAGATGGCTTGCCGATCCGCTTTATTGCGATGCGGAGGATAGGCCAAGCGCCCTGCCCCGGACCTCCAGCGACGGCGGTCCGTCATTCGAGAGCCTGGTGAGCGACATCACCAAGGACGTTCATCCCCGCTCCATCCTGGACGACTGGCTGGATAAAGGCATTGTCGTTCTCGATCAGGACGGCCAGGTCCAGCTCAACCTCTCATCAATTGTTCCGAATGCCGGTGACGAAGCCCGTCGGCACTATTTTACACGCAATCTTCGTGACCATGTGCAGGCAGCGGTCATCAATCTGATGAACGACCCTCCCCCCTACTTCGAACGCGCGGTTCACTACGACGGGATATCCCCTGAGCTGGCGGCCCAACTCGACGAGATTGCGCGTGAGGAAGGGATGGCGCTGCTCCTGAAGCTCAACAAGATCGCCCATCGGGCCATCACGGATGATCCCGGCGGCAATAGCCGCTGGATTGCGGGGGTCTATGTCATGCCCGAGGCGGCTGAGGCCGATCTTCAGCCAGACGCCGCTTCCAGGACGGAGACAGACGAATGAGCCCGTCAATGATCTCCAGGAGGCAATTTCTGCTGGGCGGCATCGCACTTCAGATCGTGCGACCGGAGACCGTAGCCGCGCAACCGACGGGGACCAGCGATCATGGAATCGGCGGGTCCGGTCTTTCCATTCAGGGAGGTGGGGAGAACGAAGATCACGGGATCGGCGGAACCGGCATCGTCGGGACCATCCAGGGCTTTGGAAGCATCATCGTCAACAACGTCCACATACCTTTCAGCGCGACGACCCCGATCGAGATCGATGGACGGCGCGCTCCTGCAAGCGCGATGAAGGTCGGTCATGTGGCCCGGGTGCTGCTGACGGGAAAGCGTGCTGCCCGCATCGCGATCGTCAGCGAGGTTCAGGGCCGCATCGACCGGATTGACAAGACCGGTATCACCATATTGTCGCAAACCGTCGACACGACAGGTTTGGTGACGAAGGGCTTGCGAAAAGGCAATCGCGTTGCCGTGTTCGGCATCCGTAAACCGGATGGCACCATCATTGCTCGGCGTATCGAGCCTCGTTCCGTTTCCGATGGCGCCCATGTCCGAGGCGTGCCATCGAAGAGCGGTCATCGCGTCCGGATCGGCGGCCTTTCGCTTGGCAACACGCATGGATATCTGGTCGGCAAGCAAACGCTCGTACGTCTTAAGACAGTCGCCGACCGATTGATGATTATACGCATTCAGGCCGAGCCTGTGGTGCCGGGTCTGAAACGCGGCATCGTCAACGTCGAGACCTTCAGGTCCGCGGACAAAGGCGGGGCTGGCTCGGGACCCGGGGGCTCAACGCCTTACGGCTCGATGCGAATGTCCCCTGACGGCCATGGGTTTGTCGACGTCACCGTACGCGATTCAAGCAGAATGACGGGCTTTGCGGACAGGCAGGGCCCAGACGGCTTTGGTCCTCGCCCGCCGGATGGCCCTCCGGACGGGCCGCCGCATGATCGCCCCTCCTTCGGCAGAGGCGGGCCTGGTGGAGATTATCCCGACCCGAACAGGCGAGGTCCGCCACCGGGGGATACCGCGCCTCGCGGCCCGCCGCCTCCAGATTTTCCAGGTCCCCGCTGAAAGGCTCAGTCGAGCACATTGACATATGGGAAAATTTCCCATTTATTGTTCCTGCGATTCCTGATTTGGATTCCCAAGAAGGACTTGCCGATTGTCTATCGGGTCCGCCCCACACCCGACAGACAATCGTTTGATTTTCAATCGCTGCTGACTGCCGAACCAACCCACCATCGCCAAGAGGAATCAGGAATTGCTTTTGCTGGAACGCGAACCGGACATGTCGATGGGAATGGACCAACCGACGGTCGTTGCAACCTGGGAAAACCGTACGCAAATCATCGAAATCATGGGCATCGCGCTACAGACGAGCCAAGAATTTCAACATCTTTGGAAAAGCAGCGGCGGAACGGGCCGGCTCAGTCAAGACGACACGGATAAGTTGGTCGAACTGCTCCGCCAGATCGGCAACCTGAATGAAATGCTCATGCGATTGGCCTGAAAGGTGTCGATACCCAAGTACCAGCGCCCACGCATTTCCGAGACGTCAAAACTCCCATGGCGAGATCAATTGAAGACCTGAGGTCGCAAAATTGCCCAGATTTCGCGTCGCAAGTCGCCCACCATTGACCCGCGCGATAGCGGCGATCATGCCATCCGGCACTGACATCCCGCGCCCCTGACGAGCGGCCAAACCCATAATGTCACCATAAGCAAGAGCGGCCTCTTCGGTCAGGCCAAAAATCCGGGCTGCAAAGCGACGACGCCAGTCGGACAGTCCCTGCTCGAGGCGTTCGGCTCGCTGATCAGGCCGGATCTTCTGGATACCGAAAGCGATCTCGGCAATCGTTACTGTCGGCAGCGCCAATTCAGCATCATGGCGGACGAGCCATGAGATCACAGCTTCATTGGGTGATTTTATCAAAGTTTCCGAAACAATGTTGGTATCGAGAAAAATCAAAGCTCGATGCCCTTATGAACCTGCCTGCCTTCGTTGATAACGGCTTCGAGGTCGATATCCGTCCCGCTTTGCTGCGAAAGCCCTGGCATAGAAGGACACAGCCGGCTCTCTTCCGGCTTCGCGTATTTCATACGATTCGAGGGCCCTTTCGACAATGTCGGCTATCGAGCGGTTTTCACGGCGGGAAAGCCGGTGAGCAAGATCACGCGCTTTTGCGCTCCGTACAGAAAGCTGAGGTTCGGCCATGCCGATCTCCTTTGCGATAGGATATAAAGGCAGCGTTAGCCATCAAGATGGCAAGTGATGGCTTGATACCATTGCTTTTCGTAAATCATCAACCCAATAATGGACGGCTGCCGCTAAGCTCCAATGTCAGAATAATTAACCACATTTCAGTGTTCTTGCGAAATAATGCCATACGTAGATCAGGTCTCTCGAAGTAGAGAAGCCAAAGTTATTTGGAGACAGTCTTGGCATTCACCATTGCTCGCAGTTTGGTGGCGTTCGGCGTCGCCGTTTCAGTCGGTCTTTTCATGTCGATCGGATTGCAGCAATCGGCGCTCGAACGGCTCAAGGTCAACGGGCCGGTTTACGAGCAGGTCGTCTACGGCAAGGATTTGATTGCCGATATTCTGCCGCCGCCGCTGTTTGTGGTCGAATCCTACATGCTCTCCTTCGAGGCGAGCAAATTTCCCGAACTCACCGACACCAATCTTGCCAAGATCGCAAATCTCAAGGCCGCTTACGACGACCGCCGCGCCTATTGGAAAACCACCCGGCTGCCGCAAGCCTTGAAGGACGAGCTTGAAAACGATGTCATCGCCAAGGGCGATGAATTCTGGGAAGTGATGAACCATGAGATCATCCCGGCCTTGAATGCCAGGGATGAAGACAAGGCGCACGGTGCAATCGAGCAGTTGCGCGTCGCCTTTCATTCGCACCAGGACGCGGTCGAGAAACTCGTTGCCAATTCCGACGCCTTCCTGAAGGGTGAGGAACGCAATGCAGCCTCGGAGATCGTGACCTGGACGATCTATGCGGGTGCTGCGGGCTTCGGATCGTTCGGCCTATTGCTGGTCGGCCTCTATCTCCTGCGCCGCCGGGCGATCGTGCCCCTGGATGGCATGAAAGCCTATATGGGCAATCTTGCCGAAGGCGATTTTTCGACCGACGTTCCCTACGCCAACCGTTCCGACGAGATCGGCGCCATGTCCAAGGCCGTCGCGGTATTCCGCCGCAACGCACTCGAGCGGCAGGACGCACAGAAGCGCGAGACCGCACTTCGCGATGCGGAATTCGAGCGTGAACGCAGTCAGCTGGCCGAAAGGGCCGCAGAGGAGCAGATCCGCGAAACGGTGATCGATCAGCTGACATACGGACTGGAACAGCTATCGACCGGCAACCTCGATTGCCGGATCAAGACACCCTTTGCCGCTGCCTACGAGACTTTGCGCGCGAAGTTCAACGATAGTATGGACGCGCTTTGCGCTTCGATGGCGGAGATCGCCCAGACCTCCAAGCAAGTGGGCAGCTCCTCGGCCGGCATCACCGATGCAGCCGACAGTCTTGCGTCGCGCACGGAACAGCAGGCCGCGATGCTCGAAGAGGCCACAGCCGCGCTCGATGAAATGAATATCAAAGCCAAAGACGCCTCCGACCATGCCGGCAAGGCAACCGGCATGATGGCGCAGACCCGCACCAGCGCCGAACATTCGGCAGCCGTCGTTCGCGAAGCAATCGCCGCCATGGAAAGGATCGAAGGCTCGTCCTCCCAGATTGGCGCCATCGTCAACGTCATCGATGAAATCGCCTTCCAGACCAATCTTCTGGCGCTCAATGCCGGGGTTGAAGCAGCGCGCGCGGGCGAAGCAGGCAAGGGTTTTGCCGTCGTGGCGCAGGAAGTGCGTGAACTTGCCATGCGCTCGGCCAACGCAGCCAAGGAGATCAGAGCTCTGATCTCCACCTCCTCGGCCCAGGTCTCCACCGGTGTGGAACTCGTCAACCGCACCGGCAAGGCGCTCCTGGAAATCGAGGGCCAGGTCGAGCAGGTTGCCGGCCTGATCGCCCGCATCGTTTCGGTATCCTCCGAACAGGCGGTAGCGATCGGCGAGATCAACACCTCCGTCAACGCCCTGGATCAGGTAACCCAACGCAACGCTGCCATGGCCGTCGAAACTGCCTCGGCCTGCCGCGCCCTCGGTAGCCAAACGCAGACACTGGAGGGGGTCGTCAACCGCTTTCAGGTCGATGCGGGAGCCAGCACGTCCAGACCGCAGAAAGCTGCTTGAGGCGGGAGCGGCAACGGAAGCCCCTGCTCTTTCGGCAACCTTAGTCCAAGACAATCGCCACGACGGCAACGCAATCGCCGGCCTTGAAATTGATCGTGGTTCCCGACGAGAGATGATCCTTGCTTTCGCGGGCGAACCTTATCGGGTTTGCAGCGTTTCACGGCAATGGAAAATCATGATGGCACCGGCCTTTCGTTGCGTCGGACTATTTCGCGGCAATGCGACCAAATCGCTCCCACGCCCATACTCGAGGGGGCGGAGCGATCGTTCGTGCCAAAAGGCTGCTGATGCCAGCTTCCGCCAGCGCGAAACACCTGACCTCTATCGAGCTTGGAAGAATTCGGCGCGCTGTCGGCATAGCGCGCATGATGGATACTGCGGTCAGATTGCCTGTCATCGGCGTGCGGATCGGCGCGGACTCAATTCTCGGCCTTATCCCGGCCGTCGGCGACATTGCCGGATCTCTGATCGGTCTTTTCATCATCGATGAGGCAAGACGCCTCGGTGTTCCCACCCATAAGCTCGCCCGTATGGCCGTCAATCTCGGGATCGACGCCGCAGGCGGAACGGTTCCCCTGATCGGCGATCTCTTCGACGTCTATTTCAAGTCTCATCGCCGAAACGTCGGCATCATTCTCGACCACTTCGGGATCAGCGAAGACGAGCTGAATCGGTACACCTGACGAAGCCTATGCCTCGAGGGTCTGGATCACGTCCGAGCGCCCTTCCTCGTCAGAAACGCCAGAGCCGCCGCGCCGACGAGGCCCGAGTTCTGATCCAATGCTGCCAGCATCACTCTGACATCCTTGAATGCCGGCATCGCCCATTGTGTGATGTAGCCTTGAATGCCGGGTTGGAGACGATCGAACTCGTGGGAAAGCCCACCTCCCATCACAATGATATCGGGACTGAAGATATGGATCAGGCTGGTGAAGCCGCGACCGAGAATTTCCGCTTCCTCGTCAACCAGTTGATTTGCCAGACGATCGCCATTTCTCGCGGCCGCGAAGATGCTGCGGCTGTCGATGGCACCGCCATCGCTGCCTATCGTCGTCCCGCTAGATTCCATGGCCCTTATGCGGGCGCGTCGTGCAAAAGCCGGTCCGGAGCCGTAGGCCTCGAAACAGCCCCTGTTGCCGCAAGGGCAAAGCTCGCCGTTCGGCACGACCGACATGTGGCCGACATGAGCCGCCATGCCCTTGCGGCCGCGCACCACGCGACCATCCGAGATAACACCGCCGCCGATTCCGGTGCTGACCGTGACATAGACAAGGTTATCAAGCCCCTTGCCGATACCGAACTGCCACTCACCGATGGCAGCGGCAATAGCATCATTCTCGAGGTCGACAGGAAACGGAAACCGCTTCTGCAACTCCGCCTTCAGCGGAAAATCGACGAAGCCGGAGAGGGTCGGGATATCAGTCGCGACACCGGCGACCGTATCGAGTGGGCCCGGAGCGGATACGCCGACGCCCACCACCGAAGCAGGGTTTGATGCTGCAAGCAGTCCATCGGCCAGACCGCAAATCTGGGCGAGCACGCGGTCGGGACCCGCCAGCGCATCCGTCGGTTCGGCTGCGCGCGCCAGAATCCGGCCTTGCTCGTCGACAAGGGCAGCGCGTACCTGCGTCCCACCGAGGTCGATTCCAATGGCAACCTGCTGCATGTGAAGACCATCAGTTAGAGTGCGCGGACCCATGCCATCCGCTCGTCGAGCGACGGCGCATTGAAAGCCAGGGAACCGAGAACGACCGTCTCCGCACCCGACTGGCGCAGGAGAGGCACGGTGTGCTCGCGAATACCGCCGTCGGCCGCAAGCACGATCCGATGCGCCGCCTCGCAGCCGGCGATGATCTGCTTGGCCTGCTGAAGCCGGGCGCCGGCCTTTTCGTCGAGGCCCTGGCCCTTCACACCGATCGCCGTGCCGAGCAGCGTCACGAAACTCAGCCGGGAAACGTATCTTTCGACCCGCTCGACGGGAGTATCGACTTTGAGGACCATGCCGGCGGCGACGCCGCGGCGATCGAGGAGATCGAGCGCCTGGTCTGCGACGCTTTCGTTTTCAACATGCAGGCTAATCAGGTCGCTGCCCGCATCGGCGAACTGCTCGATCTGCGACAGGATGATGCTGTCGGCGACCATCAGGTGAACATGGATCGGGCGTGCGGAAATTTTGCGCACCCCGGCGACGAGATCGGGGAAAAACAACATTGCCGGCGCGAAATGACCATCGGCGACATCGATATGGAGGATGTCGACGTGCGTATCGACACGCATCAGATCATCGGCGAGACGCACAAGATCGGCCGACCAGACGGAGAATTCAGCAATCAGGCGATCCTTCGGAAGATCGGCGATCCAGGTCTTGGAGGGGGTCGTCATTGTTTCAGAGCTCCTTCAGAAAATGGCCCATGGCAAGCCGGAAGTCGGCGACGTATTGCGGACGGCTCTCAGTCTTCGATGTGATCTGCACGAAACGCGCGCCGGCAATGCGCTCGGCAAGAGCACACGCGTGGCCAAGAGGATGAATGCTGTCCCGATCATGGCCGATGATGAGCGTCGGTACGGCGATATTGCCGACCTCCTCGTCGGTCACATCAGGACCGTCATTTGAGATCCTGGTGAGCAGTTCGGCGGTCACATCCAAAGGCGTGCGGGAGAAAAAGCCGGCAAGCGACGCCAGATTGTCCGGAGCCTCGGCGGCGAGCCGCACGCCCACCGGCCCTGCCAGGAACGTGGTCTTTGCCTCATCCGGCGACAGAGTTTTCAAAAGCCGCCCGACTTCGGCATTGGGCGCCATATTCTCCGGCGCGGGTGCCGTCAGCCAGGCCGGCCTTGCGATGATCAGAGCCTTGACAAGATCGGGCCGCGTAACCGCGAGACGTAAGGCGATCGCAGCACCCATCGAGATGCCGCCGATCACGATCGGCGGCGTAAGGTTTTTCTCGATATAGGCGGCGATATCATCGCAGAAGGTCGCGATCGACAACCGCTCCAGATTGCCGGCTTGGGAGTGGCCGTGGCCACGCGCTTCGATCGTTACCCGGCGAAAACCCGCTTCGAGCGGAAAGACTTCGTCGGTCTGCGCCGCGTCTCCGCATAAGCCATGCTGGAATATGGCGGACGCGCCCTCGCCCGCCATATCCACATTGAGAATGGTCCCGTCGCTGGTTTCGAACGGTTGAGCCCGTCTCATCTTCCTGCCCCCGCGCAATGACCGTCGAGGCTATTCTTCAGGAAGGCCGCCACGCCGGCCGCCTCCGAAGCCGAAAGGCCATGCGTGACGAGACTGCCCTCGAAGCCGATCGCCTTGAGACGGCCGAGATAATGCGCGTAGTCGAGGACGCCCTTGCCGGCGGTCGCGAAACTACCGTCGCGATTGCGGTCTTTCGCATGCGCCATGACGATCCGATCGGCCAGAAGGTCGATGGCGGAAGACACGATGCTCCGCTGCTCATCCAGCGTCGCGAGCTCGAAGAGATTGGCCGGATCGAGCACGATCTTGATGCGGGGGCTCTTTAGTGCCGTGATCAGCCGATGGGCTTTCTCAGCCGAGTTGACGACATTGGCAAGCTCGGGCTCGATGCCGAGATCGACATCGTAGCGCTCGGCGATCTCGATGGCCGTTCCCATCGCTTCGAGGAGGTCCCGCCAGGCCTCCGGCGTATTGTTGTCGGCGTGGGCCTTCCACTGGTCGATGGGATCGCGTGTGCCGGTGCAGAGCGTGATCAGGGCGGTCGACATGCCGGTGCTGCGCTCGGCCAGCGTCGCGAGGTTACGAAGGCCGGCCGCGCGAACGGCAGGATCCGGGTGGATCATGTTGAAGGTGCCGGAAACGGCAACGATTTCGACGCCGCTCTCGCGCGCGGCTTCGGCGACCGAGCGGGCCTGGGCTTCCGTGATGATCTCCGGCATAGCCTCAAGGCCCGAGCAGGCCATATTATATTGGGCGCAGGTGAACCCGGCCGCGGCGACCGAGTTGAGAACGCTTACCGGTTCCGTTCCCTCGAAGGTCTTTGCGAAGATGCCGAGCTTCATCACACGCCACCCGTGACGTCGGCCAACGCAACCGCCCTGCCGCTTTCCACCGAACGCGCGACGGCGACCATCGCCCGTACGGATGCCAGGCCGTCATCGATGTCGGCGCCTTCCATCACCGCGCCATCCAGAATGGTGCGGGCGAAGCCTTCGACCTGACGGCGGTAGAAATGGCCGTCGGCACCGAGAACGCGATGTGTGGCGCCGTCGGCTTCGCGGAAAATGTCCACCTCGCTGGTCTTGTAGTACCACGGGTTATAGGTTTTGCCCAAAATGCTGCCATTCCTGCCGTAGATCTGGAAGCCTTCGTGCCAGTCCATGCGCACCTGGACGGTGAGATCGAGATGGCCGAGCGTGCCGGAGGCAAATTCCACGTCCACGAACCAGCACCAGATACCGGCGCGCTCCGACAGGCGAGCGTTGACGGAAACGATGTCGCCGGCGAAATAACGTGCGGTGTCGATCAGATGGCAACCGTGGGCAAGCATGTAGTAGCGCCGCAGGTCGGCTTTCGGATTGGCGGAGGGCTTCCGCGCATTGGCGCTGGTGACGATCAGGGGCTGGACCGCATCGGTCATCGGATAGCGGTGCGTGCTGTCGCAATACCATGCTTTCAGAGCAACCATTTCGCCCATTTCATCGCGGATGAAGGATTTGGCAGCCTGGAGCCCCGCGTCAAAACGCTTCATATGCCCGACCTGAAACACCTTTCCCGCCCTGTCGACTACAGCTTTCAGTTCAAGGCATTCCTCGACGGTGACACCGACGGGTTTCTCGCACAGGACATGTTTGCCTGCCTGAAGGGCGCGAATGGAAGCCGGGACGTGAAAGGCATCGGCGGTCGCGATCACCACGGCATCGAGGTCGGGATCGGCCAGCATCTTGTCGTAATCGTCATAGGTTTTTTCCACCCCGTGGGTGATTGCCATACGTTCGCGGAGATCCTCGGCAACGTCGCAAATCGCATAGAGGTCGGCATTGGCTGCCTTCGTGCAGCTCTCGAAGTGCGCGGCCTGGGCAATCTGGCCCGCTCCCAATACGCCGATGCGGAGACGTCGTTCCTGTTTTGCTGGCATCGAAAAGCCCTTCGGGTCGGATATTGAGGTGAACGCCGGTTTCGGCGTCGGATGGAATGCTTTCAAACGTCAACGACGTCTTCTGGCCGGGCCGCCACCAGCGCCGCCCGCTGCTCCCTCGTCAATTCAGAGCGCCATATGCGTTTGAGGATGGAAAAAGTGCAGTTTCGCCGGGTCGATCGCCACATTGATCGATTGGCCTGTCTCGACCGCACTGACAGCCTCGAACCGCGCAACGGCGTTGGCGGCCCCGCTCAAGTCCTCGACAGCATCGGGGTCGCCTGAGTCGATCCGGACCGCGTCGATCTTCAAATGCACGATCAACTCGGAGCCTAGCTCCTCGATCGACTTCACGACAACCGGGATCGTCGGATGGGAGGCACCCGACGGCAACCGGCTGTCGTAGAGGTCCTCGGGCCTGACCCCAAAGATCAGGGCCTTTCCGTCGAAGGCGGAAAGACCGGGAGCGCGTTCGAAGGCGCCGTCGGACAAGGGAATGGAGAAGCCCGGCAGATGGATCCGCCCGCCCTCCAGACGCCCTTCGAAAAGGTTCATCGACGGCGAACCGATGAAGCCGGCGACAAACGCATTGACCGGGCGGTGATACAGAGCCTTGGGCGTATCCACTTGCTGAAGCACGCCGCCCTTCAGCACCGCGACCCGATCGCCCATGGTCAGCGCTTCGGTCTGGTCGTGCGTCACGTAGATCGTCGTCACGCCCAGCTGTCTCTGCAGGCTGGCGATCTCCGCCCGCATCTGAACACGCAGCTTCGCATCAAGGTTCGAGAGCGGTTCGTCCATGAGGAATGCCGCGGGCTCACGGACCATGGCGCGGCCCATCGCAACACGCTGGCGCTGGCCGCCGGAAAGCTGTGCGGGCTTGTTGCCCAGCAAGGATTCCAGCTGCAGGATCTTGGCGATCTCATGCACGCGTTTGGTGCGTTCGGCCTTGTTCTTTCCGGCCAGCTTCATCGAAAAGGCGATGTTGTCGAACACGGTCATGTGCGGATAAAGCGCATAGCTTTGAAAGACCATGGCAATGTCCCGGTCCTTGGGCGCGAGATCCACGACGTCCTGACCGCCGATGCTCAATGTTCCGCTGCTGATTTCCTCGAGCCCGGCAATCATGCGCAAAGCGGTCGATTTTCCGCATCCGGACGGACCGACCAGAATCAGAAACTCGCCATCATGGATCGTCAGGCTCAGATCCTTGATCGCATGGTAGCTGTTTCCATAGGTCTTGCAAATTTTGTCGAGTACAACCACAGCCACGTCTCGTCCTCCCGTACCAGTCCAGATCACATCTTGAACGGCGCTCCCCGCCGTCTCCGATCCTTTTGACAAGAAAGCTCAGGCCTGAGCGTCAAAGTCAACAAAAGAATCGAGGGGAATTCATCGCAATCTAATCGGAAATAAATCGTATCTAGTTGAATAATATCATCATTTTATATGAAACGAATATTAATTTGCGGAATTATATTTTTTATCGCGCGTAACTTTTATGGCCAACGCCATGACTGTCAAGAGATCTCGCAAGGCGCTTCAATTGCAGATCAGCGACGCACCGCTCGGTCGGTCGACCAGTGTCGACACCGGTCACACCTGCGCTCACTTTTGGGATCCCGACATCGGGAGCGGCGCAGGTGCATTCTCCGCCGCCATCCATGCCAGGCACGTCCGGTGATCCGGCAGGCCTCGACGCCCTCCCCGTGCAGTCACGGAAATGGCGGCCGCCGCCGTGGCATAGGCAGTGCAATCAAGCGGGCTCTTACCCCTAGCGAGGGCAAGGGCGTAGGCACCGTGAAAACAATCACCGGCGCCGGTCGTATCGATCGCCTGAACCTGATAGGCCGGCACATGCCACCTGACGGTATCGCCTTTCTGGCGGAGATAGGTTCCTCGTTCGCCATCAGTGAGGACAACCGCGGACCGATCCCCGGACCAGAGCTTGTCCAGGATCATCGCGGGATCACCATAGCCGGTGTATTCCTGCGCAAAGGCGAGCGGCAGCACCAGGTGATCGGCAAAAGCCAGGATCCGGTCGGTCGCGGCACCGACCGTCCATTCGATATCGGCAATCACGGCCAGGCCCAGGGCGCGTGCGCGCGCCACGACACTTTCGGAGTGCGTGGCATAGCCATCGATCAGCAGGACCGGGGCTTGCATCAGAACATCGTCGGGCAGCGCATCCGACGTGCCGTGCAGCACATCGTCGTCATAAGCGATGAACCGGTCGCCGTCGGGACCGACCGTGATCACGGAGCGGATCGGCGCGGCATCAGCGTGGCGGGGAGCCAGCGATATGTCGACGCCGTTACGCTCGAGCTCGCTACCCGCCACATCGGCCATTGGCTCATCGCCGAGCCAGCCTATGAAGCCGGCCCGTCCGCCGAGCCGGGCGGCGGCAACCAGGGCCGTCGCCACGTTGCCGCCATGGTCCGTGGCACGCTTAATCACTTTTCCCTTGCCGGCCGTCAGCCCCCGATCGACATAGATGATGTCATCGATTGCCAGGGCGCCGAAGCCCAGAACCTGGAAAGGGCGCGACACGTCTCAAGCACCGGCCGCCGCCAGCGCATCCTCCGGCGCCATCCCGTTATGAATGACGAACTTGAAGGCGCGCGCGGCCATGGTCGTATCGCCGTGGCCCCAAAGGTTGCGACCGACGACCGCGCCCTTGGCTCCAGCGCGCAATGCGTCCGAGGTCTGGACGAGCGCTCCGAGCAGCGTTTCGGTCTTGGGGCCGCCGGCGATCACGACCGGAATCGGGCAGGTCGCAACGGTCTCGCGGAAGGATTCGAAATCGCCGGTATAGCCGACCTTGATCACGTCGACTCCGGCCTCGAATCCGATGCGCACCGCATAGGCAATCTCATCCGGGGTGAACACGATCTTGCCGCCGTCGGAGAAATCACGGGGATAGACATGGGCAACGACCGGCATCTCGAAGCGGGCGGCGGCGTTGACCGTATCGGTGAGCCAGCGGATATATTCTCCTTCGGTGGCGCCGCGCACGGGAATGGCGACAGCCAGAGCGTCCGCACCATAGCGCACCGCGTCTTCCGGGGTCGCAATGAGCTGGCGAATGCGGTCGTCAGCGGTGAAGCAACCACCCTGAATGACGAGCGCTGCCTTCCCGGCATATTCCGACCAGAGGTGGCGCGCCGCGCCGGGCTGGATGCTGATGTAGTCGGGTCCCCCCGCCATGACGCGTCTGAGCGCACCCGGCAGGTCGGCAAGCCCGCCCTCACGCACATTGCCATAACCGACAAAATGATCGACGGCGCCTCCGAACAGATGACCCGATGGGTTCGAGAACAGGCGTGCGAGGCGGACTTTGGTTCCGAGACCCATGGCGATACTTCCTTCGTGATTGCCGGCTTTGCGATTGCTGGCGCCGATGCTGAGGAAACCCTAACTCGAAAACAAACAAATATTCAATATTTCGATTTCTTTCGTTTTTACATGGATGATGAATTTTTGACGTGCATTTTCGTCATCATGCGGCTATTTTTGCAGCAGGAGCCGTAGGATAAGGCGGCGAACTTTCGTTTTTCAAAAGTCATATGGTCGCAAAAGGCGACAGGTCGGGATCACAAATGCTTGCAGAGCAGAGGCGGCAGCAGATCATGCTGGAACTTCAACGGGTCGGTCAGGCACGCACCCGCCAGCTCGCGGAATTCTTCGAGGTCTCGGAAGTGACGATCCGCTCCGACCTCGAAATCATGGACGCGAAGAAGCAACTGATCAAAACACATGGCGGGGCAATCGCCCTGCCGTCCGACTCGCCAGCGGCGGCCTTTGAGGAACGCATGCAGCGCAATTTCGATGCGAAGCGACGCATCGCCCAGATGGCTGCGCGGCAGATTATCGACAATCAGTCAATCGTCTTCGACAGCGGTTCGACGCTGTTGCAAGTGGCCATGCAGATGCCCCCGGTCAACAACGTCGTGGTTGCGACGACGGCGATGAACATCGCGCAGCATCTGATGTACCGTCCAGGGCTCGACGTGCACATGATCGGCGGCCGCGTATTTCCCAGCACCGTGAGCACGATTGTGTCGGACTCCGACAAGGCGGTCGGCGGCCTCGTCGCCCACCAGGCCTTTGTCAGCGCCCACGCGATCGATCAGGCCTTCGACGTCGTCGATGTCTCCGAGGATATTGCGCGAACCAAGCGCAACCTGGTTCGCATGGCCCGGCGTGTCGTCCTCGTGGCGGATTCGAGCAAATTTGACATCGGCGCCTCTTCCAAAGCCTTCTCGCTATCGCGCGTCGACCTGATCATCACGGACAGCAACATGCCGCACAGCATTCGCCACCGGCTGGACAAGCTGGGCGTGGAGGTTCGCTACGCGTGACCTGCAGTCCACCTCTCCAATTTACAAGAGAGACAGGAGAGGCTTTGGCGTCGACGGATGGCTTTGGCCGACGCCATGGAATACGAGAAGGGCTAAAATCCCAGACGTCGAAGCGTCTCGCGGTTCGCGCGAACGGCCGCGGCAGGATCGGTTCCGGCATGGTCCGATTCTTCCTCGACCACGATCCAGCCGATAAAGTTCGGCGCATCCCGAACGGCCGAAATCACGGCAGGCACGTCGCAGACGCCTTCCCCCAGCATCGCCCAGGTCCCGCCGGCGTCAACATCCTTCAGATGCACGTAGCGGATCCGGTCTCGGTGGGCCGCCAGCGTATCGCCGATCTGCTGGCCGCCACGCAGGATATGGCCGGTATCCGGCACCCAACCCACGCCTGGATCCAAGAGAGCAAAGAGGCGATCATAGTCGTTGCGGGTGAAGAGGAGCGTATTGTGGTGCGAGGAAGGATGGACCGCAACGGCGACGCCAGCCGACTGTCCGATCTCGGTCGCACGATTGTAGTACTCGGCCGCAATGGCGAATTTCTCATCGAGTGGACCATCCGAGACGACCGTCGCCGATCCCATCGATACCATCGCACCGGGAAAGTTCGCCGCGAAATCGACCCATCGCCGCGCCGCGTCGAGATCGGAGGCAATCTTTTCCGCAACCGTGAAGCCGCTGGCGGAGCCGAAGGCAAAGGAAACCAGCGCCAAACCGGCATCCTTCAGGGTGCGGGCAAAGTCGGCAGGCTTGAGCGCGTAGTGACCGATCATCGTGTCGGTGATTTCGATACCGGCATATCCGCCATCGGCAATGGCGCGCACCAGATCGTCCGGACCGCCGCTCCAACCGGTACCCAGCATCTCCCAGGTGAATGTTTGGCAGCCGATCTGCAGCTCAGCATTTTTCATATCTCGGTCCTGACCTATTCGTTGATGACAGCCGGTACCGAAGCCGGCGGCTTCCCTGCGCGAGCAATCTTCGTGGCTTCGCCGGCCTTGCCAAACCCCTTGCGCCTGGAGAGGCGGCCGAAGACCGGGACGGCGAGCTCTTCAGCGGGGATTGCGACGCCAACGTCTTGCCATTACCTACGGTCAAATGTTACCGTGCGTCAACATATTTTATTCCTTGCGATTAAAATGTAACGCACCTCAACCCTTCGCACCGCAACGGCAAAATCAGGTTCTTCGATGACACAGACCAATGGTATGAAACTCAGGATAGGCGTTGTCGGATGCGGCAATATTTCGCTCGCCTATATGCGCAACGCGCCGCTGTTCCGCGACGTCGAAATCGTCGCCTGTGCAGACCTCAACGCAGATGCCGCCAAGCGCCGCGCGGCGGAATTCGATCTGCGGGCAGCTGACGTCGATAGCCTCATTGACGACAAGAACATCGACCTGATCCTCAATCTGACGATCCCGGCTGCGCATTTTGACGTTTCGATGCGGGCGCTGTCGGCAGGCAAGCATGTCTTCACGGAGAAGCCGCTCGGCGTCACGGCCGCGGAAGGACGCCGGCTGGTGGATGCCGCCGCCGGCAAGGGCCTCATGCTCGGCTCGGCGCCAGACACGTTCCTGGGAGCGGCCGGACGCCATGCCCGACGGCAGATGGAAGCCGGCGCTATCGGCAAGCTGGTGACTGGAACAGCCTTCATGATGGGGCGCGGCATGGAGCACTGGCATCCGGATCCCAGCTTCTACTACCAGGCCGGCGCCGGCCCGGTCATGGATATGGGGCCCTACTATCTCACGATGATGGTCAATCTGATGGGGCCGATCCGCCGTGTGCAGGCCGTCGCCACAAGCGGGCAGGAAGAGCGGCTCATCACCGCTGAGGGGCCGAAACGGGGCACCACATTCAGGGTGGGCACGCCGACCAGCGTGCTTTCGCTGCTTGAATTCGATTGCGGCGCCACGGTCACCTTCGGCAGCTCCTGGGACGTCTTCCGCCACTCCAACCACCCCATCGAGCTCCACGGTACCGAAGGCTCGCTGCGCCTGCCCGACCCCGACAATTTCGGCGGCTCCGTCGCGCTCTCCAGCCGTGGCGCTCCCTGGCAGGAAACGGATACATCAGGCGAACTCTTCGGTGCCGTCAACTGGCCGATCGCAGCGCCGGATCGTGCCAACTACCGCATGCTTGGCCTTGCCGATCTCGCGCGCGCAATCATCGAAGGCCGTGCGCCACGCGCTTCGGGCGATCTCGCCCTGCATGTGCTCGAAGTCATGGAAGCGATCCTGCGTGCAGGTGAAACCGGTATAGCGCAGACTATTACGGGTATCGTCGCGCAGCCAAAAGAATTGCGGGAAGACGAAGCAAGGAGCTTGCTGGCATGACGCAACTGGACGAATCCGCCAAACGCGCCCTTGCGTGGCCGGGCGATCCGGAAACGCCGGTGGAAAGTTGCACCCCGGCGCAGGCGCGGCAGCAGTATCTGGACAGTTTCGCAGACATCCAGTGGCCACTCGAGGACGTGGCCGAGATGTTGGAAAGCCATGTGGGCGCCATCAGGTTGAAGATATGGCGCGGCCGGGCCGCGCCGCGCCAGGGGGCACCGGCCTTGCTTTATCTCCATGGCGGCGGCTTTGTGATCGGCGCGCCGGAAACTCATGAGGATATCTGCCGGACGCTTGCCAATATGGCAGGCGCCGTCGTGGTTTCACCCGACTATCGCCTGGCCCCGGAACACCCCTTTCCGGCCGCGATCCATGATTGCGCCGCAACGCTCGTCTGGATGACCGATCAAGCTGATGCCCTCGGCATCGATCCCTTGCGGATTATCGTCGCCGGCGATAGCGCCGGCGGCAATCTGGCCGCCGTCGTCGCCCTCCTGGCGCGGGACGGACAGGTGCCGGCTGTCATCGGACAGGTGTTGATCTATCCAGTGACCGACCAGTTGCAGGCAAGCGACAGCTACTTGCGTTATGCGGAGGGTTTCGGTCTGACGGCCGCGGCGATGAAATGGTTCCGAGACCACTATCTGCCGGAAGCCGCGAGCGGGGCGGATTGGCGCGCCTCGCCGCTCAGCGCAGCGTCGCTGGCGGGGGTGGCGCCAGCCTTCGTGATCCTTGCCGGATACGACGTACTATTTGACGAAGGGGCCGCCTATGCCGAGCGGCTGAGCTTGGAAGCGCAGGCCACAAGCCGGACCTGGCCCGGACAGATCCATGGCTTCGTATCGAAGAGGCGGGCCATTCCGGAGGGGCAAGAGGCCCTCGAAGCCATTGCAATGGCATGGCGCGCCATGGACCCTGCGCTTGCCCGTTGAAGCGGGAACCCGCCCGGTCTCAAGCCGAGTCGCGCATAACAAGCGTCGCCTCGAGGATCACCCTGTTGGTCACAGGGGTCGTCCCATCATCCTCGCTCTCGATGTGCGCCAGCAAAAGCTCCACGGACTTTGCCGCGATCTCGGGCGCGTTCTGGGCCATGGTCGTCAGCGACGGACAGGTATATCGGCTCAGCGGATGATCGTCGTGCCCGGCGATGCGTACGTCACAAGCGTCGCTCCGGCCGATTTTCAGTCCCGAAGCGAATGCGGCTGCCATCGCGCCGAAAGCGAAGCGGTCGTTGGCGCATAGGAGCGTTTTGCCGGGAAGACCGCCATTCGCAAGAATTCTCTGCATCTGCTCGTATCCGAGACGCTCGAATTCCCAGGAAGGTGGTGCGTCGCAATCAATGACGAGCGGGGAATGCCCTTCCCTCGCCATGGTCGCGCGGTAGCTCGCCTGCCGCTCGCCGGCATTTTCTGTCAAATGCGGAATTTCCAAGAATATCGGTGGCTCACCGGATCGGCAGAGATATTGCACAATGGCTGCCATGCTTTGCGCGTTGTCGTTGCCGACATAAGGAAGGTCAGCGCTGGCAGGGTTGTCGAAGCAGACGACGGGGATTGCGTCGCTTAGTCTTTCCAGCGCAGAACGGCGAGAACCGGCCCCGAGCGGCGCCACGATCGCACCTGCAACCTTCAGCGAGAGCAGGGTCCGCACGGCCTCCGCCTCCAGCTCTGGCCGCGTGTGCGAAGAGATCTGGACGGGCCAGAAACCCTTTTCGCGCAACTCCAGCTCGATCAGCGACACCACCTGCACATAAAAGGGATCCGACATGGTCGGGACCAGAATCCCGATATTCCTGGTCCGCTTGCGATTGAGATGCCGCGCAAAAAGGTTCGGCTCGAAATTCGACTTCTTGAGAGCCGCCTCGATACGCTTGCGGGTGACCTCCTTGATCTGCGAGGGATCATCGAAATATTTCGACAATGTCGGACGCGATACGCCGGCGGCCGTCGCGAAGTCATCCATCGATTTATAGCTTTTCTTGGCCATTCAATTCCTTATTGGCGGGACGACAACTGGTCAGGAATGATTTCGCACTCAACGGCAGATCCACTGACGCGCCAAATCACGCATTCGGCAATTTGTACAGGGTGATCTTCGTTTTCCGGAATCGTCGAAAATCAACACCTAAGCCGGTGTGATCCGTCATTTTTGGTGCGGGCCATCCCCTCCCTTTCGAAAATCGAAATATTCCCTTCATCTGCGACTTGCGCAGTCTGCGCCGCGTGGTTGCAAAAGGCGCTTGTTTCAGCGCCTAAATTCGAAAATTTACAGTGAAGACTGCCGGGCGCCACTCTTTTCATTTTGTTGGGTAAACTTTCATTTGTTTACGAAAGTAAAGAAAAAATGCGTCACAAGCAACACAAATGCTGCAGAAAAATACTGACGATGTCAATCATTTTTATTATTTTCTATCAATGATTTAACTCAACCGACTTCGTGAATGCCAGCCTCCCATCCTTTCCCGATCACAGTTCTTCATTGACAGATGGGGGCTTCAGGGAACCTACTTTGCCTACGATCTTGAGGAGGATCGATTAACTGACAATCTTTGGGAGGCACAGATGAATATCAGAAAATTCGGCGTGACCATGCGGGCTGCCGTAGCGGTATGGGCGCTCTGCGCCACATCCGCGTTTGCCGACACCACCATCGAATTCATTCAATGGTGGGAACCCGAAATGCCGTCCGGCGCCTTGCGCGGCATTATGAACGATTTCGAAGCCAAAAATCCCGGCATCAAGGTGACGCTGGTCAGCGGTCCCTATGCCACGACGCGTGACCAGATCGTCGTCGGCGCCGCCTCGGGAACGCTGAGCGACGTAGTGGGGCTGGATGGTGCCTGGGTAAACGGGCTCGCCAAGCAGGGCGCAATCGCCTCGATGGACGAATTGATGGAGAAGGCCAAGTACGACAAGAGCCAGATCACCGATATCGTCAAGGTCGATGGCAAGAGCGTGATGTTCCCGCTCGCATCCTTCGTCTATCCCGTCTTCGTGAACCTCGATATCGCCAAGGCATCCGGCGTCGACAAGCTGCCGACGACCCGCACGGAATTTGCAGACGCCGCAAAGAAGATGACCGACGCCGCGAAGAACCAGTATGGCTGGGTTCTGCCGCTCTCGCTGCAATCTCCGAGCGGAATCCAGAACGACGTGATGTCCTGGGTCTGGGCCTCCGGCGCCTCGATGCTAAAGGACGGCAAGCCTGACCTCGAAAATGACACTGTCGTCGGAACGCTCGACTATATCGCTTCCCTCAATAAAGAAGGCGTTATTTCTCCCGGCATTTTCGCCAAGAAGGAACAGGACAAGGTCGAGGAATTCGTCAACGGCCGCGTCGGCATGATGGTGGATTCCCTCGCCCATGTGACCCTCATCCGCGAGCGCAATCCGAAGCTCAATTTCGGCATATCAGCCTTGCCGGCCACTGACGGCTACACCGGCAAGCGCGGCATGCCCTATGCGTCCTGGGGCATCGGCATCAGCGAAGGCAGCCAGCACAAAGAAGAGGCCTGGAAGCTCGTCGAATATCTGATGAGCCCTGACGTCAACGGCCGTCTGGTCTCGATTGCCAACGCCTTCCCCGGCAACGTCCACGCCAAGCCGGATTTCGTGGCCTCGGACCCGATTTTCGCGGAAGCTTTCAAAATCTTCCAAAGCGGTTATCCTGCCAACGAATTCGTCGGCCTTCCGGTCGCCGAAGAGCTGATGCGCGACATGAACGTCGAAGTTCAAAAGATGTTCGACGGGGGGCAATCAGCCAAGGATGCGGCTGCCAATACCCAGAAGGCGTGGCTCGCAAAGTTCTAAGCACGTCGCTTTCACGGATCACCGGCAGCGCACCCTGGCGCTGCCGGTGCAGTCGTCAAATCTCGGCAGAATGGAAGTCACAGCTCATGAATCATTCGGCTCCGGCTCTGGTCGCTGCGCAACCCAAAGCGCGAAGAAAAGGATGGCTTCGTTACAGCACCTTGAGGAAGCTGGTGCCGTATTTCTACGTGTCGCCGGCGACCCTCCTGCTTGTTCTGCTGATGCTGTTCCCGATGGTGATGGTCTTCAAATATTCATTGATGGACGGCGCCATCATGAAAAAGGACGCTGCATTCGCGGGGGTGCAGAATTATCTGACCATCTTCGAGAATCCTGTCTTCTGGCAGTCGGTGGTGCAGACGCTTTATTTCACGATCATGAGCGTCGTCTTCCACTTCATCATCGGCCTGGCCTTCGCGCTGCTATTGAACACCAATCGCGTCGATCCGCTCATCCGGAGCATCCTGCGTGTGCTCTTCATCCTGCCTTGGCTGTTCACGGCCGTCATCATCGCCATCATCTGGCGCCTGCTGCTCGACCCCAACGGCGTCGTCAACAGCGTGCTGATGGCGCTCCATATCATCAACTTCAAGGTCGAGTGGTTTTCGTCCACGCGCACAGCCATCCACGCTTTGACCTTCGCAAATATCTGGGCAGGCTATCCGCTCTACATGGTCAGCCTGCTCGCCGGCCTCCAGGGCATTTCGAAGGAGCTTTACGAGGCAGCCGGTATCGACGGCGCCAACGAACTCGAAAAATTCTGGTACATCACCATTCCGCAGTTGATGCCGATCATCATCAGCATCGCGCTTCTCGACTTCATCTGGACGATGCAGGTTTTTCCACTCGTTTGGATGACGACGGGCGGCGGGCCGATCTATTCGACGGAAGTGCTCTCCACCTTCACCTACAAGCTCGCCTTCTCCCAGTACGAATTCTCGTTGGCTTCGGCGAGCGCGATGATCATCCTCATCATCTCGATGAGCGTCACCTACTTCTACATCAAACACCAGCAGCGCAGGTGATCGCCATGGCAAAGCGTTCCTTCAAGAGCTCGGTATTGCCGACCATCCTGACCTATCTCGGCCTGGGGATCGGCCTGGTCTTTTCGGCCTTTCCGATCGTGTGGATGTTTTTCAGTTCGCTGAAATCGAATACGGAAATCTTCGCCCTTCCGCCGCGGCTTTTTCCGCAGGATTTTACGGTGGCCGCCTATCTAACGATCTTCAACGATCCGGTGAAAGTGCGGTTCTTCATCAACAGCTACTTCGTTGCCGGCGTCGTCACCTGCCTGACCCTCGTCGTCGCCATCGTGACCGCCTACGGCTTCAGCCGCTATCAGTTCCGGTTCAAGAACACCTTGAACATCTTCATCATCAGCACCCAGACCGTTCCGCCGATCACCCTTCTCATCCCCTATTTCGGAATGGTGGTCGCCTTCAGGATCTTCGATACCTATCTGGCGCTGATCCTGACCTACATGGTCTTCACACTGCCTTATGCCGTCCTGCTGATGACAGGCTATCTCAACACCTTGCCGAAAGAGCTGGACGAGGCCGTCCTTGTCGACGGCGGCTCGAGCTGGACGGCGCTCTGGCGCGTCATCGTTCCGGTCTCGATCCCGGGGATCGTCGCCACGGGGGTCTACACGTTTCTGCTGGCCTGGAACGAATTCCTCTTCGCGCTGACGCTGACGAAATCGATGGATCTTAGAACCGTTCCGATCGGCATCCAGCTTCTGATGGGCCAGCACGCCTTCGAGTGGAACGAGATGATGGCCATGAGCGTGCTCGGTTCGCTTCCCCTCCTGGTCCTTTACCTGGTCGCTCAACGCTACTTCCTGGCAGGCATGACCGCCGGCTCGGTCAAAAGCTGATGCAGCGCTGATCCTAAACTGGCTTTGAGAACGCATACTACAGGCAGATCACTTCTCCGATCTGCCCGCCCGCCACGACTACCGCCCAGCGCTCCAATCCCGCAGGGCATCGCAGACTTCGGCTCTGGTGGGCGCACCGATACGTCCACCGAATACCTGGCATTTGAGTGCTGCCGCCATGGATGACAACCGCATCGTCTCTTCGATCGGCAAGCCTTCCGCAGTAGCCAGCGCAAAAGCGCCATGGAAGATATCGCCGGCCGCGAGCGTATCGACCGCCCTCACCTTCGGAGCGGCAAGATGGACAATTTCGCCGGTTCGGTCGTCGAACCAGAAGCAGCCATTTCCGCCAGCCGTGACGCTGATGAAGGCATGCTGGAACTTTCGCTTCAGAACGCCGACGACCTTCAACAGCTCGGCTGTCCCGACAAGCCGTTCGGCGGCCGGCTGCGAGAACACGATATGGCTGGCGGCCGGTGCCAGCATCTCGATCACGCCATCGCCTGCAACGTCACCATCGAGAATGGCCGGCTTGCCCGCCTCTTGGGCCGCCGACAGCGCCCGCAGAGCAAGCTTCGGCCACCGGACGTCGACCAGCACCGCATCGAAAGCAGAAACGTCCTGTATTGTGACCGGCTTGACCGTTTCGTGCAGGCCGGCATCGTAGAAAGGCACGATCAAGCGCTCGCCCTGGTCATCGACAAGGATCGTCGAGACGGCCGAGCGGGCGCCTGCCACACGCACCATGCCGCTCGTGTCTATGCCGCTGTCGCTGAGGTCGGCGATGATGCGGTCGCCGGTGGCGTCACCGCCGACTGCGCCCCAGAGGCTGGCATGGCCGCCCAGCCGGGCGACCGCAAAGGCGGCGCTCGATGCCATGCCTTCGGCAATCTGCAGCATATCGTAAGGCAGAATTTTTCCCTGGCCGGTCGGTAACGAGCGCACGCGAAACAACGTGTCCATAACCGCCGCGCCGACACACAAAACGCGGCGCGCCTGACCGGGCGGCGAGTCGAAGGCAGAAGTCGTCAAAACCGTTGTCTCACCCGCTCACTTGACGGCCCCGGCCGTCAGGCCCGCCACGATCTGCCGTTGCGCAAACACCGTCAATATCAGCACGGGCAAGGTGACAATCAACGCCGCCGCCGCCAGCGGACCCCAACTGACCTGCTCGAACGAGAGCATGTTGTAGACTGCGACCGGAAGCGTGCGTGTCTCGCGGCTGGCGAGCACGATGCCGAAGACGAAGTTGTTCCACGAGAAGATGACTGACAGGATGAAGGCGACCACGATGCCCGGCCTTGCGATCGGCAAGGCGACCAGCCGGAAAACCTGCCAGGGTGTTGCGCCGTCGATGCTTGCAGCCTCTTCCAGCTCCATCGGCGTCGTCTCGAAATAACCGATCATGATCCACACGACGATCGGCACGGTGACCACGAGATGGATAATGATCTGCGGCATGAGCGTGCCGAGCAGATTCAGCCACTGGAACAGCAGGAAGAGCGGGATCAGGAAAGAAAGGCCGGGCGTCATGCGCGCGATCATGATGACCATCGCGGACTTCTCCGCCTTCAGCCGCGCGATGCCATATCCGGCGGGCACGCCGATCAGCAGCGCCAGAAGCGTGGCTGCACCCGTCACCAGCACCGAATTCCAGAGATAGAGGAAGAAGTTGTTCTCTTCGAAGACCTTCAGATAGTTCGACCAGGCCAAGCGCTCCGGAATGAAGATCGGCGGATAGGCGCCGTTGTCGATCTCATATTTCAGCGACAGCGAGATCATCCAGAGGAAGAACAGGACGACAGGCGAGATCATCACCAAAGCAACAAACAGCAGTCCGATGCGATCGAGTGTCTTGCGCTTCATCAGCGTGCCTCCCCGTCGGACCAATTTACGCGCTGCCGGAGCATCATAAGGACGAAGGAGAGCAGGACGATGAGGATGAAGAAGACAACCGCCATGGCCGAGCCATAGCCGATGTCGTAGTAGGCGAAAGCGGTGTTGTAGAGATAGATGTTGATCGTCTCCGACGCCGTGCCGGGGCCGCCTTGGGTCATGGCATAGATGATGTCGAAACTTTTCACCGCATCGATGCTGCGGATAATCACGGCAATCATCAGGAACGGCGCGATCATCGGCAGCGTCAGATAGCGGAATTTTTGCCAGACATTGGCTCCGTCGATTTCAGCACTTTCATAGGGCTCGCGCGGAACCGCCGCCAGACCGCCAAGCACGATCAGCATGATAAGCGGCGTCCACTGCCAGGTCTCGACCAGCACCAGCGACGGGATGACGCTGCTCTGATTATAGATCCACTCCTGCGGGCCGATGCCGATGAAGGAGAGGAGATAGTTGAGGACGCCCAGCTGCGGATGGAACATCATCGTCCAGACGAGTGCGATGGCGACCGGTGTCGCCATCATCGGCATCACGAATATGCCGCGTATAAGACCGCGCAGTGGAAATTGAGCATCGAAGATCAGCGCCGCGAGTGTCCCCAGAAAAAGGGGAACCACCACCGACAGCGTCGTATAGAGCACCGTATGCCACAGCGACTCCCAAAAGCGCATGTCGGTGGCGAGGCGCGCGTAATTGTCCAGCCCAGCAAAGACCTGCGATTGGCCGAGCGTCCAGCTGTTGACGCTCATCCACACCGTAAACACCCATGGAAAGACGATGACCGCGGCTATGACGATGAGCGCCGGGATGACGAAGGGCCAGTAGTTGGGAGCAAACCGATCCGGTTTGCTCCTTCCTTTCGACGTCTTGGCCACTGCGGTCGTTTCGATACTTGTCGAGGCCATTATCCCTCGCTTTTCGCCAGGACGGGTTCGAACTGTGCCGTCGCTGCCTTCAGTTCGGTTTCGGGATCGGCGCCGCCGATCATGTTGGTAAGACCGACGCCATAAACGTCACGGAACTCGGTGACCGGAATGATGACCGGCAGCGCGAGCTTCGATATCTTGCCGGAACCGACGACGGCATCAAGCCATGCGCTCGGCATCTTGACACCTTCACGGACTTTCGCATCCTCGAGGACAGACTGGCGGAAAGGAACGCCGGCGCCGGCCTGCAGCAGACGTGCGCCCATTTCATGCGAAATCGCCCATTGGCAGAAGAGGTACCCGGCCTCTTTTTTCTGGCTTGCCGCGACGACGCCAAGCCCGTCGCCGAAGGTGCCTGCGGCCTGTGCTTTCGGACCTTTCGGCATGATGCCGTAACCGACCTGGCCGACGACGCGTGACTTTTCCGGATTCTCGATCGGCGGCGCAAAACCGACGCCGTCCAGCCACATGCCGATCTTGCCCTGCAGGAAGGCCGACTGCGCCTCGGCCCAGTTGAAGCCGGAGACGCCGGGAGGGGCGGTCTTGGTCATCAGCCTTTGGTAAAGCTTGGCCGCATCGATCGCTTCTTGCGATGTTGTGCGCAGCTTGCCATCAGGGCCGAGCGGGCTCGAACCATAACCGAGCAGCAGCGACGTCCAGACCGGCGTATTGGCGTTCTTCAGGCCGCGGGCGACGAAACCGTAGGTGTTGGTGGAAGGATCGGTGAGCGCCTCCGCAGCACTGGCGAGTTCTTCGAACGTCGTCGGGTAGGCAAGCCCCTTCTTCTCGAACAGCGCCTTGTTCCAATAGATTATCCAGTAATCGACCGAGAATGGAAGCGAACGCAAAACGCCGTCCGGATCTTTGGCAAAAGTCAGGCCGGCTTCGGCGAAATCGCTTTCAACCAGAGACGGGTCGGTCAGAGAGGAGTCCTTGAGGAAACCGCTGATATCGGCAAGCCAGCCGCCCTTTTCGAACTGCCGCTTCTGGACATGATAACTCATGTGCACGACGTCGAAGCTCGGCTTGCCGGAGCTCAGCTCGATGGTCGTCTTCTGGCGCTGCTGTTGTTCGGGCGTCGCTTCGGCATTGACCTTGATGCCGGTGAGCTCCTCGAATTCAGGCAGGTACTTCAGAAGTATTTCGCTGCGAGGGCTCTTGACCAGGTTGACTTCGAG
This sequence comes from Rhizobium sp. PRIMUS64, assembly GCF_023006465.1. Taxonomy (NCBI): domain Bacteria; kingdom Pseudomonadati; phylum Pseudomonadota; class Alphaproteobacteria; order Hyphomicrobiales; family Rhizobiaceae; genus Rhizobium; species Rhizobium sp. PRIMUS64. The sequence goes on along the minus strand of NZ_JALBGX010000001.1, from coordinate 10,508 downwards.
CGTCGTGCCGGCAAAGCGCTTCCAATCGACCGCAGCCGATGCCAGCCGCACGCCGAGCATGCTGCTGGCCCCAAAAGCGGCCGTACCCGCCAGAAAGCCGCGTCTCGTCGGATTTAAAAACGATGACATGTGATTCCTCCTCCTTTTGCCGGCGATCTCCTCACCCCCGGCTGTTTATTTCCGATTATATCCTGAGCGCACGATCTCTTGCATGATTGATGTGTGCGACAAGGCTGTTGACGGCGTCCTCCGCCGATCGTCGTTCGATTGCCTCGAGCACCTTGAGGTGTTCGCCCATGACAGGTCCGACGTGACCATCGATGCGAAAACGATCCTGACTGATCAGGCGCATCTTGATCGAGTTCACCCGGTAGGCGTTCGAGATGATGGTATTTCCTAATGCATCGATAAAGGCGTCGTGCATGCCCCAATCGACAGCTTGCGCGTGCACTTCCAACTCGTGCGATCCATCGCCGTTTCGAATGGCATCGGCAATATCCCGATGCTGTTTCAAAAGCTTGGCGATCGTCTCGTCAGACGCGGAGCGGGTGAAAAGCGCAACTGCTTCCTTCTCCAGGAAGACGCGCAGCTGAAACGCCTCGCGAATGAGGTTAAGGTCGATATGAGCGATCTGCAAACCCCGCTGGGGCACTGTCTTGATCAGCCCTTCGGCTTCGAGCCTCGGGATAAGTTCGCGGATGGCGCCAAGCGTCAGCCCCGTCAGCTCGACGAGGCGACGCTGCGAAACGAACTGGCCGGGGCGCACATCACGCGCAAGAAGGTGGCGTGTGAAGCTTTCATACGCCTTTTCCCGCAGTGTCGGCTGCTCGTCGGTTCCGTCCATCGCCTCTCCCAGAAACATGTCCGCCCTATGCCGCTTTCGAGCGGAAAAGAGTATCGAAGGCACGAAAGAGTTGCGCCTGCCCTTCTGCGGATATTGAGACGAGTGGCGGACGAACCGCAAGCCAGATTTCATCCGACGTCACGTGAGTGACCATGGTTTTCACGGCCGCAGTCACCGGAAATTTCAGCAGTTCCTCCACGAAATCCTCGATGCGGGAATCGTCCATGCCTTCCTCCGCCATCAGCTTGACCTCGCGTGGCACGAAATTCGCCATGCCGGAGATCGCACCCTGGCCGCCAAGCCGCACGCCCCTCGCCAGGTGACGTTCGTCCCCCACCAGGATGACGAGATCGCCATGCGCCTTCAATAGTGCTTCCGTGAAAGGCCAGTCGCCGGAGGAATCCTTGACGCCGATAACGATGTTGGGAAAGGCGGTCCGCAGCCGACCGATCAACGATATGGTCAGCGGAACCATGGTGAGCGAGGGAATGTTGTAGACGATAATGTCTCGCGACTTGTCGCCGAGGATGGCGAATACAGCCGAAAACCACTGGAAGACGCCGTCATCACTCACGTTCTTGAAGTAGGAAGGGGGAGCAAGAAGGATATTTCGGGCGCCTTTGGAAAGCGCGTGACTTGCCAGCATCGCGGCATCCTCGGCCGCATCGACCAGCACGCCGACGATGATTTGCTTTGCTGCTATCCCGCTATCAAGCATCGAAGCGAGGACACGTTCACGTTCCTGCGTTCCGATGGAAGAGCCTTCACCCGTCGTCCCGAACAGCGTAACGCTCGAGCATCCGGCCGCGAGGCTGCGCCGCGCCTGCTCGATCATCGCCTCGATCGCGATATCGCCATTGCTGTCGAACGGTGTCGCAAGCGCGACCGAGAGCCCGAATTTCTGTGTCAACTATGCATCCTCCCAATTACCGCGTCAGACGTAGCAGACTAACATGTTAGCTGTAAAGAGGTGATTACACACCCCTCGTTACGCGATTGTCGCGGCCGTAGCTTCCTTACGATCAACTGGCATGCCTTGCTGCCGGTCCGTTCGCCCGAACGAGCGCCATCAGCATCGGGCCGATCGCAAACTCGCCCCTTTCGGTCCTTCGGGTCAGATCCCTGAGGTAACCACCGGGCGAGTTAATGTGCCCTCCCCTTTCCAGGATACAGGCGATCACGGTTGCGGCGTTTTCCGGCCCCATACCGGAGCAGGCTTCCTCATGGGCCGAGGGACTGACGCCGAGCATCGAGCGCACAACGACGGCGGCCGACATCAGGTCTCGCCAGTTACCGATGGTTCCGCCGGGCCCGTAGTCGAGAATACTGGGGCAGGCCTGGAGGACGAGGCCGAGCGGGAAGGATTTCAGGCTTGGCCCGGCCCCTGGATCGACCGCGCCTCCCGCCCTGTTGCTCATCCCGCCGGACCGCTTCGGCTGTTTCAATCTTCGCTCGTCCGGCGGCCCGGCGTTCGGTTCATCATCGGCTGCTGCCTTTTCGCCCTGCTTCGTTTCGAAGCTTGGTTCAAGTTCATAAGTGGAGTCGGGATTTGAATTCTGTTTGTGGTGCTCAATTTGAGACTCATTGGCGTTTATTTTTTTCGTTTTTATCCGTCTTTCCAGCATGTTGACGATCTCGGTACGAAGCAGCCCCATCTCGTCAAGCAACGGTGCCAGTTCTGCTGCGGTCCCCACGCGCGGAATCCGGGCAAGAAGCGTTCGAAACATCACCGAAATGCCCTCCCAATCACCGGAAACCCCTTCTTCGATAGCCGTCGCGATCAGCTTGGAGACATCGCGCCGGCACACCGTCAGGCGTTCCCTGGTCACCCGTAACAGTTCCCGGTCGGCAACCGCCTGGGCGGCCAGGCTTTCGATCTCGACAGCACGCGCCAGAAGCGGCGCGACGCTAAAGCCAAAGGCCTCGCCGATGGCCCCTGCCCTGTCGCGGCGCGCATAGCGCTTTCCGTTCGGACTGTCCTTGCGCAGGATCAGGCCGGCGTCGACCAGGACGGCAAGATGCCGCCTGAGGGTGGCTGCCGTCATGCCGCGAGCACGCAGCGACAGCTGCGCATTCGACGGGAAGACAATCAGGCCCTTCTCCTCGGAAATCTCATCGTCTGGGTAGAAGGTCAAAAGCGCATCGAGCACCGTCAACGCCCGATCGGTCACGCCGAGCGCCGGCCGCGCTTCACAGATTGCCCTGAACAGCTTCCACTTACTGCGCTTCATTCCCGGCTCGATGGTCTCGGCCAATTGCTGACTTGCCAGCATGCCAAGCGACATCGGCCGCCGCCCAAAGGGCGTCGTCACATATCCACTCTCCATTTGCCTTCACCTTCGTTCAGGCAAAAGAAAACCATCCACCAATTTGGTGCCTAAGACGCTTGACTGTGATTCGTGGAAATGCGATTCTCGATGTGCTTAAGATCTGAGAAGGGCTTCCACGACGGCGTCGTTGGGGGCCTTTTTCTTTTGCTCGCTACGCTCCTCTGTCCTTGTTGAACTCCTGGAACAGGCCTTTCAGCCGTTCCTGGACGAATTGATCGAAACCGGGTGCGGTCTTGCCGTCGAAGACAAAGGTCGCACCGGACGCTGTCGTCTTGATCATGACAGGCACGCCACTAACCTGGGTTTTGGCCACCGCCGGCTTCGGCGCGGCCGTCTTCTTCGTTGCCAGAACGAGTGCCCGCTGAAACCGCTCGTCACTCGAAATTTTGCGCGCGTCGTCCGCGGACAACTCCGCGATGATCTTCTCGACGTCGGCTTTCTCAAGCCGCTCGCCCAATTCCAACCATCGCCGGCGGCCGATATCAGGTGCTGCACCGATGGCGTTGACGAGCCTCAGGGGGACCTGTCGTATGACGATCAGCATTCTCGACAGAGCCGCCTTGTCCACGCCGAGGGCCGCCATAATGACATCGCGGCCAAAGCTGCGTTCCTCGAGCCGCGATGCGAAGAGCGCGCGCTCGATGTAGGAGAGATTGGTTCGAGCGCTGTTTTCCTGTCCCTGGCTGACGACCAGTTGACCGTCGGTGAGATCGCGGACGACCGCGCGCACCCGGATGCCAATTTCTCGGGCGGCAGCCAGGCGACGATGGCCGTAGGCAACCTGATAGCGTCCCCTGGTTTCGGGATGCGGGCGGACAAGGATCGGAACCTGCTGCCCATGCTCGCGGATCTGCTCAACAAGCTGTGCAAGTTCGGCCGCATCGATCGCCAATCGATCGCTAACGAAGGAAGCGTCGATCAGGCCGGGATCGAGTTCGACGATGGTCTGGCCGGTGGCAAGCTGCCGTTCCAGTTCACTCGCACGCTCCATTTTCTCGGTAATGTTGCCGAGCGTTTTCGTAATGCCGCCGACAGGCGCAGCACTGCGCTCCTGCGGCACGAATCCGGCGATCGGACGATTGTCGCGTGGTGCGACCGCGTCCATCCTTTCCGGGTTCGGAGCGGAAATTTCGATGAGGTTCTTGCGCGCCATCTATCTATTTCCTTCCCCAGGTCGAGCGAATATGCGCCTCGATCTCGCCATTAACGAGGTTGAGGGATTCCAGCGCCCGATCGTAGGTTCCGCGTGTGAACTGCGACCGCTCGACCTCGTAGAGAGTCTGCTTGGTGACGCCGGCATCGGCGACCGCCGTCGATTTCACCATGGCATTGTGCAGCATTCGATTGCCGAAGATCGCCCGCATGAAGCCGGTCATCTGGCTTTGCGGTCCGTCGTTCGGCTCGAACCGGGTCACGAGATAGCGCATCCAGTCATAGCTGGTACGTCCGCCAGCCTTTTCGACGACCGACATCAGCTCACTCGTCATCGTCAGAAACTGCGACATCGACATGACATCCAGCATCTGCGGGTGGACCGTGATCAAGACCGAGGTTGCAGCGCAGAGCGCCGACATCGTGAGGAAACCCAGCTGTGGCGGGCAGTCGATAACCACGACGTCATAAAGGCTTTCGATCTCCGTCAGGACTTCGCCGATGCGGGCAAAGAACATCGTCTCCGCCGTCCCCGACGCCATCGCCTTCGGCGTCTCGTGCTCGAATTCCATCAGCTCGAGATTGCCCGGAATGAGATGCAGATTGGGCGTGTAGGTGGCGCGCACGATGTCGGCGATGGGGCGCGGCTCCTCATATCGGATCGCACCGTAGATCGTTTCGCCCTCTCCGACGTCGAACTCCGGCTGATGACCGAACAAGGCGGACAAGGAGGCCTGCGGATCGAGGTCGACGGCGAGCACGCGGTAGCCTCGCAGCGCCATGAACTGCGCCAGATGGGCCGCAGTGGTGGTCTTGCCCGAGCCGCCCTTGAAATTCATGACGGAGATGATCTGGAGCTTCTCGCCCGGCCTGCGAGCCGGCACATATTTCGGCGTTCCGTTTCGCTCGTCGAGGACCCGGCGAATGCGATCCATATCCGTTGCACTGTAAAGCCGCCGTCCGTTTGCGAGCGGATCGGGCCCATGGCCGTCGGCGGCCACCTGGCGGAGATAACCTTCTCCGATGCCGATAAAGGCCGCAGCTTCCGCCGGCGAAAATGTTCTGATCGTCTTTTGCGACAGCGGGGGGAAGATTTTTGCCTGATGCTGCTGAAGTTGATAGGATAACTCCTTCGCATCTGTTGCCAGAAGCGATGGGAGGTGCTCTTGATCGTCCTGAACAGCAAGACTCGGCTGCATGATCTTTTTCCCAGGTAACTGCGCAATTTTGAACGAAAGCGCTTCAGTTGCGCAGTTACTATATGCCCCGATTCGTTACCAATTTACAAATGCTTAACCAAACCGCCCGTTTCAGCCGATCGAGACGGCTGACGACATGACACAGATTTCAGGTGATTCGCGCATTGCCGACGGCTCGAAGTAACTGATACCAACGGTGGCTTTCCAGCCGACCGGGAGGTCAATGGCGTCGCCGTATAAATCCACTTTATCAATAGCTTGGGCGCTGTCTCTCATTTCCGCGCTTATCGTCCTCCGTTTCCGGAAAATCTTTCTGCAGCATAAAGAGATTGCCCTTGCCAGCCTTCCTCCAGCCCGAAGCGGCATCAGGCGACGTCACCGTCAGGCCGCCGATATCGGCAGGCGGCGCAAATGCCTGGCGGCAGGAGAAGAGGCCGAAAAGCACGAGAACGAAACCCAAGGCTGATTTGACCCGGCCGATCCGATCGATATGCGCGTTGCCCATGCGCCCCTGCCCTTGCGTTTCGACTACCGCCGACGGATTTGGAGCCGGGTGCGGCCATTTCAACCCCGAGCTTTCATGAAGGTTTCTTGAGGTCTGATCGCAAAGCTCAGAGCGAGCGATGCGAAACTTTCGCCTGTCGATTTCTCATGAAACCATCCCGATGCCGCTTTGCAAGCAACGAGAACTCGGTCGAGTTCAAGAAGCGCGGCAGGATCTTGAAGTTCATCCTGTTCGGCTCCGATGCCCAGGATAGATGGGCCGATCAACCTTTCGTCGTGAAGGCAATAGCGATCTGATTTTGATCAGCTCATTGTCATAGCGGCCCGTCACGACGACCTGCAGGCTGCACGCGACGAGCCTGATATTCACCAAAGTGAGAATAAAACAGACGTTGCAGTCGTTGCACTCAGTTCCCAGGCTTCTCGTCGTTTTGCAGCGGCAAGCCGGCTGCCTGCAGTCCTACAAAAAACCGCTCTTGGTCTTCGATCCGCACCAGCCGACTGGCGACCTCCTGTTTAATATTCGGGATCAACGCCGGTGAGTGGAGCTCGATCCAGTCGAGTTGCTCCTTTGCCTCGGCCTTCTTTCCCATAGAGCCGAGGATAGCGACCAGCACGAGACGATGCATCGGATTGTAATTGAGGTCCGACATGCGGGACCATAATTCCGCAGCCTGTGTATCCCCTCGCATGAAGGCGCAAAGCGCCATTCCCACCTCGTAATATCCGCGGGGGCCAGCATTTTTGCTGACGACCGCAGAAATCAGCTCGCATCCCCTGCCCCATTGGCCCGACATCGACAAGCGCAAGCCGTATTCACCGGCCACTTCAGTGTCGTTCGGATTGCTGGCATAGGCCGCCTCGCCGGCGCGCATGGCCCCGGCCAAATCTCCACCGAAAAAATTGGCAAGCATGAGGGCCTGAAGTGCGCGCGCATTCTTTGGGTCGAGTTGCACGGCGCGCTCTGCAAATTTCTTTGCGACGCCAAGCGTGGCGACGGTCGGCCTTGTGTTCAACTGATACGGAAAGCGAAACTCATCAAGATAGGTCAGGGACAACAAGGCCGTGGCATTGGAATCGGCCGATTTTTCCCCAACTGAAAGTTGCAGACAGGTTTTTGCCATTTCGTGTGCACGGGCAGTCATTTCGCTGCGGTAGCTGTAATAGGACAAGACACATGAAAAGGCGTCCGCGCCATTAGCGATATTGGCGGTATCGGTCTGGAACATGACGCCAAATGGACGCGCGACTGCCGTTGCAATTTGTTCGGCAAGACTTGCCTGCGTTTTCAGGATGCCCTGCACTTTCATGTCGGCATCGTAATTGCTCGCCCAGATAACGGCCCCATCCGTCCGCCGTACAAGCCGCGCGGTTGAACGCAGCATGCTGCTTTCCAATCGCACGCCTCCCTGAAGGGCATAAAGCGGCTCTGGCGAAATCTGCCCCTCTCTGGACCGCGGCAAGTCGGTAACGACGACAATGTCGTTAAAGGGAACTAGCTTTTCAATAATGTCGTCGGTGATGCCCTGCGAAATGTCCAACGCAAGTCTCCCGTCGGAACTGCTTTCGAAGCGCTCGACGACAATGATCGGGCGACTGCCGACTCCGGATGCTATCTCAGTTCCCGCGTCAAGCGGCCTGTCATGCTGAAGCAGCGCGGCGGCCGAGAGAAGACTTAACAACACGCCTCCGGCAAGGAGCCAATTTCGGGATCGTGACAATTGGGGATTTGCCGTAATTCGCTTGATTACATCCCCGGGGGCATCAATCCGTTGTAAGCCCTCCTCCGAAGATATCGGCCATTCGGATTGCGGCATCGCTAACGTTTCAACGCCCGGCCTCACGTCGAAGACCGGAGCATAGCCGCCCCTCGGAATCGTGATGATGACCCGGTCGGCGCTGCCGGCAGTCAGATAATAGTGCTCCAGCTCTCTGCGCAGCCGCCCTGCTTCGATGCGCACGCATGGATCCTGCTGGGCGTCGAAATTCGCATCTCTGCCAAAAACGGCTTGCGCGATGGTAAACGCCTTTAAATAGTCGCGACGACCGGCAAGCGTTTCGGTCACGACAAATTCCAGGAATCGTCTCGCCCGCTCGGGAAGGCGAAATTCCGGACTGGAAAGAATGCGCTCGAGTTGCTGCTGCACTTCTTCGTGTGAAGCCAAGCCGCTGCCAGTCGCACCAACACCTGCACTTGTCATCGGTTCCCCGCCAGTTTCCGATTGCAAACAACCTGCAGTATAATGCTTCAAACAATAGTCCCGACTTGTCAGAACGGCAACGCCATTCGACAGAACAAGCTGATCGGGACAAACTAACTTTCGGCCACCGACGTTCAGGGAGGGCAGAGAGCCTCATGCCAGCGTAAGATACAGTATACTACCGAAGCGGACGTGTATTTTACTGCCCTAGCCTCCCCGCGCGCCTTATCATTTCCGCGCATTATGGAGGAAGCGACGATGACATCACCTGAGACGCCAACATCCCATCCGATGACAAGCGCAGAGGATCTGCGCAAGCGTGCTCTGGAGCTTCAGCTTCTCGAAATGGAGCGCAACGAAAAGATCAAATCGCGGGAGGCAAAGAAACATGCCGAATTCGTGGAGGATTTTTTTCGCAAGCAAATCGGTGAAGCGGAACGCGCCGTTATCAAGCGGCTCGTGATGAAGGCAGCTGCGGACGGCAAGTACGAGGCCCTGATCTACAGCTTCCCCTCGACTTTCTGCACCGATAGCGGTCGAGCTATCAATAATAATCTTCCCGGATGGCAGAAGACGCTGCAGGGAAGGGCAAAGGAGCTTCTGGAACTGTTCGAGGAGGTTGCCAAGCCACAGGGCTACGGGCTCAAGGCGATGATCATCAACTTCCCCGACGGCATGCCGGGCGACGTGGGCTTCTTCCTGACCTGGGAACCGCCTGTCGAGTGACTGACCGACGGAGCGATTCAAGCGAAGGAACCACAATTGAAAGCGACTGAAATCGAGCGCAAGTTTCTGGTTCCGCGACGACAGTTGGCGTCATTGCGCCGACAATGGGCAGGTCCTACAGCAGGCTTATCTGTCCCACCGCAATCAGAGCTGCGTGCGCGTTCGCCTGATTGACGGACATTGTGGATACCTCACAATTAAGTTCCCCATGTCACGCCTCGCTAAAGAGGAATATGAGTACGAAATTCCCGTCGGCGAGGCACGTGATCTTCTGCTCGCCGCCGGTCACATTCTCGAGAAAACCCGCTACCGCGTTCTTCATGACGATAGACATTGGCAGGTGGACGTCTTTGCGGAACCGTACGAAGGATTGACGCTCGCCGAGATCGAAATGGCGAGCGAGGATGAGCGCTTCACGCTGCCGCAATGGCTTGGACGCGAGGTAACGGGCAACAACCGGTACTCCAACCGCGCCATGGCCGCTGCCTCGCGTGTGTCGGCCATAGCGCAGGGAGCCACTGGCTCGGATCCTACTCGCCTACGATGGTCCAATCGGCATCCGGATTGAAATCTTTTATCGCCGCGGCCCGCGCTTCGGTTTGCGGGCCGAGATCGCGCTGGTAGATGGCACTCCTCCCGTTGACGACAAATGTCTGCACGCCGGTCACCCGGTATTTGACCGGCCAAGCGATAAGGGCAAAGCCGCCCGTCATGTAGCCGTTGACGATATAGCTTTTCTTGCCCTCAAGGACTTGGTCTCCCTGTGCAGTCAGGATGCGATAGCGATAGCCAAAGTAACCTTCCCCGCGTTTGGCGGCGCCGAAGGCCGCCGTCTCGACCAGCGCGCTTGCCGGGCTTTCCTCGGGATAGACGTTCGGATCCCAGTATAGGCCATCAAGTTTGCCCGGACTGCTGATCAATTTCTTCGCGAACTCATAAATGCCATCGCCGTCACGATCCTCGGATGCGTATTGATACTGCGCCGCGACATATTCGTGCATCGTATCAAGGGTGGCGAGTTCATTTTCTCCGATGCGGCGGTTGATGATCTCTTCGAAACCGCGCTGGGTGTCAAAGGACCATTTGCCGTCCTTGCCTTCGGTCAGCGGAAACGGCAGCGGCCAGAGCCGATCGCCGATCGCAACGATCTTCATGCCTGCAGAATCCCGCAGGACCACTTGACGCTCGGCGCCCTCGCGGATCAATCCGTAGGCGATCATCGCCTCATTGCTCGAGCGCAGCTTGTCTGGCTTCAAGCCGAGCAGAGCGGCAAGATCGTCGATACTGTCGGAACTCAGGGCAGATTTCAGTTTGTCCAGAGCAAGCGATGGATTGTCGAATTTCGGCGACGGCGTTGCCGCCCTGTATTCGGCGAGATCTGTCTGCACTTGGGAGAGCGCCGGTGCCGCCGGCATTGCGCAAAGCACCGTCGCAAGCATAAACGGAATTGCGATCGATTGACGTCTCATGATGTAACTCCTTGAGCTAGAAAGAGGTTTTACCGCCGTCCGCCGCCACCGCCGCGTCCACCGCCGCCGCCACGGCCGCCACC